>DCQQ01000026.1:0-60526 GCA_002323515.1 Balneolaceae bacterium UBA1514 | reverse complement strand
GATATAATTAAGAATAATTTGAATTCGATTACTGACCCCCTTTTTGCTAGTTTTGGATTAGGGATGGAAGATATTGGATATTGGGCAATACATCCTGGAGGTCGAGCTATTTTAGACAAAGTAGAACAGAGTTTTGAGCTCAACGACCAAGCCTTAGACGCATCTAGAATGGTACTTAAAAATCATGGTAATATGAGTAGCGCTACGATACTATTTGTCTTGGAAGATCTTCTCAAACGCCCACCCTCTCAGGCCCATATTCGCGATGGGCACGATACTGCATTAGCTATGGCTTTCGGTCCAGGTTTAAGTATAGAGACCGCATTATTACGTCGTATCGAATACAGATAGAAAATCTATGTTTACTCATTTGAGCCAACGACAAGCCCATCTCATCGAAAAAATGGATGCTACCAATGCCGATAGTGAGCAACTCAAACAGACCTATGCTGATTTCTATACTTTAAATAGATGGGTATCACAGTGGAATAGAGTGTATGCCAAGTATATTCGCCCTCATGCAATAGAAATACAGAAACAGGGAAAAATATTTCAAGTGCTTGATGTAGGATGTGGAGGTGGTGATATCGCCTTTTTCTTATTTCAATGGCTTAAAAAGGATGGGATTAGCTCACATATTACCGGCATAGATATTGATAACCGCGCTATAGCGTGGGCCAAGGCCAACCGGTCCGTACAACCTGAAACGGCGTTAGTGAACAAAAACAAGCCCATCGGGTTATTTTTTGAGTGCATATCTACAACTGAGTTGGCACATCGTGGGCATAAAGTAGACTTAGTCATGAATAATCATGTCCTACACCATATACCCTCAACAGAAATCACCCCATTTTTGACCGAATGTGCTGAACTAGGTACGAAAGTTATATGTAATGATTTAGAACGTAGTAGTTTAGCTTACACTCTCTTTAGTCTATGCCTATTTGCTTTACGATTTAGATCATCATTTATTTACCAAGACGGACGGACTAGTTTGA
Source organism: Balneolaceae bacterium UBA1514 (assembly GCA_002323515.1). Taxonomy (GTDB): domain Bacteria; phylum Bacteroidota; class Rhodothermia; order Balneolales; family Balneolaceae; genus UBA1275. The sequence goes on along the minus strand of DCQQ01000026.1, from coordinate 59,528 downwards.
AGAAAAGTTTTCGAAAGAACGAACTAGATACTCTTAGCTCGGAGAGTTGGAAGGTAGAAAGATTATTTCCTTTTCGGCTGTTGTTAATATATGAGGGAGAACATGGCCGTGCCTAAGTCTCAAGTGGGAGAAAATAAAGCGCGGATTATAGTCGTTGGGGCAGGCCCAGTGGGCTTATTTCAGGCATTATCCTTGTACCTAAAAGGAATTGAATGTGTCATTATGGAAAAAAGAAGTGAGGCCATATCCGATACACGTTCGCTAGGTATCCACCCGCCATGTTTAGTTATGCTGGAAGAATTGGGACTATTGAGTCAGTTTTTAAAAAAAGGTATTAGAGTGGACAAAGGGATTGCACATAATGGAAGAAAAAAACTTGGAGAGATTAATTTTTCGACGACTCAACGGTCTGGGCAAAAGCATCCATACATTTTAATTCACCCTCAAAATGAAACCGAAGCTATACTAAAGAATGCCTTTAAGGAGCTTTACCCACATAATATTAAATATGGTTACGAGGTTACTAGTTACCGGGATAATGGGGACCATTTAGTTGTTTATTCACATAAAGTCCCGCATTCAACTGAGAATCAACTTACCGACTCACAAGAACATAGAACCCCCATTCTAATTGCTTGTGATGGGAAAAATAGCACCCTCCGAAGTATGGCGGGTATACCTTATAGGGGAAGTCCATATCCCGATTCTTACGCAATGGGAGACTTCCCAGACCCAGAATACCTTCCATCTCCCCCTTTTGTATACATCACTTCGGAGGGATTGGTGGAATCCTTTCCCATCGCCGATCAAAAAAGACGATGGGTTATTAAGACCGAACACTATCAATCAAAGCCACAACCGAAGTGGCTTAGTGAAGCCATTTATAAGCGGGTTGGAGAAAGACCCAATGCAGATTCTTGCTCAATGATTAGTAGCTTTGGTGTACAACACCACAGAGCAGCCTTTAGACAGAAAAATCGTTTATTCCTAGTGGGCGATGCCGCCCATGTTGTTAGTCCTATAGGCGGACAAGGAATGAATTTAGGATGGTTGGGCGCATGGCAACTGGCCAAAGATGTCAAGAAACTCAATAACAAAGGTGTACTGTATGAGCCCTCGGAAAATCCAATACCGCTCACTTCGTATTCGACTAATTTCGATGCGGTTGTAACTGAGGTAGCTAGGCGTGCTCACTGGAACATGAGAATGGGGCGAAAATCCAAGCTTCAATGGCTTAAACAGCTTTTCATCCAAATTCTACTATACATACCTGTCAGTTCGAGGAAACTAGCCGAACGGTTCACAATGAGCAATTTGCCAACCAAATAGTCCTAAATCCAACTTAAGTTGTTGGCGCTTTGGGACGTCTGCTTTCTTTAATTAGCTTGGTTTTTTTGAACGTAATCTAACAGTACAGTGTGTAAAATACCCCCATTGCGGTAGTAATCTACTTCAACTGGAGTATCTATGCGGCAGTCTGTGGTAAATTCAATAACCGTTCCATCCGTTTTGGTGGCAACAACATGAATTTCTTGTCGTGCTTGTACTGAATCATCCACTGCAACATCGAAATGCTCGGTACCATCCAACCTTAAACTATCGGCGGTTACTCCCTCTTTATATTGTAGAGGAAGTACTCCCATTTGTACTAGATTAGAACGGTGAATACGCTCATAGGATTCTGCTATAACTACTTTAACACCTAACAAGTTGGTACCTTTTGCAGCCCAATCACGAGATGATCCCGTGCCATACTGCTTACCAGCCAATGCCACAAGCGGGGTATTTGAAGCTTTATATTTTACAGAAGCTTCAAAAATACTGGTCACATCATTTTCAGGGAAATAGGTAGTAAACCCACCTTCAGTTCCTGGCGCTAGTTGATTTTTGAACCTAACATTGGCAAATGTACCCCGGGTCATGATTCGATCATTCCCTCTACGCGATCCGTATGAATTAAAATCAGCACTTTGTACCCCGTTTTTCTTTAAAAACAAACCTGCAGGTGCATCTTCTTTAATATTCCCGGCTGGAGAAATATGATCAGTGGTAATTGAATCACCCACCTTAACCAACGCACGAGCTCCCTTTATTGGCTGAATCGGGTGGTATTCTTCGGACATATTCATGAAGAAAGGAGGTTCTTGTATGTAGGTAGATGAATCCTTCCAGTCAAAGAGTTCCCCGCCACTCACTGGGATTTCTTCCCAAGTTGGTGATTCAAATACATCCTCATACATTTTATTGAACAAGTCTGGTCGTATGGCATTATCAAGCTCAGCTGCAATTTCATCTGTGGTTGGCCATAGTTCTTTTAGATACACCTCATTTCCGTCTTTGTCCCTACCAAGCGGTTCGGTTGCTAGATCTATATCAACGGTTCCTGCTAATGCATAAGCTACCACTAAGGGGGGTGAAGCTAAGAAATTGGCCTTCACATAGGGATGAATACGCCCTTCGAAGTTTCGGTTTCCAGATAACACTCCTGCTACAATCAAATCACCTTCCTTGACCGCCTTTTCTACGGGGGCAGGAAGTGGCCCTGAATTCCCAATACAGGTAGTACAACCGTAGCCTACTAGATTAAAACCTAAGGTGTCCAAGTATTCAGTTAGTCCAGCTTCATTCAAATATTCCGTCACGACTCGGGAGCCAGGTGCCAATGAGGTTTTGACATATGCTGGCACTTTCAAGCCTCGTTCTACTGCTTTCTTGGCGACAATACCTGCTCCCAACATAACACTTGGGTTGGAGGTGTTTGTACAACTGGTTATTGCAGCAATCACTACATCACCATGTTTCATTTCAATATCTTGGCCATTGCGGTACATCGCTTTGTTAGCTAGCTGATCTTGAGCTAGAGCAAAGCCCATCGTGGGATTGCCGCTCGTTAAAGCCGCCTCAAAAGTACGCTTCATATTACCTAATGTTATTCGATCATGTGGTAATTTTGGGCCTGCAAGCGAGGTTTCAACCGTACTTAAGTCCAACACAAGCGTGCTGGTAAAGTGAGGATCTAGTGTGTCATCGGTACGGAATAAACCCTGGGCTTTGTTATAGTACTCAACAAGTTGCACCAGTTCTTCTGATCGTCCAGTGCGCCGCATATACCGTAAGGATTCATGATCAATAGGGAAAAATCCCATGGTGGCTCCATATTCCGGCGCCATATTGGCTATGGTCGCCCGGTCAGGCAAACTCATATTGCTAATTCCTTCACCATAAAACTCGACAAATTTTCCTACTACACCATGCTTACGAAGCATCTGGGTGACAGTTAGCGTTAAATCAGTTGCCGTAACGCCCTCTCTAAGCTTCCCTGTTAATTTCATCCCTACTACCTCTGGAACTAACATGCTAATAGGTTGTCCTAGCATAGCTGCTTCCGCCTCAATACCTCCAACGCCCCATCCTAATATTCCAAGACCATTAATCATTGTAGTATGTGAATCAGTTCCTACCAAAGTATCTGGATACGCAGTAATGGACCCATCTTCCTCTGTTCTTGTAAATATTCCTCTCGCTAAATATTCCAGGTTCACTTGGTGTACAATTCCTCGCCCAGGAGGTACCACTCGAAAATTATCGAAAGCCTTTTGACCCCATTTTAAAAACTCATATCGCTCTCGGTTGCGCTCCATTTCTTTTTCGACATTATGCATGAACGCAAATTCTTGCCCAAACATATCTACCTGAACTGAGTGATCAATAACTAAATCAACAGGTACTTGGGGGTTTATGGCTTCAGGGTTTCCACCCATACGCTTAATTGCGGAGCGAAGAGCGGCTAAATCAACTACTGCAGGGACCCCTGTGAAGTCTTGAAGCACTACTCTGGAAGGCTTAAATGGTATTTCTCCCTGTGGATTTTCAGGCGCATAATTGGCCAGTGTTTCAATGTCTTTTGCTGTGACTAGATAATCATCATACTCACGCAGCACCGCTTCCAATAATATTTTTATTGAAAATGGCAGCCTATCAACTCCCTCATAGCCCATCTCTTTTAGTTTGGACAGACTAAACATATGTGCTGTGCCATTTCCTGTTTCAAATGCTACTCTTGTGTTCTTAAAATCGCTCATTTAGGAGTCTTTTTGTGAATGTGTTGGATGTATGTGATGATAAAATGGTAAGAGGCTAGCATCCGCATTTATTCAAGCCCATGCTTACCCATTACAGAATATAAATGTACGAATTTTTTCCCTATTTGGGGAAGTCCAACCTACCTTTTCGTGCGGCTTACTTTATAAGTAGCATTGTTTTTGTTATTCGCTCACCATCAAACTCTAAACTATACATATATAAACCACTCGATAACCTATCCAGACCGGCACTGAAACGGACTTCATGTGTCCCTGCTGAACGATATTCATCGATTATTATCTGTACTGAACGGCCTAGCATATCATAGACGGTTAGTCTCACCTTTGAAGCCTTTTCCAAACTAAAGGGAATTGTTGTGGTAGGATTAAACGGATACGGGTAATTGTTGCCAAGTTGAGTTTGGTATGGTTGGTCTGTGTTATTTAGGGGATTCTCGTTCAATTCATTGGCCACTAGTACGTCTAAATTAGGTTCCCCTGGAGTTCCTCCATTTGCAGAAGCACTCCAAAATCGAGCCTGAGCATTGTCTAATAGTGGATGCACTAGGGCTAAACTAGCTCCTTGCCCATCTGCAGCGGTTGGCCAAGGAGACTAATCGTCATATCGGACTGAATCTACTAACTGTGCCTGTGCATTGAATAGTCGCAGTAACTCCCCAGAACCAGCAAATCCAAATCCAATTGATCCTTCTGCCACGCTGACCGTAGGATATGCTGCAGCAAAATCTTCTGGCTTTCGTACTAATACCCGAAAACCTCCTTCTGCCATCATACTTCCTGGAGCAAAGTAATACCAATGCGCATCGTCTGAATCTGAGAAAAACCAATAACTCATATCAACCGCATAATCATTAGGATTGTGTAATTCGGCCCAGTCATCAGAATCCTGGGTAAATGCAACATTATAATGAATCTCGTTAATGACCACCTCACTGGTTTGTGTGGATGTAATAGGCTCGAATATGGCCTGAATCTCACTATTTTTGTCAAGCGTAACTCAAATGCCAGCGCTGTTGGATTGACTAAGACCCTCCCAACGCGCAAACCGGTATCCCGCAGCGGGTATAGCTCGAAGTTGGGCAGGTATACCTTTGTATAATAGCACATATTCAATGGTGTCACTTCGAACCCCTTCAACCCGAATAACTCCAGATTTTACACGGTTTACCCTTATGATAAGGCTGTGTAAGCCATTTGTATCGAAAAAACTCGACTGTTTAATAAGTAAAGACTGAGTATACTAATGCAATAGGCCATAAATTGATAAATTATATTGCTGATTCCATTTAATTATCTAACGCTAACTAAGAAAAGTATCTTTCATACAGCTTTATAATTATAATTGTTGATAAGTAGTTTTTTTTCCCGTAATTTTTATGCCTTTCTAAAAAAGCAACTAAACACAAATACTGTGGATACTTTAAGTTTCAAAACATACTCAGCTAAAGCCAGTGATATCGATAAGAACTGGGTTTTAGTGGACGCCGAAGACCAACCATTAGGACGACTGAGTAGTATAGTTGCGTCAATTTTACGTGGCAAAAATAAACCTACTTTTACTCCTCATATGGATACAGGCGATAATGTTATTGTAATTAATGCTGAAAAAGTAAAATTGACCGGCAAAAAAATGACGGACAAGATGTACTTCCACCACACTTTTTATCCAGGTGGTGAGCGATTTACAAGTGCCGAAGCAAAAATGGCAAAAAACCCAACATCATTGGTTACTATGGCTGTCAAAGGCATGTTACCAAAAAACAAATTGGGTAGAAAAATTTTAAAAAATCTACGTGTGTATGCCGGTCCTGTTCATCAGCATACTGCACAGAATCCTGAAATTGTAGAGCTCTAAACTATCATGGCCCAAGCAAATTATCTAGGACGAAGAAAAACCTCTACTGCTCGCTTATACGTTAAGCCAGGAACAGGTGTATTTATCGTTAACAACGTACCCATCGAAGAATATCTACCGGTAAAAGCTATGCGTAATATTGCTCTTTCACCGATGCACATTACTGAAATGGATGGACAATTCGACATCAAAGTTACCGTACGAGGTGGGGGAAAGGCAGGACAAGCTGGCGCTATACAGCATGCACTTGCACGTGCCATCGATGGGGAACAAGAAGGCATGCACTCACGTCTAAAAGAGCATGGGCTTCTAACACGCGACAGTCGCATGGTTGAGCGTAAGAAATACGGACAACCAAAGGCGCGTAAACGTTTCCAATTCAGTAAACGATAACCAGAACATAACATTAATTAGCCTGTACAAATTCTATATTCTACTGGTTGATTTTTGCGATTAGAGCTCAGCTCAACACACAAAAACACATGTGTGGTGATCTTTAACTAGGTGTTAACAGATAGAGTTGTTTATTCAACAATTTAACTCTGCTAATAGGTTTAAAGAGTTGATCCACACAGAGGAATAACCTAATACAATATATCATGCCTAAAGCAGCCTCCATTCAGGAACTACTTCAATCAGGTGCCCACTTTGGTCACTTAACCCGTCGATGGAACCCCAAGATGAAAGAATTCATCTTTATGCAACGCAACGGGATCCATATCATCGATTTAAAGAAGACACAAAATTATCTTCAAGAAGCCATCGACGAAATCCAGAATTTATCACGTGCTGGAAAAACTATTTTATTTGTAGGTACTAAAAAACAGTCGACCGAAATAATTCGTAATGAAGCGGTTAGATCTGGAATGCCTTATGTAACACACCGTTGGTTAGGCGGTATGTTAACCAATTTTACTACCGTTAGAAAAAGTATTTCTCGTATGGAAGAAATCGAGCGTATGAAAACAGATGGTACATTTGACGAGCTCACCAAAAAAGAGCGACTTATGCTTTCTCGTGAGCAAGAAAAACTTGAAAATACACTCGGTGGTATTGCCAACATGAACCGCCTACCAGGTGCTATTTTTGTCGTAGATATTCAGAAAGAACATTTAGCAGTAAGTGAAGCCATTAAACTGCACATTCCTATTATTGCCATGGTAGATACTAACAGTGATCCTGATGTTCCTGATTACATTGTTCCGTGTAATGACGATTCTGCACGAACTATTCAGCTAGTAACCTCACAGGTAGCCGACGCCATTATCGAAGGATCGGCTGAACGTGAAGCATATGAAGAAGAAGCATATATGGAAGAACTAGCCATGGATGCCAAAGAAGATTCTAATGAGGATCTAGAACCTAAAACCAAATTGCGTTCTCGCCGCAAGAAAAAAGATACCAGCAATCTTGAGACCTTAGAACCTCAAGACGCACCTTCTGAGAAGGCAGAAGACGCAACTATCTCTACAAATGAAGATACCTCAGATAAAGCGACTACCGAAGACAGCGCTTCAGAAGAAAAAGCGTAATTCACCAATTTAATCACCAAACTTTCAATCTTGGAGACATACAAATGAGCATTTCTGCCACAGATGTAAAGAAGCTAAGAGACATGACCGGAGCAGGCATGATGGACTGTAAAAAAGCCTTGGCAGAAGCCGAGGGTGATTTTGACAGTGCTGTTGAGATTCTTAGAAAAAAAGGCCAAAAGGTAGCTCACAAGCGAGCCGATCGTGAAGCCAAAGAAGGGTTAATTCTCACACGAATTAGTGAAGACGCCAAAAAAGCAGTGGCCATTGAGATTAACTGTGAAACCGATTTTGTAGCTCGTAACGAAGATTTTCAAGCACAAGCTGATACCTTCTTAAATGCAGCTTATGACAACGACACAGGGTCTGTTGAGGCATTATTAGCTATTAAAATTGACGGCCGTAGTATAGCCGATCATCTTCAAGACATGACGGGTAAAATTGGAGAAAAAATCCAAATCAGTACGACCATACTTACAACCACCGATGGCGCCATGGTTAGTTACATTCACCCAGGTAATCAATTGGGCGTACTTGTCGAATTCGACGGACCTTCTATCGACCCAGAAATCGGCAAAGATATTGCGATGCAAGTAGCAGCTATGAAGCCAATTGCCGTCACTGAAGCTGAAGTTGACGCCTCTGTTGTAGAGAAAGAATTGGAAATAGCCAAAGAACTTCTTATCAATGAAGGTAAACCAGAAGAAATAGCGGAAAAAGCTGCAAAAGGTAAGCTACGACGCTTTTATGAAGAGCTAGTTCTTCTGAATCAAAAATTTGTGAAGGATAATAGCTTGTCTGTTAAAAAATATTTACAGGATAACAACGCACCTCTTGTTGTATCCTTCCATCGAATTCAATTAGGCGAAGACGCTTAATTAAAATTTCAGTACATTAAGCTGACTTGATTTTCAAGTCAGCTTTTTTTTATCCTATAAATCCAAATAGCGTGGCAAATACATACAAACGCATACTTTTGAAGCTCAGTGGCGAAGCTTTGCTGGGAGAACAGGGACATGGTATCGATGGGAAAATTCTTCATCAGTACGCCAAAGAAATCAAATCTATCCATGAGCAAGGCATAGAAATCTGTATTGTAATTGGTGGAGGGAACATATTTCGCGGAGTGAAAGGAGCTACCGAAGGCATGGATCGTGTTCAAGGTGATTATATGGGAATGTTAGCAACGATGATTAATGCGATGGCACTCCAAGATGCGCTGGAACGTAGTGGGATAATGACTAGACTAATGAGTGCTATTCGAATGGAAGCTATTGCTGAGCCATTTATACGCCGAAGAGCTGTCAGACATCTCGAAAAAGGACGAGTCATCATCTTTGGTGCCGGAACCGGTAACCCCTATTTTACCACCGATACCGCTGGAGCCCTTCGAGCTATTGAGGTAGAGGCCGATGTAATACTCAAAGGTACTCGGGTTGATGGAATTTACAACGCAGACCCAGAAACTACTCCCGATGCTATTAAATTTAATACTATTACTGGCGATGAAGTCCTAAAAAGACGCTTATCCGTAATGGACCTCACGGCATTTACTCTATGCCGTGAAAACGAAACCCCCATTATCGTCTTTAATATGAATAAAGAGGGTACACTTAAGAAGATTGTCTGCGAAGGCAGTAATGATGGTACCACGGTGATTTGGTAATAAACTGTCCCACAAATTATTAAGATTTATACCACACATTTAGTATTTTCGAAGGTGGTATATGGCATACATCAACCCGTAGGGAGATATGTTAGGAAGGCGATACCATAATAACTCAGTTGAACAAAAACTTGGTAGGAGAACATTATGATTGCGGACGAACTGCAAGAAATAGTAGATGAAGCAGAAATGAAAATGGACGATGCGGTTCAATATTTAAAAAAAGAATTTTCGCATATTCGAGCCGGTAAGGCAAACCCCACATTAATCCAAGGTATTCATGTAGAATACTATGGTGCCCAAACCCCCCTTCAGCAATTGGCGAATATTTCAGCCCCTGAACCACGATTACTTTTAGTACAGCCCTATGATAAAAGTATTATAACAGATATAGAAAAAGGGATTATGTCCTCAGGTTTGGGACTCAACCCAATGAATGATGGTGATTTGATTCGTATACCTCTACCTATTTTAACCGAGGAGCGACGCAAAGAATTAGTAAAAGTGGCTAAGGATAAATCTGAACAAGCACGAATTAGCATTCGTTATGCACGTCGAGATGCCAATGATGCGGTGAAAAAAGCTGTCGAGTTCCATTCATTGCCCGAAGATTCTAAATTTGAGGCAGAAGCGGAAGTTCAAAAAGTGACCGATGGGCACACTAGCAATGTAGATCAACTATTGCAGCTAAAAGAATCGGAAATAATGACCGTCTAAATTTCTTGGCTTCCAAGTAAGCCAAGAGCCTAAGCCCCGTAAACGTTGTACATATCTGAACTAGAATTACAAGGATTTAAAAGTTTTGCTCATAAAACAAAAGTGAGCTTTGATAGTGGAATTACTTCCATTGTCGGACCAAATGGGTGCGGTAAATCTAACATTGTAGATGCCTTACGGTGGGTACTAGGAGAACAGCGACCTTCGTTGTTGCGATCTTCGGCAATGAGTAATGTGATTTTTAATGGTACAGCCAAGAAAAAAGCTCTTGGGCTAGCTGAGGTGTCTCTAACTTTTATAAATGATAAAGGTATTTTACCCATTGAATATTCAGAGCTCACCATCACTCGGCGTTTATACCGATCTGGAGATTCAGAATACCTTATAAATGGTACTTCATGCCGATTAAAAGACATCATGGAATTGTTCATGGATACCGGCATGGGTTCGGATGCGTATTCGGTGATTGAGCTTAAGATGGTAGAGGAAATTTTAAATGATAAAAACAACGATCGGCGGAAACTTTTTGAAGAGGCTGCCGGTGTCACGAGGTATAAGGATCAGCGAAAAAGAAGCCTCAGAAAGCTTGAGGAAACAAGTAAAGATCTTCAGCGCATCGATGATTTATTGATTGAATTACGCAAGAAAACACGAAGCTTAGGAATCCAAGCAGAGAAAGCGATCAAGGCAAAAGGATATAAAGAAGAACTAGAAAAACTTGATAAAGCGCTCTCCATGCATGAGTACGAGAGGATTCAACAAGAACTAAATCCATTAATTGAACGCGTAAACTCCGCAGAGCTTGAAAAAACACAGCTCCAGCAAAAACTGAATACACTTGAAGCTGAAGATGAGCAGACTCGGAAAGCCCTCGTGGAAAAAGAACGAGCACAGTCCGAAGCTCAACGCAGAGTACAATCCCTAGCAGAAGCTGTTCAAGAAGCTACCACCCAAATCCGTATTGCCCAGCAAAAAATTGAAAGCGAAGAAAAAGTTCTAAGTGAATATAAAAGGGATATCGAACAGGGTAATAAGGATTTAGCAGAGTTACAGCAAGTTCGAACACACAGTCAGGAAAAACTAGAGGAATTTGCTACAGAACAAGGACGATCTGAGAAAAGCTTAGAAGATTCAAGAGTCATTTACACCCAAACCCAACAGCAATACAGCAAAATTCGCCACGAAATATATGAGCTTGAAGTTCAAATAAGTGCAGCTAAAAATGAATTAACTCAGCTTCAAGCCAAGCGAATTAAAATTGAGTCCAAACTCGAAAATACCGAAGGTGATCTTGAACATATTGAGTCTGAGATTTCTAATTTGAATAGTGAAATTGCTACTATTACTGAGCAACAAAGTAATGTAGATGAACAGCTAGAAAAAATGTTCAGCGATCGAAGCCAACAGGAAAAGTCGTTAGAAGAGGCTCGTGCAAAAAAAGAACAATTCGCTCATACCCAGAACGAGACGAAGGATCAGATTCGCAGCCTGAGCAGTGATTTAGCATCAGCCGAGTCAGAATCGCAGCTCCTTCAAGATTTAGCCGCTTCCAATGAAGCTTTTCCATCGAGTGTCCAATATCTATTAGAAGAGCAGCGATTTAATTTTAAAAGCATGACGACCGTCAGTGATGTTTTTTCAACTGATGAGACTTATGCTGTTGCTTTGGAGTCAGCACTTGGTCCTATGCTAAATTATTTAGTCGTGGATACAATGGAAGAAGCACATGCGGCTGCTAAATTATTAAAGGAACACAAAAAAGGCTTGGCTACTTTTATTCCTCTACAACAGCTTGCCGCTACCTATGATGTTGCTAATGGTAGCTTATTTCATCATGTGGATTGTAAAGCAAAGTACTCTGCCCTAAAGCAACTCTTATTGGGTAATGTTCTTGTATTTGAGGACATCGAGCTCATGAATAAAACAGAGTTAAACAAAGAATGGAGCTCGGTAAGTTTACAAGGGGATGTTCGTAGTGGATACTCTTTTTACACATCGGGAAGTAAAAGTAGCCACACTGGTATGCGGGTCAGCTTAAAAACCAAAATTGAGCGACTAAAAAAGCAACAGGCAAAAATTCAGAAAGAGCTACACAAGCTAACCGACTATCTAGAACAGATTCAGAACAAAAGCACACAGATTGATTTACCCGTACTCAATAAAGCGCTGAAAGATCTCGAACAACAAATTCGCACATTAGAGCAGCAAAAACACTCAATGAGTTCAAAGGTGCAAGTCTACCAAAAGAATATTACCGATCGGGTTAACCGAAAAAACTCTCTTCAATCCAATGAGGGAAATGCACAACAAGAACTTGCTAACATAGCACCTTCCCAAAAAGAAAGCGAACAAAAAATTGAAAGCTATAACCATAAACTTGAACAGCAAAAAAGCTTATTAGAGTCATTAGAAGAACAGCGTTCAGGTGCACAAAGCCGGTATAACGATGCCCAACTTAAACATCAGGATATTACCAATAAGATTGAGAATCATGAACGTGAAATCCAACGTGCTCAGATTAGTATAAATGGGGTTGAACAACGCATAGAGCATCGTGAGGAACGCATTGGTAAGGCAAGTGAGCATATCAGTTTAAACACCGAACAAGTAACTAGCTGGAAAGAAAAACTAGCGCAATCGACTATCCAAAAAGAAGAGGCCGATCAGGCTCTATCTAACACACAAGAAACTGCTGCAATAGTTCGAGGGAGCATTAACGAAATAGAGAAGCAGCTCAAAGAAATTCGACGCCAAAAAGAAGTAAACATCGAACTAGTTCATCATTTGCACATGGCCAAGGAAAAAATGGATTTACAAAGCGGAAGCCTTCGCGACCATGTTTGGGAAAGTTATGGGCTACTCATTAAATTACTTGAAAGTGACCCTTTGCCCGAGGATAAAAGTACAGAGGAAGTGAAACAGCGAATTACTTGGCTCAAACAAAAAGTGAACAGTCTGGGAGAAGTTAACCCGCTTGCAATTGAAGAATATGAAGAGGAAAGCAAAAGATTAAACTTCTATGAAGAACAAATTGAAGATTTAACGAAAGCCGAAATTCAACTTCTTGAAACCATAGATGAAATCAATATCAAGGCCACAGAACGCTTTAACTTAACCTTTGAAGAAGTTCGAAATAATTTCCAGCGTGTGTTCAAAACATTATTCTTTGCTGACGACTTTTGTGATTTGATTATAGAGCAAGATGCCGAAGATCCACTAGAAGCTCGTATTGAAATTAAAGCTCAACCTAGGGGTAAGCGACCCTCAGGTATCTCCCAACTTTCAGGAGGGGAAAAAACACTCACTGCCATCGCATTACTATTTGCCATCTATTTGGTAAAACCCTCACCTTTTTGTGTATTGGATGAGGTTGATGCTCCTTTAGATGATGCAAATATCGAACGATTTGCTAAAATGATTAAAGCGTTTTCAAATGACACTCAGTTCATCATTATTACGCACAATAAAAAAACCATGAGTAAGGCAGAGATGATGTATGGTGTCACCATGCCTGAAACCGGTGTTAGTCGATTGGTAGGAGTTCGAATGGAAGATGTGGCATAAAAGGCTACTTCTTAGTTTATTGCATATTCTAACCATCAAAACCTCTTAATACGTATTCGATGAGTGAATTTTCTTTCCAAGACTCCGAAAAACTCCAAAAAAAGGCTTTATATACGCCTGATGACCTCAATAAAAGGCGTATTAAACCACAAAATCCAGGCGAATTCCCTTATCGTATGGGGCCATATAGTAGCATGTATACCGGTAGGCCGTGGACTATTCGGCAGTATGCAGGATTTTCAACAGCTGAGGAGTCCAACGCTTTTTACAGGAATGCACTTGAAAATGGACAAAAAGGCCTGAGTGTAGCCTTTGATTTAGCCACACATAGAGGCTATGATTCAGATCATCCAAGGGTAGTGGGTGATGTAGGAAAGGCTGGTGTAGCTATTGATTCAGTGGAAGATATGAAACAACTCTTCAATGGGATTCCACTGGATAAAATGTCCGTATCAATGACAATGAACGGTGCTGTTATCCCCATTATGGCGGCATATATTGTAGCAGCTGAGGAACAAGGCGTTTCCCAAGATCAACTCAGTGGAACCATACAAAATGATATTTTAAAAGAATTCATGGTTCGCAATACATATATATATCCCCCTACCCCGTCCATGCGTTTAGTCTCCGATATTATTGACTATACATGCCAATATATGCCTAAATTCAATTCAATCTCTATTTCAGGCTACCATATGCAAGAAGCAGGTGCGAATGAAGTGCTAGAATTAGCTTTCACTATTGCAAATGGGCTAGAATATGTTGGAACTGCTGTTGATCGAGGTCTTGATGTAGATGAGTTTGCTCCTCGGCTTTCCTTCTTTTTTGGTATTGGAATGAATATGCTCACAGAGATTGCCAAACTACGCGCTGCGAGAGAATTGTGGGCGGAACTAATGCAGGATTTATTTGAGTCAAAAAATCCTAAATCCACCATGTTACGCACCCATTGCCAAACATCTGGTTGGTCATTGACAGCACAAGACCCCTTAAATAATATCGTACGAACTACGGTCGAAGCTATCGCCGCTATTTTTGGTGGGACTCAATCCCTTCATACCAATAGTTACGACGAAGCGCTCTCCCTGCCTACAGAAACAGCTGCTCGGATTGCCCGTAATACCCAACTTATTTTACAAGAAGAAACCGATGTAACTCACATCATTGACCCTTTTGCTGGCTCCTATGCCATGGAATCACTCACTCATGATTTATATACCAAAGCCAAAGAACTTATTACAGAAATCAGGGCCATGGGTGGAATGACAAGAGCGATTGAACAGGGCTTTCCACAAAGGAAAATTGAAGCCTTCGCAGCCATACGCCAAGCTCGCATAGACAAAGGAATTGAAATTATTGTGGGGGTTAATAAATATAAGAGCCCTGATCAAACACCCATGGATGTTCGTGACATCGATCATTCAAAAGTCCGGCAGTCTCAAGAAAAAAAACTCTCCCTTCTTAAACAGAATAGGGATAATGAACTTGTAGAAACACGTTTGGCCGCTCTCGTAGAAGCTGCAAAATCATCCACGCAAAATATTTTATCCGTCGCTATTGAAGCCACACGGGCACAGGCTACCGTTGGTGAAATTTCTGAAGCGCTAGAACGCGTTTGGGGGCGACATAGTGCACATCATTCTACAATAAAAGGAGTATATAGCAAAGTGTATGAAAAAGATCCAGCTTTCGAGCAATTAAAAGAACAAGTACGAAAATTAGCACGGGCACTCGGACGCCAACCTCGCATGCTTATTGTTAAAATGGGACAAGATGGACATGATAGAGGAAGCAAAGTCATTGCCACCGCATTTGCAGATTTAGGATTTGATATGGATATGGGAAGTCTTTTCTCCACGCCGGATGAAGTAGTAAAACAGGCCATCGAAAATGATGTGCATGTAGTAGGGATATCAAGTTTAGCCGGTGGACATAAAGCCTTGATACCAGCACTAATCGAGGGACTCACGAAGCAAGGTGTCAACGATATGATCATCGTGGCAGGCGGTGTGATACCGGAACAGGATTATGCTCAATTGAAAGCAGACGGAGTAACTGCCATTTTTGGCCCAGGAACACCCATAACCGAAGCAGCACAATCTATACTTGCAGCGTTAGAAGATCGAATAGCCTCGAGTTAATTTATGAAAGAATCCAGCGATCACACTTCCATTTCGGAATGGATAAATTCCATCGAAAATGGACAAATAAGAAGTCTTTCTCGGGCAATTACACTGCTTGAAAGTACTCGGACAGAAGATACGCATAGGGCTGGAAACCTACTCAAAGAAAGTTTGGCACGACTCAGTGCTACCGAACGTGCACCAACGATAAGAATAGGAATTTCAGGCCCTCCTGGGGTAGGAAAAAGTAGCTATATAGAATCCTTGGGGATGCACCTACTTTCGCTAGGACACCGAGTATGTGTGCTAGCTATTGATCCTAGTAGCCAACTATCTGGAGGTTCTATTCTAGGTGATAAAACCAGGATGAAGCGGTTGAGCACCCAGCCAAATACCTTCATACGCCCTTCACCTTCTCAACAAATTCTTGGTGGAGTTACCCATGCTACTCAATCCATCATGAGCTTATGTGAACTAGCTGGTTATTCCATTATTCTAATTGAAACTGTCGGAATTGGGCAAAGTGAAGGTGCTGTAGCAGATATGGTGGACTGTTTTGTCTTGCTTAACCAACCTGGAAGTGGAGATGAATTACAAGGGATTAAACGAGGAGTATTAGAATTTGCAGATGTTTTGTTGGTGAATAAAATGGACGGAATGACAAAATCATTAGCTCAACAAACACTACAATCGTTACGATCTACTTCCCAACTAATCAATCATTCCCTTAAGAATTACCAAGTACCGACCTTAGGGGTCAGTTCCACCCAAGACATTGGAATCACTGAAAGTTGGCAAGCCGTAACTAAATTTCTAGAACAAGCTGTAGCAGAGGGATTCTTTGAGCACAAAAGAAAACTCCAACAAGAACACTGGTTTCAAAAATTAAGTGAGTACTATTGGCTTCACTATTTACAGGCAGCTAGGCACACTAGCTCTTTTCGAAACGCGCTCATAAAAGAGATCCAATCCGGTAAAAAAAATGTGATAGAAGCAGCTCAAGAATTCTCGCGGTCACTATTCAATAAGGAATAAACCCTTCATTTTAAGGTTTTAGCCTATTTAGAAAAGCTTTTGATGACATAAAAAAAAATTGCTCAAAAACATACTTTATACTAGCAAAAAAGCGCTTACAGTATTATATTTATTTTATAGTCAGATATGCGATAAGCCACTATAACCATTTGTAATGTGCACATAAAATAACGATGTTTGGGCGATGAATTTAACTGTATGAGTTCACATGAACCGGTGGGTTTAAATAAATTTTAAAGAGCGTGCAGCTAAGCTAAAGCGAAGCTGCTACTTCGATGAGTGAGTGAGGAAAGGGGGACAATAGTCCCCCTTTTTTTATCCTGTAATTGTATCAAGAAAAGCTCATATTAGGCCTTCTATTTTATTTGTTTGAAGTTGTGGAATGATTAAACTCTATTCATCGTTTAATTACTTACTAATAATTTGAAAAACTCCGCGAGACCAAGTAGGCCCTATGAAGCACAATAAACTATTTGAATTATACGACATCAAGAATTTTGCCAAAGATGCCGATGCCCAAGTAAGGCTTGAAGGTGCTTTTCAGTCACAAGCAGATCAAATTGCTACACTAAAACATCAGTTAGACTTGCTTGAAAGCGCGATTCGAAATGATTATGATTCTATCATAATCACTGAACTTAGTTTGGAAAAACCTGGACCAAGAATTGTCTATGTGAATGACGGTTTTACTAGAATGACTGGATATACAAAACAAGAAGTATTTGGCAAGACACCACGAATCCTTCAAGGTGCGAAAACTGATCGAGTTATTTTGGAACGTCTCAAAAGGCGATTAATTGAAGGGCAAGCATTCTTTGGTCATACCATTAACTATCGCAAAGATGGCTCAGAGTTTATTAACCAGTGGGATATTCATCCCTTAATGAACGCACAGGGAGAGGTTACTCATTGGGTATCGTATCAACGAGATGTTACAGAGAAAAAAGAAAGTGCTAAGGCTATTTTCAATACCGATTTTGGTTCCTTATTAAAACAAAGAGAAGAATTCATTCTCAAATTTTCGAAAGACGAATCTGGGTTCAATTGCAAATACATCAATGAAGCTTTCGAAGAAGTCACTGGATTCGGCTCAGATGATGTTTTTGAAAAAGGATTGGAGAGTGTTATACATCCACATGATGTTGCAATGATAAAGCAAGCTCTAAGCAGTGCATTTGAAGGTATAACTGTCTCAGAGTTATTTCGATATAAAGTACCCGGTACTGACGAGTACCAAACAATTTATCAGTCATTCAGTCCCGTAAAAGACGATACCAGCAATAAAATTTCAACTGTAAAGTCAGTCGGTAAGCTAGAGTTAAAAGAAATTTAAGTGTCGACATGTCGCAGCCCAAAATAGGTATTGAAGACATACAAAATAGAATTGCCAGAGAATTTAGACTTTTCGAGGATTGGACCGAACGTTACAAGCACATCATTAAGCTCGGATCTAAACTTCCTCCACTCGATAGTTCAAAAAAAATAGATAGCAATATTGTTAAAGGCTGTCAAAGCCAAGTTTGGCTGCATGCTGAACTCAGTGATGAGCGGATTGTATTCCAGGCAGACAGTGACGCTGCTATCACTAAAGGACTTGTAGCATTAATGGTACGCTTGTATAGCTATCAAACCCCTACCGCTATTTTGGAAACAGAGCCTACCTTCATCACTGAGATTGGAATGAATGAGCATCTCTCGCCTACCAGAGCTAATGGCTTGGCTTCTATGGTTAAGCAAATGAAAATCTATGCGCTAGCCTTCTCTTCCAAGTTATGAGCAATTCAGCATACGTACAAACTAAGTGTTTTTACGTAGTTCGCAGTGTGGATAAGTTTATACAAAATCATGTTATAAGAAACTTATTCTATCCTAAACATCTAATTACCAATAAAAATCAATATTATTATCATTAGATTAATATTCTACTTATTTTAAGTAAAAGTGTGGAAAACACAAAAAATTTCCCATACTTTACGAGGTGGTTAATATCATTTACGTTTAAGCTAAAATAAAAATACCTTCTGCGGAGGTTAAATTATGGCAGGAAACCTAAAAATTCTTGCTCTTACAAGCATTATTGCGCTTCAGAGTATGATCGTAACCGGGCAAATAGTGCCCGGACAGAATTCGTCTGCAGATGTACAGGAAGAAGCAGCTAAATACGAACGATATTATGAAGTTGTTTTAGATAACGCACTCTCAGATTACTACCGGGAGGGAACATTTATTGTAGATGTTAAGGCCACATTAGAGCGCATTTTAGTCCCTAAAGGCTACCAAGTCGTTCAACCACAAGAAGACATTAAAATTGAAAATCTCCCTGGGCTCCCTTTTATACCACCTAATCTACAATCAAACAGGCCTACTGGGCAGGACAGTATCAAGGCGTCTGGATTTGATGCACGTTTTCAACTCACTAGACTTAACATTAAGGTACTAGTAGATACTTCATACAGTGACGAAGATGTAGATTTTGTAGAAGAAGCCGCCTCGTTAATTGCCAATGCAGATGAATTTCGGGGTGATATTGTAACGGTCAGTAAAAAAGTATTTCCCCGAAATAGTCGTGCTTTCGAACAAGACATTAAAAAGCCTTACGCACCTAGTCCTGCAACATTGCTAGACAGTACTAATATCGTCAATAATACACAAGAACAACCTAATGAAGACCAAGAAGAAAATATAGTTAATAATATTTCACCTGTTTTACCTGATACTGTTTTCCAAACCCTAGTAGAAGAAAGAGAACAGAAACTATTTTTAGGAATTGACTGGAACAACCCAGAGCACCTATTATACATTATTCTCGCATTAGCAATATTATTTATTGCGGCTTTAATATTTGCTGTCTCAAGAAAGCCGAAAACTAAAAAGGATGACGAAGCTATACAAAATAGAGAACAATCTAAAACTATTTTAAACATACCTCAATCGATTACCACAGAAATAAATGAAGAACAGTCGCGCAAAGGTCCTACTGTTAAAGAAATGGCGAAATTTGAAGGAGATAAAACATTCATTGCAAATATGTGCATTAGTAAGCCAAAAATTATCTCAAGCATGTTTAGTGAATGGATTGCGAATGATGAAGAACAGGGTACAACTAAAGTGGTAAAAAGTCTTATTAGTGTAGATGAGAAACTCATTAATATTTTAAAGCCTTATATGAGTTCCAATATTTATGAAATAATTAATTATGGCATTGATAATTCTGGTAGCCTTACTCTCGAAGAAAGAATAAATGAGACAGAGAACCTGCGCAGCAGTATTACAACATACAAAACCCCAAAAGAGTCAGAAGATAAAGAAACTAGTATGTTTGAATTTGTTGATCAATTAACAGATCAACAAATTCTACATCTAATGAAAGACGAGTCAAATGAAATGATTTCTATTTTATTAGCACAAGTTGCTGGCGAGAGAGCTGGTATTGTTTTACAAAAAATGGATGAAAACAAACGTATATCTGTTCTCCTTAAAATGGGAAAAATTAACAATATACCTATTTCCGTCTATAAAAAAGTTGCCTCTCATTTTTCTACTAAAGCTTTAGCAATCTCTGACATGAAATATGTTGCAGCAGATGGTGTAGAAACTATATTAAATACAATTGAAACTATGCCACTTTCTGAACAAGATGCATATGTTGCTTCAATTGCAGAACAAGATTTAGAATTGGCGAAAAAAATCAAAAAATATTTTATCGGATTTGATGATTTACCAAAAGTAAAAATTGAATTAATAAAATCAGCACTTGACGAAATACCTTCTGAAACACTTATTTTAGCTTTACGCACTGCACCAGCTGCTGTCAGAGAAAAAGTACTTAAGTCTCGTACTAAACGAGATCAGCAGCTTATTTTAAGTGAAATAGAAATGCCTTCTGAAGCTACTAATTCAGAAGTAGAGGATGCTCAAAAAACTATTCTTTACGCAGTACGTCGTAAAATGAAAACAGAAGCATAGATGATGAAAAGATCATTCAATCTACTATTGGTTCTAACTTTTGGAGGGTTACTAAATACAGTTCATGTCTCTGCTCAGACTTTCACTCATCAGCAAGGTGACCCATATATGATTGAAAAAATCCAAGAACAGTTACATCCAAATTTAGCTGATTTTCCTGTTAATGTTCGTCGTATAGCGATTTATAAAATAAATTATTCCGCTCTAAGGTTTACAAATGAAGAAGTAGAATATCTAAGGGCTGAGATCGAATATTCAATGCGTCAATATGCTGGACTTACTGTATTATCACCACCAGAACTAGAACCAAATGACAAACTCAAGATTATAGGAAACGATTCAACACTACAGATTTTAAATATGCAAGGAAGATCCTTAGCAGATGTATCACCTGATATGTTAGAAGAAATTTCTTATAAATATGGTGTCCAAGGTTTAGTAGAATTAAGTTTGCAAAGGAGAGAACCAGAGGGACTTGTCATTGGAATTCGTGTTATGAACCCTCAATCACGTGAAGTAGTATGGAGTAACTCATTTATATCAAATCCACCTATAGTTTTACCTACATTGAATCAAGGTTCACAAAAATTAGTCAGTTTTGGAATCACTACTAGATCCTCCGATAGCTGGTATAGGAATCAATATTCGACTACAACATCAAGTAATGATAGTACCGGCGCAGGCACTGATTCCACATCAACTACATTTTCACATCAAGCCGATACATTATTACGACAAGCTCTCACAGATTTCAGTTTAACGTTTTCTTACAGACAGCCTTTAGATTTAGAGAATAGTTCTTATATTGGTTTTACAGCAGGTTATCATATTATTAGATCTCGAAATAGAGATATAACTTTATTCGATATATCACTTTTTGATTTGGGTTTAGTTTATTACCAAGCCTTATCAGAAAAGAATCCTGATATAGATGAATATCGAGTAGTATTCTACTCCAAACTAAATATGCAATTTCCTCTTGGTAACAAGGATGGTGAAATGTTTATGTTAGAACCTGGAGTGCAATTTAATCTGAGTAAAAATATTGGGCTTTCGGTATTTGGGAATCTAATGCTCGCTGGTGAATCTATCAAATTACCAAACAAAGACCGTATAACTTATAAACAAACTGGAATCGGATTCCATGCAGTCTTACGATTTTAAACATATTGTACTTATAACTAAAACTACGCTCACAGCATTTTTGGTAGCTTTCATAATTACATTTACATTGAGCTGCGCGACCACTGAGCCGGTTCAAAGTAATACCTCTTCACAATTGGAAGATACTAGTCGGCGTACGGTAAATACCAACACTCAACGCAATACGGTAAACACAACCGATGCTAGTCCTCTAAATGAAGTAATTACCGTCAATTATTTAAATGAGAGTTCAAATATCCAGATTAAACTAGATCCATCTAAAGAACAATTTTATTTGGATTTACGGGGCATACGACCAGTTGATAAAGATTCCATTATAGTAATCGACTCCAGTCTAGTACAAAACAGAGCCAGAGATATACAATCTCTACTTACTAACTTTCGGAAAGCTCAAGATTTATTTTATCTTGGAGAATACCGAGAGTCTTTAGAATTTATTGACAAGACCCTTGAAATTCAAGATACTGCAGACGCTTATGCCTTAAAAGGAACGGTCTTTTTTATGTTAGAAAATATCACAGCAGCACGTGCCAATTGGAATCGAGCAGTCCAAATGGATCCAAATATTCCCATTCCTAGCATTCCAGAATTAGAAACTTTAATACAAGAAATACGCAGAGGACAGTAACAAATGAAATTTTCAATTGGCTCAATGATCGGTACAGTCATTAGTTTAGCAATGATAATTTTTGGTGTATTGGAGACAATTAAAACCACAACATTTACTGTAGGTATTAACACCCAATTTATGAATATACCTAGTATGGTTATTGTAGTAGGTGGAGTTCTTATGGCCTCTTATATTACGTTTCAATCAAGGTATGTAAATAGTGCTTTAGCGGGAGTGAGATACTTTTTTAGTCAAGCAGGTGCGAACAAAAAATCGCTGCAAAAAGATTTTGAAGCAATCGTTGAATGGAATGATGAAATCAGAAAAGATAGAGTTAATGCATTAGATAGATTAGAAGAAGAACGAGGTGGATATTTAGAAGGATATCTTTTTTCTCTTTTAAGTACCAATTATTCAAGTGACGACATTCGTCAATTCGGAACTAACCATATCCAAGAAGGCTTTTTTAGGCAAATGGTCGTTGTTGATGTCCTTCGCGCGATGGGTGGAGCGGCACCTGCATTTGGTATGTTCGGTACATTATTTGGATTAATTGATATGCTTAGTAATTTGGACGACCCTACTGCCATGGGGCCTGGACTGGCAGCTGCTTTAATGACTACATTATATGGAATTGTACTCTCTCGATTCATTTTTTATCCTGTTGCTGAGAAAATTAAAAATTCAGCTTCTATAAATCGTTTTAGAGAGACTTTCATGCTCGAAGGAATCATTTTAATTAATGAAAAGAAAACTGCATTCTTTATTCAGGATAAACTTAGTACTTTTTTACAGCGAGACTTCAAAAAGAAAGGCAGCAAAAGTAAAGATAAGGATGACTAACTATTTCGATAGTACAATAATTTAAATAAGTTTGTTATGAGCGCTAATGAAATGGAAGAAGCAGAAGAAGATCTTGAATATCTTCTTACCTACAGTGATATGATTACATTACTGCTTGCTTTTTTTGCTATTCTAATTGCTTCAAGTACCCCTGATCAAGCTCTTTGGGATCAAATGAAAGAAGGAATGCGTTCAGAGGTAACGGGTACAGAAATACAGAAAACTCCGTTGGCAGAAATTAAAGCTGATCTAGATTCTGTTTTAACTACCGAACGTAACCAAGGCTTAGTTAATATTGATTTGACTACCAAAGAAATTGTGATGACATTTAATAGTAGTTCACTTTATATCTCAGGTGGTGCCGAATTATTACCCTCAGGTGAGAGTATTATTAGTAAAGTATCTGATGCTCTAAATGGATTATCATTTTACAATTTTAAAGTAGATATCGAAGGGCATACTGATAATGTTCCTATTAATACGTTAAGGTTTCCTTCTAACTGGGAACTTTCTGTTGCAAGAGCCTCTGAGGTAGTTAAATTTCTTGTTAGTCAAGGATACCAAGCCTCCAATCTGAAAGCATCAGGATATGCAGACACACAACCCTTACCTACTGCACCCCATATTGACGAATTTGGTCAAGATATTATAGAAAACCGTGCAAAAAATAGACGGATTGTACTTCGCATTTTTTATTAAACGGCGTTTTCTATTTGATGTGTGGACGATACACTCTTTTTAGTGACCTTAGTACCATAGATACACTGATCGGATCTTCGCTGCCAAACGAAATAGATGGAATTTTTGGAGAACAGAATCTACAGAAAATCGCTCATAAACTACCTTCTTATAATATAGCGCCCAGCCATATCGTACCGGTCATCTTTCAAGCCACCACCGATACTCCCCAATTAATACGGACACCCATGTATTGGGGATTTATGGGGTGGAAACCGAAGGCAAGAAGCCGCCCCCTACTACCCATTAACACTCGATCCGAACAGATAGTCGAAAAACTCATGTGGCGATCCGTATCTACGCAGCGATGCCTTGTCCCAATGAACGGATTTTTTGAATGGTCAGGCACAAAAGGGAATAAAACTCCTCATTATATACAAGCGGTCAATAACTCTATTCTTTTTGCAGCAGGCTTTTATTCTCCCTTAAGCCCACTGGACTCTCTTTACTCGTTTTCTATTTTGACCACTCGACCCAATGCAACCATGCAAGACATTCATGACCGTATGCCTATTTTTTTGCATTCATCTGAATGGACTCATTGGTTAAATCCACAATTGGGTATAGAAGATTTGAACTACCTATTGGACCCCTACCCCGATGATGGACTTAAAAGCCATATCGTTCCTGCTGCTGTTGGGAACGTACGTAACAACGGGCCTCATCTTATCGAAGCCAAATTACGGTTATTCTAATCATACTATTTGGCCCGCTTTCAAGGAGTAGACCGGTGAAATAAGAACTGTTCATCTACTTCTTGTATAAACCGCCAATCTCCCTGATCCAATATGTATACTACATGATAGAACCTCCGCTCGGTATCCTCAACAACATAATGAAAATGCCGGGTGACCATAACATCTTCTAGATGACGCGTTTCTATCCTATGAACCTGATAGGAGCTATTTTTTCCTTTCAAAAAACGATACGGATGCATGCGGTCTACTTTGGCATGTTCAATAGGGCTCTTCCTCGCGCATCGGGCGTAAGGAAGCCACTCAAAACGGATAGGGCGCATACGATGAGCCAGAGAAGGCTGATGCTTATGCCGCTGTTGGTGCACCAATATTCGGTCAATAACAAAATGCGAACCATCTTCGCTATGTATAGCTAACTCGGATCCAGGCAGCGCTACAATGTCCCAAAGTAATTCATCGTGATTAAAGCGTACATCCATAGCTTCGCCCTGCTGAGTCATAATACTAAAAAATGAATATTGCACCCCTCCTAGCGTCTTAGTGTGACAGGATCTAATATGACGTACCTGCCGCACATAGCGCAGCCTCCAATCAAAAGTGTACACCTCTGAATAGCGGGGGAAAAAAGCGAGCATTTCTACAAGGGGAAAGTTGTTCATGACCAATATTTGTTTGGTCATTTTAAATTACACACATATATTGTACATATCAATAGCGGAGTAATTTATGCCAAAAAAAAATGAATATTCGTATCAAGCCGAACAAGATGTACATCGTATTACTCTCTACAATACGGTATACCCAGAACACCAACATCGACACCGAAAAGACCGCTTATATTTGCATTTCGACTTTGCCTGTTTTTACGCGCAAGTAGAGCAACTCCGAAAGAATATGTACGGAATTCCCCTCATTATAGGTGGATGGAGAAAAGAAAATGGAACCGTTAAAGGTATTGTAGCCACCTCTTCTTATGAAGCACGTTCGATGGGGATTAAAACAGGAATGAGCGCCTATGAGGCTTATAAACGCTGCCCATACGTATGCATGCTTCAGGTAGACTACGCTAGTTATACCGCTATATCAACACAGGTACATCATATTATGAACCGTTACTCACACCAAATAGAGCGCTACTCGATGGATGAATATTTTATGGATGCAAGTTTTCTTCTAGGCAAAGAAGAGCCTCAAATCCGAACGTTTGCTCAGCAAATGCAACGCGATATCGTGGAAACCACGGGACTATATGGATCTATTGGAATTGCTCGATCCAAAACCTATGCTAAGCTAGCCAGTGGCTTGGATAAGCCCCGCGGTATTTCTCTTATTCTAAGCAATGAAGATGAACGAATGTGTATACACCCATTACTGCTCAACGAAGTATGGGGGGTAGGGCGAAGGCGTTATGAGCATCTCCTAGCAGAAGGATATGAGCGCATACGAGATGTGGTAAAACACAATGAACCCAACACCTTTGTGCGTCTATTTGGACCCCATTTTGGGCGTATGCTTTTTGAAACGATTACCGGCCAGGATCAAGGTCGAATACTCGAGGAAAATCATGAATATTCACCTAAATGGGGCGTAAGTTATGGACATACCTTCTCCGAAGGAAGTACCGACCCAGAAGCTATCAAAGGTGAACTAGCCATTGGAATCGAAATGATCTGCTACCGAATGCGGGCCTACGGCATACGTTCGAGTAGTTTTGGTGGGCATATTGGTTTTGACAAAAATGACTATCCTAGCATAGGATTCCGCTTTGTAACCCCTAGTTTTACTCACATAACCAAATATGTATATGACGCGTGCATGAGAGAATTAGCTGAGCTCATTGACTCTTTTTGCCAGCGAAAAATGGCTATTCGTAGTCTAATGATAAGCACTCAAGACATGGATAAAACCAGCCAAATGAATCTATTTTTTCGGGATGAAGCCGAATATACTCAGCGTTATCAAGCCATTGATCGTATCAATAATCGCTATGGAAAAGGCACCGTTAAAACCGCCAGAAGTCTATATAGAGTACAGGGAAATACTCATTTCTTAGAACGTAACTCTGGGTAATGCAGAGCAACCGCTAGTTAGTCGCCTAAATTATTTCAGATTCATTTCCGTTTGCGGGGCTGAAAAGGCTACTTCTTCTTTAAACTTAGTCAAAGAAAAACTACTCTCCATTTCTTTACGGAGACGTTGAATACTAAGTCCACTGTTTAAATTACCGTTTTGAGCTACCGATATACGGCCAGTTTCTTCTGAGACGACAATAACAAACATATTATTATTTTCGGACATACCAATTGCTGCTCGGTGACGAGTACCTAGAGATTTACTTAAATTAGGATTTTCAGACAAAGATAGGAAACAACCTGCTGCAGTAATCCGGTTATTACGAATAATAACGGCGCCATCGTGCAATGGAGATTCTTTTCTAAAGATACTCACCAATAATTTTTGTTTTACTACCGAATCGAGTTGCGTCCCTGTATTGTCATAATTCAAGGCTCCAGAAGGAGGAGCAAAAACAATAAGGGCACCGATATACTCAGTTGACATATGCTTAACCGCATTTATAACCTCATCAATAACCTGCTCCGTGCTAGACTTACCACCAAATAATCGAATAGAAGGATTCTGACCTATTCGGTATAAAAGCCCTCTTATTTCTGGTTGAAATATGATAAATACAGCTAAAATACCTACATCAAGAATGGCGCTTAGAATAAAATCGATAGTAGTGAATCCAAATAATCGAATAATAAAATTGATAAGTAAAAGAAATAAAATACCCACACCCGCGCGAATGGCGTAGGTTCCACGGATCCAACGGTAGACACCAACTAAAGCTCCTGCAATAATTAGTGTCTCTAGAAAATCCAATAATCCAAAATCGAGAAAGCCTAGAGGATTCAATTCAAAAGGGTAATTTGCGTTTAATAATAGCGTGTGTCATAGGTTCGTCTAACCAACTAATATGCGGCCTAAAAGTATCTATACAAAATCTAAAATTCTATTCTGGTTGTTTAGCCGCTTGTAAAGCTTCAAACACCCGTATACTATCACTAGCTTCTTGCACATCATGCACACGCAATATACGCACTCCCTGCATTAATCCATGATAATGTGCCGCTAGTGTTCCTGCCAATCGTCCTTCCACTCCACGATCGTCTAACAGCTGACCAAACATAGATTTTCGAGAGGCACCTAACAATACAGGAAAGCCAATTTCTACCACTTTGTCAAGCCCTGCAATAATCTGCAGATTGTGATCCAGACTTTTCCCAAAGCCTATGCCTGGATCTACAATAATGTGTTCTACTCCTTCCCGCTGCAAGAGCACGCTTTGCTGTACTAAAAAATCAACGATATCTGTGACGGAATGCGTATAACTCGGATTGTCTTGCATATCCTGGGGGCTTCCTTGGGTGTGCATTAGAATATATGCCGCATTAAACGATGCAGCTAAGCTTGCCATTGCTGGGGAGTTTTGAAGCCCACTGACATCATTTATGATGAGCGCACCCGCATCTAAGGCCTGCTCTGCTACCCCGTATTTAGTGGTATCAATGGAAAAAAGGACCTGATCGGAAAAGCGGGGTACTGCATTTTGTAAAATGGGAATAACCCTGAGAATTTCCTCTGATTCTTCAATAGCAAGGGCATATGGGCGGGTGGATTCTCCACCTATGTCAATGATCGAAGCGCCTTGTGCAATCATTTCGTCAATACGATGAAGAGCTGCACTAACCCGATTGAACTGTCCTCCGTCACTAAAGGAATCGGGAGTGGCATTGAGTACTCCCATAATGGATGGACGTTCTTTTGCAAAAAACGGGGCGAGTGCTAACATCAATTTAGCAGGGTGATGTGTATAAAACTACCTTATACAGTAACTTTACCACTCTTCTTGAAGTTGGTCTTCTTTACCCTCTTTACTTGCCCATTCATCTGCTTCAGGCAATGCATCCTTGGTTTCGTTGATGACATTGTCTTCCCATACTTCGGCAAGGCGTTCGTTCAAGTCAATAAAATGTTCCCATTTTTCAGGCGCCTCATCATCGGGATAAATAGCCTCAACAGGGCATTCGGATACACATGCATCACAGTCAATGCACTCATTAGGATCTATAACCAAAAAATTAGGCCCTTCTCGAAAAGCATCAACCGGGCAAACTGCCGCGCAGTTGGTGTATTTACATTTAATACATGGTTCTGTAACAACGTAAGGCATAGCGTGAAAATAGAGTAAGTTATTCTTGAATTGAGATGAAATATGCGCCCGAATTTGATTAGATGCAATCCAAATTATAGCAAATATGCGGTGCCAAAGCACACAACATTAAGTAACACAATAAGATAACTTTATTTAATCGTAAAGAATTCCCTCAAACGTTTCGAGGCTTCCGTCATTAGGAGCGGGTGCTATACCTAGTAGATGGGTCAGTAATTCGTACACATGCACTACTTCATAAGGAGGAAGCATGTTGCTAGGAACAATATCTAGTCCTATTGCCATAAATACGGCATGCATTTCTGGATAGGCAGGATCATAGCCGTACGCTCCACCCGATGGGAAATTGGGCCAAGAGTCTAAACGGTGGTGGTAATGGTGTACCCCAAGTTAGCCAATAGCAATAAATTTGGCGTTCGATCATGATTCTTATAGCGGAAACGCTCTGGTATATCTTGTTTCAAATATACATTAAAAGAAGCGAAATCAAGAGATACATACCAGTCAAAAATATACACTTCCTGGATTCGTGTATACGCATATCTCGCATAGTTTTATTCAAAATCAGAGGTTAATTTATACCGAGCAATACGATTATTTCCTTTGTCGGCTACATAAACTACTCGGCGAAAATATGCCACACCACTAGGCATATTAAACTCTTTAGGACCTGCCCCTAGCTCACCAAAAGACACCATAATCTGACGAGTTTGATCTTCCGCTCCTGCTGGTGGGGGGACACCTTCTTGACCATTAGACTGAAACTGGTATAATCGGTGAGTCTCACTATCTACTACGAAAATAAAGGCATCATCATCTCCTCCAAATGCCACGTCTTGAGGGCGCATGAATTTATTAGGTTCATACAGAAAACCACTTGCTTGTGAAGTATCCTGGGCTAGTAGTTGTGAATTTTGTTGATAAACCAACCCATCAACCGTCTCTACTACGTCAATCCATAAAACTCGAAACGGTATATCTACGTTGGCTTGTGATTGTGTAATCAAAAAGCTTCGATTATCGGTATAGGTATCTCTCTGTGGTGGGGCTACAAAGGTAGCAATTCCACTCAGGCCTATAGCACTTCTTAAAGAAGGCACGTTTGGGCTAAGGCTCCTGATTTGACGCACGTTACGCATCTTATCTGTTTTAATGCCGTTTTCTACTATTCGGTGAAATTCTAACACCGTATTATCTGGCGCCGCAACTTGAGTGGTCTCATTGAATGGACCAGTTCTTGTGACATACAAGGTATTATCAGCCAGTATGCTAAGACCAGTGATTTTCACTTTCTCGTAATTGGTCCCACTGCTACGATTTAAGCGTGAATTTTGAGCCGCAGAAGTACTTAAACTCGCATCATCAAATGGAAAAATAAGAGTATCTACAAATTTTATAGGGCCCGCTCCGTTCATATTCTTTATTTTAAACACAGCGGGAAGATTCCATGTAATGGTAGGATCAATACTCTCAATAACCGTGTCAATCCTAGCTGCTACATACACGTTCAAGAGTCTATCCTGAGTTACTGCTTCTGCTCCTTCTAATTCTATGGTCACTCGTGGAGATAGATCAGCTCTATCTAGTAAATGAACCCCATTAGCATCGGTTACGTAAACAAATTCATCAAATCCTACATGTATATCATTAGGAGCGTCAAAACTACCCCAAAATGGTAACACTGGGGCATAACCATCTACATTTTCTAATCGGGGATCAATTTTACCTTCGTCAAATATTTCGTCGGTATCCGTATTGTCTTTGGTGTTAAATAGTTCACTACATCCACCTTGAACCATCATCAAAAAGAGCAGTAGCAAAGGTGCTGAAACTCTCATAAAAGGTTGAATTAGTGCTAATTTCATAAACTTACCCTCATACCTATCCGATGAATTTGCCCCAAACGCTCAAAACGTGTGTAGGCATAATCAGCTTTCAATATTCTACCGACAAAAGGTACAGACACGCCACCACCAAGACTAGGCATTCTGCGTTCTAATTGTCCAAATTCATAGCCAGTTCTGAGATGAAATTGATCCATAAAACTGTACTCAGCACCTACATTTAATTGCTCAGCATTATCAGATGGATTGGTCACTTGAGCCGTAATTGTTACTTTATTTTGCTGATTATCAACCAAATCATATGCAGCGCCAATATGGAAACGGGTCGGTAAAGATGTATTAGTTTCTGGTTCTAATTCTAAAACTCCCTCTAAGGACTCTCTTTGAGTAGTACCATCTGGTGCCGCATCCAGACCAAAGTTATTAATCCCTACTGCAAAACGTAGTCCTGTATCTCCTACCCGATAAGCAAAACCAAAATCTATGGCACCACTCTGGTATTGTATCTCTTCAACTTTCTCTAATAGATACTTAAAGCTAAGACCATAGCTGAATAAATCCGTTACCTTCTGAGCAACTGAAAGTCCAGCAGCCATATGGTGGGTTGAAAATATTCTGCCCGTACCAAAGGGTTGAAACTCCGTAGTTTCCATTATGTCACCAGACCCTAAGTACTGAACAGAAACACCGATTGCATAGCTATTGATACGCTGGATATAACTAAAATAATCTTGCTGAATACCAGCTACATACTCCGTATGACTGACCATAAATTCTGATCCATTCGTTTCTGCAGATAAAGCAGGGTTCCAATATAAACTAGAGCCATCCATTGCATCGGCCATATTAGAGTTCCCCATAGCCGCTGAACGGGGATCGACTGGGATTTTAGTAAACTGGAAACCTTCCGTGCCTGCTCGGTCTTGCCCAAAGCTTTTTTGAGCTTTGAGCGTAGTGGTAGAGCCAGCTACGAATAAAAATAACAATACCATAAACCCAACGTATACTAAAATACTTTTCGGTAATATTCGCTTATAGAAAGTACATTTAATATGCTTTTCAATTGAATTCATGTTAGAATCGAATCGATACCCCTACCATTAAATGACGTTGTTCTATATAATTGGCTGGGTTATCGTAGGCGGGTAAGTTATTATCGGTTGGATCTAAATACCTTGGATCTCGAACATTACCTGGAACATCATAACTTCGATCACTTCGAAGCGCCATCAACGCCGCAGGATCTCGTGGATATTTCTTATAACCTTCACCCGTAACTGGATTAACAATGACTGAACTTCTGTTGTCCAAAACATTAGTAATTTCAGCAAAGGTAGAAATACGAACACCTTGTACTTCAAACCACTTTTGAATGTTCAAATCCATGTAGAACCAAGCAGGGCCTAATTCACTGTAACGTTTAGTAGGATTGACTACACGCTCATAATTGGGGCGCCAGTCTTCTCTACCTGTAACTGGGTTTCGCTGCAGTCCGATGAATTCCATAGGAGTATAACGGGTCCCGGATCGCCATACCCCTGATAAAAAGATCTGAAAGTCATTTAAAGCAGACCACCCAAACAAACCTTGTGGCCTATCATGAGTAAAAGTGATATTACCTTTTATATCAAATGGGCGATCCCAAGCTAAAGGAGTCTCTACATTACTTCCAATATTTTGGTTTGCATTGATTGCATTTAAATTATCATCATTAGTAGAACTAAGCCCCTCTGCTCGTGAATAGGTAAAAGAAAGTTGGCCTCTAATTAAATCCTTATAGCGTTTAATATAGGATAACTCTATCCCTCTAGAACGGGCATAATCCCCATTAATCCTAAATGCTTTACTTACATTTCGCCCATCGACGTCTTGTACACGGATCGACTGTGTAGTTACAAAATCATATTTATCTCTCCAAAAGGCAGAAGCATTAAATGCATCGTTCGAAGTAATTTGATTTCTAAACCCAATTTCATAAGAAATATCAACTTCTGGATCTAAGTTGGGGTTCCCTAAATCAGGCAAATCAGACTGATCTTGATAAAATGGATCTAGGCCTGCATATATATAAGAGGGATGAGGAATTCGAGTCGAGTGTCCGTAATTAAAGAACAACACTTGATTTTCCCGAACAGGAAATGACACATTAATCTTGGGTAAAAACCTAAACTTATAGCGAAGACCTAAAATTTCGGAACTACTGTCTAGATAATCTTGTGCTACAAAAGTAGGAATGGTGGAGAGGGTATTTGGATCAAGTGCATTATTTACCGCATTGTCCACATACCTTCCTGGAGCCCAATACTCTAATCTAGCTCCAATATTAGCTATAAGTCCATTGTACCTAATTTTATCGGTTACAAAAATAGCCCCCCGTTTTGGCTTAACTCGCCATGCATCGAAAGTTTCCCCTACCCTAAACGTTTCCGAAGTCCTGTTCTCATCAATAAATATGGGTGCTCCAATCCAAGGACGTGTGATATCAATCCATTGATAGTCATTAAATTTAAATTCAAATCCCGCTACTATTTGATTCGTGCGATCACCAAAAAACTTAGTTAGGCTACTTTTTACAGTAAGTTCCTCCGCAAAATGATCGTGCCATAGAGTGGAAATACCCCCATTGTTTACATAGCCTGGACCTGCTAATACATAGGTAAAGTCCTCGCCACCTTCAAACTCCTCTGCAGGGGAAATCACAATACTCTCTGGATCAAACTCACTGTCAATATTATTTGGACGCCATTTACGACCATTTGCATCGGCGCGGAGCCGGGTAAATAATCGACTCACCTGAACCTCATAAAAAGCCGACTGCGTGAGCGTCTGAGTATATTTTAGATAGGACAAATTACTATCATGGGTATAGGTACTGGCATTATCTAAAAACCCATTTGAAAAGGCGAATTGAAATCCAGGTCGAATCTGCGTATCGGCCCCTGTAATCTGAAGCATTCGCGTATTCTGATTAATGGTTAAAGAGCGCTGATAAGCACCCTGTAATCGAACACCAGGTTTGATGTTATATGTCATCTTAAACATACCATTCCATCGGTTCCCTTGTCTGGGGGACCAAAAATCACTATTTACGATGGATGAGCGAATTTGATTCGCCGATAATTTGGTATAGCCATCTGTAAGTGAAATTTGTCCTGTAGCAAAAAAAGTAAGTGAACCAGGCAAATCGATACCTAAAGCAGGTAATAATTGCTCGGTTAAAATAGACGGACCACCTATGCTTAATTCATAGATATCAGAGAAAAAGTTTGCCTGATTAGACAATATATTGCTGCCCAAATTATCTCGTTTATGAGAGAAGTTACCTTCGTAACGTTCTCCTCCATTTTGAGTTTGCACCGAAACCACACCCGAGGTAACGTCACCATATTCTGCCCCAACACCACCTGTAATAACCTCTATATTACTGAACGAATTAGACCCTAAATCGAGTCCAAACCCCGTTCCTGCCAATGGATCCTGTGCAGAAACACCATCAACCACATAGCCTGTTTCATAGGCACGTCCCCCTTTTATATAAAGTCCAGTAGGATCTTTAACCACTCCAGATTGCAAAGAAACAGCATCTTCTACCCTCTGAATAGGCGCTGCTTCAATATCTTTTTTCGATATAGTAGAAGAGGTTGTAGATTTTTCAACATCAAAAATTGGTGCCTCACCGATGACGACTACTTCTTGGTCAGATTCAAAGATTTGTTCGGTCAAGCTTTGGTTTACTTTCGTAGTTTCGCCAGCCTCGACTACAATGCCAGTTAATTGGGTAACCTGAAACCCAATAAACGTAATTTCAAGAGTGTACTCACCTGGTCGGATACTCTTAATAACAAATCGACCATCCACATCCGTGGCCGCTCCAAAATTTGTACCTACTATACGAACATTTACACCAGGCAATGTCTCTCCAGTTGCCTCTTCGGTTATAACACCGATTATATCACCTGTACTTTGTGCCTTAAGTTCAGCACTACTAAATACCATGAAAAAAAAGAAACAGGTAGCTAAAAATAAAAAAGAACGGGTATGTTTTTTTGTATTCATAGGCTAGCGTTTATTGTTGAAATCCTAACTGTTGCATGCACATATATTCAATAAATTCCTTCATATTGTTGTTCCCATTTAGCTTGGTTAAATCCATACCAAAGTAAATGAGATTGCCTTCCGTATTCTTTATGCTTACCCCTTCCATTATGGTGTAGTCTGTAATGAATCCAAGCAAAGTAGTAGTGCGATAATCCGACTCATATAATAAGGTGGAACCTGATACCGCTTTTAATGGATACCAACCTACCACCCGAGATTCAAATTTTAAGATGGGAGCTTCGGGATCATCTACTGGAATTATTTCAGTTCCAGCGTTAATCACAAAACCCGTTTCAATTCCACCTGCCGGGAAATATCCAATAGAATCTATTGGTAAAAAATTGAATATCACATCTTCTTGGGACACTTCCTTCATAGGAATAGTAACAAACATACTGCCACCGCTTGCAAAAAAATCGAAAGTAATGTCTAAGGCGTGCACGATATTTCTATCCACATCGTCTGAAACCCAATAAATATGATCCCATTTAGCTAAGGTCTTTTTTAGTGTTGGATCTACTACTTTAGGAAATTGATCTGAGAGTTCAATGGTTCCAAGCGCGGGTTGACCGGTATTTATTAGCCAGATATCAGGGTCAATTCCCAATTCATTTAAATAGCTAATATGCCAATTCATCTCTTCAATAGATGAATTTTTACCTATATCATTTAGCAATAATACCTTCGATTTCTGCTGTTTCACAAACCACTGTATCTGATCATGCTCACTGACTGCACCTGCAGCATCAATAGTCCTGACATAGGCTGTATTCAAGGCACCAACTTCAATTCCATCTACTAAAATTGGATTTCCTTGTCCATCAACAGCGCTACTATAAGAACGTCCAAGATACACCTGACCTGTTTTGATTCCCTCCGTCTTATTATCAACAGATACAGAAATAAAAAGCTCTCCATTATTTATGGTATTAAAAGGAATCTCAACCCACCCATTGAGGGTATCATTAAATGCAATTTGGGTACTTCGGACATTTAGTAGCCCATCAGGATCGTCTATAGTCCATCCGAAACTGGCAATACCAAACATGGTATCAGCAGGGGTTTCATTCGGCTTAAACATTGCTGAGGGGCTAGAATTTATGATTGGATACTGTAAACTGGTGCCCACGGGATCTTTTGCTCCATCGTTATCTATTGCCCGTACTTTGAATAGCACATCATCCACCGTTTGGCCTTCGGTAATTGGTAAAATGAACGTACTATCAGTCCGCGTTGTGAATGACCAAGCTCCTTCAGACGTATCATTGATTGCATATTCAAAGCCTACAATGTAGCCATCTGGATCATTACCCCACCATGATATTCTTATTTGACTTGACAATCTGAACGAATCCTCCCGGTCTATTCCCGCAACGGTCATGAAGGTACTCGGCGGCTGGTTTTCAATTATATCTCCAGTAATACCTGTCTCACAGGAAGACCCTATTATCCCAAATAGAAACAAAGCAATAAGCTTAAATGAATTCCGTAGATATGTTGACGAAAAAAAATTCATAATCGATTGAATCGATGACTTTTGATTGAGTAACCTTTAGAAACTCAAATCTCTATTGATTGAAAACAGCATTCAAAGAAAAAAGATGAGATGAGAGCCTCCGCTCCCATCTCAAAATATCATTTTTATAAAATTATTTAATCAACATCATGTTGCGAGTCATACTAAAATTACCCGCTTCTAAACGATAGATGTAGACCCCACTAGCTAGACGTTGCGCACCGAAACTAACCGTATGCGTTCCAGCTTTCATAGGCTGATTAATAAGAGTTGCCACCTGGCGACCTAACACATCAAACACCGTGAGGCGAACATCCGCAGACTCAGGTAAATCGAAAGCAATTTGAGTACTTGGGTTAAATGGGTTAGGATAGTTAGGCTTTAGGTCAAACTTCTCTGGAAGCCCTGCTAACTCTTCATTGCCTACAGAAGAGCTGTTTGTTAAAGTTATAGCACGGTATATTGGAGTAAATGTATTTGAGTCTACATCATAACTACTAGATATAGCCAAAGTATCTACACCATCATTGACCCGAACATTCCAAAGTAAATCTGCGCTAGCTCCATCTACTACTCCTGCAGCAACTAGTAAACCGTCTACTACTGAAGCAGGTAGAGTTACTGTAGTTGCAGCACCTTCCTCATTTGCTGTTACAGCAACAATTTCAGTAGAATCTGGGCCGTATAATACCCATTCATAACCTACAGTATTGCCATCTAAATCAGATGTAGCAGCCCAAGTTGGAATAACATCAGCGTCTGCCACAACTGTAGCTCCTTCATCTGGTGTCTTTAATATAAAGTTAGTCATTGGCACCGTCCAGTCAGATGCAGTAACATCCTCAATACTTCGCATGATCATTTTTGGATTCCCATAACTGTAGTGTAAAATGCCCGTGAAGTTATCAATTTTAGCGCCAATTTTTACGTGATCATTTAAATCAGAACCATAG
The DNA here is from genome assembly GCA_002323515.1 of Balneolaceae bacterium UBA1514. Classification (GTDB taxonomy): domain Bacteria; phylum Bacteroidota; class Rhodothermia; order Balneolales; family Balneolaceae; genus UBA1275. Next base: position 22,269 of record DCQQ01000026.1, on the reverse strand, counting down.
GTAGTCGATCCAAAATTTACATTATCGTCCACACGTAAACCTTGGCCTACTTCCAAACCACTTCCAATAGTCCCAATTTCCCATTCACCAAAATCTCTGGGAAAATCTGCCTGATTTGATAATACCTCAACATTATCTAAAGTTAAAAGCAGACCTTCATGTGCTTCAAAATTATCAACAACATCTATAGTATTAGTAGCTAATGCTAAGGTATCCATTTCTGCGTTTGTCCCTGTCTTGGTAAATTCATTTAGGACAGTAGATGTTACACCATATGTTTCATTAGTGGATAGGTTTGTAATATTGATAATATCACCACGTACGAGGGCCGAGGTTTCATTATCTGCCTCAACAAAAATACCAGACCAAGCGGAAGCCTTATCTTGAATTACAATAAATCCGTCGGTAACTGCACTAGCAACAACAGTGGCATCAATATCTACTGGTAAATCACCCAAACCATAAAGCGGACTATCACCAGCCTGGCCATCTCCTGTTTTCTGTAAAAACTCAATGGTAGTAATTGGCTCATCTTGAACGAAGAAATTGAAACCACCAGAGAGTGGGGCACGACCAGTTAAACCGTTAGAATCTTTAGCTTCTAGATGAAAGGAAACAGCAGAGAAATTAGGAAAAGCAGGTAGAGTAAATTCATAAGTATCACTAGCAGTGTTAGTCATGACTACAGTTGAATCTTTACCGCTGGCACTATAAGTAAGTGTTACTTCAGTGATAGTAGCCCCCTCTGTTCCTACAATATCGGCACTTACTGTCACTTCATCGGTAGATGTAATGGATGAATCTGACAGCATAATGTTAGAAAATACAGGAGGTAAACCGTTAACAACTAAGTCATTTGGCCAACTAAAAGTAGTTCCACCAACATCTTGCCCATCCACAAAGCGGGTTTCATTTAACCATACAACACCATCTTCGAAAGGATTAATTGATAATGCGCCATTACCATCTGGAACTAAACCATCAGGATCATCACCCACGTAATTAACAAATCCACTAATGTCTACATTTGCTCCAGAAGCAGGGGCTGCAAATAACCCATCTTCACCATCTATTCTTCGTGCATTATAGCTTGGAATATATCCCTCTGCACCTATGGCATGATCATTTCTAAACCTAAGAGATGAATCATACACATACATTCGAGAACCACTTTGATTTACTGACCAATCAACACGGCCATTAAATTCACCTGCTTGAGTTACTGTAGCTGATGGAAACTTAACATAGGCGCCATTGTATTTTAAGTATCCCTCAATATTCATGTATAACTCCGTACCTGTAAACACATTGAGGTCACTCATTGGAACTTCCCATGGCTCCAATAGAGATGCGTACTGAGTAAAATCAGCATTTACATTACCAACTAGAGTTACATTATCAACGGCTACTTGAGCTGTTCCGTTATAAAATCCAAGTGTAGCATCGAAGGTAATGATGTCGCCACGAACATATGAGTCAAGTAAAGTATAATCTGATTCTACTAATTGAATAGACATACCTTCACGACCCATAGATACCGCATGCGTATCTGTAACAAATACGTGAATCCGAGATATTGCATCAATAACCCCATCATTATCTGAGTCTCTAGGATTAGAGAGACCAGAGCTTTTTGGATAAGATGTAATTACTGCTGTATATGTTTGTGTCTCTCCTCTTAAGGAATGATTTTGAATAGCATCAACTGAAAATTCAGTGATACCAGGATATGTGTTCAAATCTCTTATAGTTGTAGAGCTCCCAAAATTATGTATACCTATGAAAGTTAAGTCATCCTTGTCATAAACCTCCCACTCAGAAGACATTTTACCCACACCAAAAGAAGCTAAGGGAAGTGGATTGCCTGATTTAATTATTGATTTACGAACAAGAGTATGATCTTTTGTCCCTGCTGAAACACCCGCAACATCCCAACCACTGCCTGGATCTTGTTCTGGTGTACCGAACATGTCAACAATGGTTGAATCTGAACCTTCAATATGCACTAGTGCTCGAGCATCATCACCGTTATGGACAATCAAATAAGAATCACCTCCATCAAATGCGCTAACAATTAATGTATCTGCAGCATTTTTTATTTCATCAGCTGCATTTGAATGTCCAATAACATAGACTTCCATAGACTTGATAATTGTACCCATTGGAAATCTTGTAGTATCATTAAAAGGATTCCCATTATAATTACCGAGGATTATATAATTACCCAGATCTATATCATCATCTGTTGGATTGAAAATTTCAAAAGCCTTATTATTACCTCCACCTTCAATGTATTCAGAGAAAAACAAACTTTGTTGTGCAAGGGCAGACCCAGCACTTAGTAGCATAACAAGCATTGCTAACAATCCTTGCTTTAACATGTTATTTGTAGCCTTATTCATAGTTATTAGGGTTATTTTATGATTACTAGTTTACCTGTTTGCACCTCTCCTGATGCTATGTCTTTTACGGAATACAGGTATAATCCCGTGGTTAAAATCTGATTTGCTGAGGACTGTAAGTCCCAAGCATGTTCACCGCCAGCCATAACACGCGGATCATCACTATAATTCTGGAACCAATCAATATTGCCAATATAATTACTGGCATCATGCTTAAATTCTGCGATAATATCACCGGAAACAGTGTAAATTCGCACTTCTGATCTTGCAGGTAAATTATAAAAATAAAGCTTTCGGTCTCCTTCAGCCAGTCCATCCCAAGCAGCGTTGAGGCGGTAAGGGTTGGGATATACTCCAACTTGATACTGAGGATCATCACTTGCAAATTGCTCATTAGCCGGAGTACCTGGAAACACACGAATTGCATTTACATTGGCACTACTTTCCAGTCCTTCTATACCAAATTCATCACTACCCTTATCGAAGGCTGTGACTGACAATTGGTACTGCCATCCACTCAATAAATTATTCAGCTCATAGGCATAATAATAGGTGGTGGTATCCTCTTCGAAAAGTACGGGCTGACTAAGCTCAACTTCATCGAAACCAGTATTGAATCCCACCGCATTTGCTGGATTATCAAACTCTCTGATGAGCCGTGGCTGTGGATTAATGTCTTGCCCAAGCTCTGAGCGATAAATACGATATCCTTCAAAATCTTGCTCACCTGAAACGCGATCTCTTGAGCGTTCTGCACTTTTATCCCAGTATAAGGTCACTTTACCAGCTGCTAGATGTACTCTAACTTTTGGATTATCAGGGGGGGTTGGAAATAAATACCGGGTTAGCTCTCCATTTCTATCGGTATCTTCTCCATCATCCAGAATTCCATTATTGTTCTTATCCTCTCCTTGAAATACTTTATTAATAGCATTCAATGTTTTGGTAAGCTCCAACCTAGATTCCTCGTTATCAACTTCCTTACCCGAAATACCTTGAAATTCCTCAGGCTTTAATGCAGCAGAAAATGCATAGTACACAGAAATAGTTTCCCCTGGCTCGACTTGATTAAATGGACCCATCGACAGCATAGATATATAATTACCATTTCCAGTCTGGCCATCTGTTCGTAATTGTTCTCTTACTGTTTCCCCCAATATGACGGAATCCATTGGGAAAGGTATTGCCATTCGTTCATAACGTTGTTGATCACTAGAAGGGCGTACATATAATCCAGTCCCTGAACTAAATAGCCAATAACTGGGTGTTACAAAGGGTGCCCGATAACCATTATCTCCTAAATACTCGGCGTTAGAAGGATGAAAATACTGTCCTCGATAATCTGCGCCGATAATGGACATAGCCCCGTAGGTATTAATAGACGGATTATCAGGAGATCCTGCATCAAATACATATGCAGTGTACATAGAATCTAGATAACCAATTCCATTTTTATTAAAAAAGGCCCCTCCAGTCTCCGTGGCTGAATTCACATTACGCACCACTAAGTCAGCATACATACCAACAAATACACTATCCCAGGTTGACGGGGCTGCGTACTTATCGCTATTATTGGTAATATCGTAACGAAGAATGGTGAAATTCTCCGTAAAAGGGAAACTCCAGCTGTAACTTTCCAAGGTGACATCGGCGTACAAAGGGGTATCGTGTCCGCTAATAGGAGTACCGTTGATATCCCTTCGTTTATCTGAAAATTGGGCTATAATATCTTGCTCTCCAACCGAAAATGGTGAGAAATACTCATCATTGGGGTTCGTGCTTCGCTGAGTGAGTGGGGCGTCTGCCGTAAATTCAAATCCCGCTCCACCTCGTGCGTAACCACCGGAAGTAGTAACGGATGCAGTAGAAACCCGCAATTGGGATTGGTTATAAAGAGCCCCAACCCATATTCCAGCCTCGAATAAATGCTCTGTACCTGTATTAGTCGGATAACGCATACTAAATCCACCTTCAGGATTTGTACGTACGTCTGGTTTTCCAAGCGTTCCAAAGTTAGTAATGGATAACCCAAAAACACCTGCATCTGTCTCAAGACGTTCAAAAGATGCTTGAGAAAAAGCTATTTGCGCACTGAATACAAAACTCAGTAGTAGCAGAGAAAATTTCAAGAAGTCGAGGTTATTAATCAAAAAATTTACAGAATCTAAAGATACATAAAAATACAAATGAGTATTCCGTAGCATAACTAAATTAATACTGAGGTAACATTAAACCTTAGCACCAAAACATTAGCTTCAAAAGACTACTCTAGGTCAACTCAATGACCATTTCGTCCCGTGCCAAAGTTACTAACTCATATGCACTCCCGTATTTCGCTTGTATCTGATCACACCGTTCTTCTAATTGAGCATCGGAGTTATCGGGATCATGATGAGTTAAATATAGCTGTTTAATCTGAGAATCCCTTGTGATCTCAAGGAGCTTTTCCCAATTGGTATGCCCCCATCCATTACGTTTTTGATATTCATCTAGATCATATTGGGCGTCATGTATGAGTACGTCCGCACCTTGTACAAAAGCTTGAAATTTTTCAATAAACGCTTGAGATTCTTCCGAATCATCGTGAGGTAATTCGTTGTCTGGTGCATATATAATGACCTTATCCTCAATGACCACCTTAAACATTCCCGTTGGTATGGTATGCTTACCCCACATCATTTCAACTATGTAATCACCAAAATCATACACGCCTTCCTCAATACTTGTACAATTCATTTTAGCTGATAGCATATCTATTGATATAGGGAAAAAAATGTTTGAAAAATGCCCTTGTAAAATTTCATTACAGCTTAATCCAGGCTGAGCCGTCAAATGTATATTGAAATTTCCGTCAGGATGATAAAATGGCTTAAAAAAAGCGAATCCTTGAAGATGATCCCAATGTGGGTGGGTTAAAAATATATTCCCATGTAACGCCTCTTTACGATCCATAATGTTGTTACCCAAATTTCTAATTCCAGTACCACAATCTAACACAAGAAGTTCATCTAGATGAGTCGCGGATATTTGTACACAAGAAGTATTTCCACCAAAGCGCATATTTTCCGCATTGGCACATGGCGTAGAACCTCGAACTCCCCAAAATTTTATTGTAACCATTAATCTCACATAAGAATTAATTCGGATATTTAAAGCAGCAATCTAAATATCCTATAACATCAAATTCGTAAATAATAATAAATGCTCTAGATTATTCCGAACCCTTATTTTTAAGCAAATCAATTGATTTCTTTAGCTCATAGGCCTCAGCATGTTTTTGATCCAACTTATTTTTTGCCGTAGCAATTTTATTATCCAAATCATCCAGTAAAGCATTCCCTTTGTTTGTGGGTTTGAAATAGGTCTTAGCTTCCTGAAACTGAATGATTTCCGCCTCGAGTGCAGTAATCGTCTTCATCGCAGAATCCAGTTTCTTCTGAGATGTGATTACTTCCTTTCGGGTTGATGGATCTAGCCCCTCAGAGGCAAGTTTTCTTTCCATGCCCAAATCGGTTCCCGAAGAACGATAATTACCGTAGATTTTATCACATACTTCTCGATAATCTTTCCAAACTTTGTTCTTAAGTTTTATTGGGACATGCCCAATTTCTTTAAATGTGTCTTGTAGCTTTTTTGCTTCTTGAACGGCTATTGCGGGATCATCATGATCGGCCAGTGCATTAAGTTGCTCTATAATCTCATTCTTTTTCTTAAGATTTTCCTTGTGTTCCTTGCGCACATCCTTGAAGTGCTCCCTTCTCTGATTATAAAATTCATCCATTACTTCTTTGAATTGCTTCCAAATCTTAGATGATTTTTTTCTTGGAATTGGGCCTATCTTCTTCCATTCGGCCATCAGGTTTTGCATCTTCTGATGACCATTTTCGCTATTATCTGCTTCCTTAATTGAAATTGCTTGTTGAATTAAAGCGAGTTTGAGCTCATAATTTTTTTGCTCAATAGCTCGTAACTCTTCTAGATTTTCCGACTTTTTATCATTAAAAGCATCCGTCGCTGCCTTAAACGTATCCCACAGCTCATTTTCCTCTTTTTGGGGAAGATTGCCTGTTTTTTTCCAAAGCTTATGTAGTTTATTCACTCTTCTGGCAGCCTCGGCTAAATCTTCCATATCTAGTAGAGATTCTGCCTCTTTAATGAGCTTTTGCTTCTTTTGGAGGGCTTTTTCAACTGAGTTTCTATAAGAGGCGTCATGTTTGTAACGTAATTCACTAAATTGATCCAGTGCAGCATAAAACTGATCCCATGTATGCTGGTTTCGATCCAAAGGTACTCGCCCAACTTTACGCCACTGATTCTGTAGATCTTGTAATTCGTCGTTAAGTGCTGCGAAATCCGCAGACGCTTGATCTGCCTTCCCATTCAAGTCTTGTATCTTTTCTAATAAGAGTAATTTTAGGGTCAGGTTTTCTTCTTCTTTTTGGAGTTTTTTTACTAGTCGATCAACTTTGTGATTCTCAAACTCCTCAAGCAAACTATCAAAACGCTTATTCAATGCATCTATTTCTGATGCTGGAAGTAATTTGATCTGTTCCCATTGTTGCTGAATAGATCTAATTTCCTTTGTAGCAGTCCAATTCTGAGCCTCGATTAGATCAGAAAGCTGTTTTAATACTTTTTTCTTGCGCTCTAAATTATCTTCTCTTTTTTGGTTTAACTTTTCATAATGCGCTTTTTTTCGGGCTTCAAATTCATCTCTAAGTATTTGAAAAGCGGCTATTGCTTGCTTAGCACCTTCAGTGTCAGGTTCTGGGCCTTCTGACATTTTAAGTGCGAGATTAGCTAATTCATTTGATACATAAGCCCAATCGGGTTGTAGAACAAATTCCTCGGCTTTTTGGCGAATGTCTTGATAAAAATTTTCCGCACTTTCCTCTGCTTCACTATCGGGGTATACGGTGGATTCTTCTGAAAAAATCTCGGATTCGGACGAGACCTCTGGTGCTAGTTCATCTACTGATTCTGACTGGGCTTTATTCGCACTTCCCAGTTGAGTAGCGTCAGACTCTTGCTTAGCAGGTTGATCCATGGATTTTACTTGCTCACCGACCTTCGTTTCTTTCGAAATATCGAATTCGTTTTGTGTTTCTGTTGGTTGTCCGCTCATTTTTTCATTTTCCATATGCTAGCACCGCTCCAGGTTGTTTACCAACCTTCCTTTCCTATAGTTCGTAATTAACGCAAAGCCAAAAATAATACTTTTTGTTTTTGCTACAGTTGGTCTAAGGTTAGCTATTTTTATTAAAAAATAAAAAACTCTATAGTTTATAAATTCGAATGTCGGTTTGTGGGAATGGGATATTTAGTCCATGGCTGTCAAATTCTCTATACACTCGCTCAGTTAAGGACTGTTTTACCGCAAAAAAGTCACCCGATCATACCCAAATTCGAACCGTAATGTTAACTAAACTACCAGCTAAATCAGTCAACCCTATGTAAGGAGCTAGGTCTGAAAAAACACTGTCTTCTTCTTCAAGCATTTTGTTTAGAACGGAATAAACCACGTCTAAATCATCTCCATTGGCGATTCCAATAATCCACTCTATTCTGAGTGTATCCTGTGTGGAATAATTAATAAGGGATCCAGTAGCTAACGGCCCATTGGGAATAAATATAGTTTTGTTGTCCGGTAAAGTGAGTATGCTTACAAAGATCTGTATCTCTTTAACCGTGCCAGCATATCCTTGGGCTTCTAAAAATCTCCCACTTTGTAAGGCTTGAATAATAAAATCATGACTCCTCCTGCGAAATTCTGCAAGGTTCCTGAGAGTGCCATACCAATGGCTAAGCCCACTGCTCCAAGAATGGCTATAAAAGAGGTCATTTCTACCCCAAGCATGCCTAATACTGGGATATAGACCATTATTTTTAACAGAATAGAACTAAGGCTTAACAGAAAGCCTTTTAATGAAGCGTCTAGGTCACCACGTTCAAATATATATGCTTAAGAAAACGGTTGATCAAGCTAGTCCCCCACAAATCACCAACCAAAACAGCTATGGCCTGTAGGAGGTTTAGGCCGTACTTTAATAAAAGTGCCTAAACTTAAGCAAAAAGATCAGTATCAAGCATCTATGTCATAGACTTCTTTTAAAATCGCCTGAGCATTAGCATCTTTACCTTGCATGACCCGATGTTGTAAATTGGTAATAATTTCAGGTTGTGCCTTTTCAAATGCTTCTTCCTTTGCCAACTTTTCGTTGTTAGTTCTTACCAATTCATAAATATCATCGGCCCGGACCACACTGTATATTTTATCTTCGTTGAACGCATGAGATCGGCAGTCCTCGAATTCTTTGAATACACGAGGAAAATCTTCGCTAGAAGTGGCCTTGGTAACTACCTCTACATCGGATGGGCTTTCCGCGCTGAGCGGGGTTTTACAAAGAAAGAAAAAATTTTGAGTGTATTTCATACAGATTCTATAGTTCGTTTACCAAATAATAAGTACTTCAATAATACCTAATTCATGACTTCAATGCTAACAGATAAGTTTGATCACCTTAGCTGAGTTTAACTGAAAAATAACGAGGAGCCAAAATGCTTAAAAACACGCCTCTTGAAATCATAAATAGAATCATAGTGATCCAGATAGCATGAATACCAGCATAGGGCTTGATAAATAAGTGAAGCGGCACGTACAACAAAAATGTTGCTATAAGCATGGTATTCCTAAGAGGTTTTGTATTGGAAGTTCCCAAATATACTCCATCCCAAATAAAGCATATACTGTTGACAATTGGGGCGATGACCGTATAAAGCATCACATATTGAGCTTGTTCAACTACTGCAGGCTTATCTGTGAAAAGCATAAACAAAGGTTCAAAACCAAGATAAAATAAAGCACTTAGACTAAAGCCTAAACCTAAACCCCATTGCATAGTTTTTCTGACAACTTGCTTGAATGCTTCAGAGTTCTTTTGTCCCCAATACATACCTGACAAACTTTCCGCCGCGTACGCAAACCCATCAATTCCATAAGAGCTTATATACCATAATTGCAGTAAAATAGTATTAGTAGCCAAAACCAAATCCCCAGCCCTCGCTGAAGTCGTGGTAAAATAAGCAAAGGCAAAAATTAAACAGAGCGTTCGTATGAAGATATCTCTATTAACTCCAAGCCATTCTTTCCATGTTGATAGTTCCCAAAAATCACTCTTTTGCCATTCACGCCACCATCCCGAAGCCCAACGTTTTGCATAAGACTGAAAAAAGATACCCAAAGCCAAGAATAACCCGAGGTAAGTTGCTATCACACTTCCGAAAGCAATACCCGCAACCTTCCAATCCAGCATCAATACAAATACTACGTTCAGTATTAGGTTAATAATGTTTAAGACTATGGTTATGATCATGGGTATCCTGGCATTTTGCATACCTAAAAACCACCCATTCATACCATATAATAATAACGTGGCAGGAGCAGCCCATATACGTATTCTTATGTATTCGGTAGCATATTGTGCCACTTCAGCACTTGGAGATATTATAACAAGGGACCAATGAGCGATAGGGTTTTGTAGCACTATCAAAGCGAGCCCAAGTACAGAGCCAAAAAGAGCAACTCTGAGCCAAAGATTCTGGATCATTTGATGGTTAGCTGCCCCCAAAGCCTGAGCAACTAAACCTGTCGTTCCCATTCTCAAAAATCCAAAACCCCAAAAAATAAAATCAAAAACTAGGCTTCCCACTGCAATGGCCCCCAAGTAATAGAGTTCATCTAAGTGCCCAACAATTGCGGTGTCTATCGCCCCTAACAAGGGTACTGATAGGTTACTGAGGATATTAGGAATCGCTAGATTAACAATTTTTGAATTATATGACTTCGTAGATGCAATCGGTTGCATATAACAGGGTGTGAATGTATTTTTATACGTTAAATTTTATCTCGAATCTGATTCACTAACTAATCGATCCGTCTTCCCATGAACATAGATATGCGAAATAAGATACTAAGTGCTATATTTGGAATTACCATTATTTTACTATCATGGTTGTTATACGATTCCATAGTCACGCCATATAAAGTGGTCGAAGAACAAAAAGCTGAAACCGAACGAGTTCGTATGCGGATGCTGACTCTCAAAGATGCTATCGTAAATTATGATGCTCGGTATGGACATTTTCCTCCTACTGATGGTGGTTTAGATAGTGTTATAACTTACTTAAGCACCGATTCCTTAATGATTTCGATGGGTGATTCTTTATTTCGCCAAATGCCCCCACTTCAGTACAGCCCTGTTAGTATGGTCGTAAGCCCTAGAGACACTTCACTTCGTTTTTTATACACAAGAAATGATACCATTCGTCCTCCATTGTATCTCTTAGAGGATCCGATGACTGATGACGCGGTTGGGAGTTTAACTAGAACAACCATGAGAAATGCCCCTAACTGGAATTAATGGAAGCAGAAGCCTCCAATTTAGGGGTCTGTTTTTTTTCAGGCCGAATGCTTTATTCGGTCGCTGAAAAGGGGGCAAAAGACACCGTTCAGGAATTAGGCTCCTATGAATTTAGTTTTGATGTAGCTGAAGCGCTAAATACTCCTTTTTCTCAAGCAGGAGTTCAGTTAAAAGCAGTTTTTAGTGATCTAGAAAAAGAATTCCGCCTTGAAAGTATTCGTATGCTCACCGAGCCAACACATGAGTGCTGGACTGCACTACCCAAGGTTGTATATGATGATTCAGTAGAGAGGGAACAGCACATCGCTATTTTAATGAAAGGGGTGCCTCGAGAAGACATTGAGGCTACCTGGCATGCCGTGAGTAAAACGCGGTTCAAATTTCTTTGTTTGCGCCGAGCTCAGCTAACAAAAAATTACCGAAGTTTCAGTGATCAAGTAGCCATTAATGAGTGTTGTAGTGACTTTGAAATTGGCGGAATGTGGTCGAGTCATCAGCGCCCAGGGGGTTCCTTTCTGTTAATAGGATGTCATGTTGATTCGATTAGTATTTCTTCTTATTTGCTAGGCAGTTTCAGAGCTGCTACCTACATACATTTTGATGACCCTCAGGATATACCCTATTTATGGCTACAACATGCCGAACATTCTCCATGGATGCGTGGTCTCCACGAGCACGTTTATTTCTATGGGGAACAAACCCATGAAATAGCCGAGAAATTACAATCTTTCATTGACCATAATTCTGCACAAATAGTGTTAAATTCTTTGGAAACAATAGGCATAAATGCAGTAGAAGAAACCTATGGATTTGACCTTGCAACTGCTTTTCCTGCAATCATGCTAAGCCTAGACTTGTCCTAGTTACTGTTAATTTTATTCCAATAAATGCGGTTCTGTTGAGTCAAAAGAAAATCGTTGAACCTAGGCTCCTATTTCAATCAACCTGACGAAAATACTGATGCGAATAATTACAGGCTTATTAAAAGGTAGACGTTTTGAAATACCTAAGGGATTAGATGTACGCCCCACTACGGATCGTACCAAGGAGAGTATGTTTAATAAAATTGAAGCCTACAAATACATTAAGGGTACGCGGGTATTAGACTTGTTTGCAGGCTCTGGGAATTTAGGCTTTGAAGCCATTTCTAGAGGTGCTAGAGAAGTTCTAGCGGTTGATTTAGACCCCGCTAACTTAAAACTTATTGATAACATCTCACGCTCATGGGAAATTGACCATCAGATCAGAACCGTAGCGATTGATGTTCAGCAATTTTTAGAATGTCCTGCTCAAGCTTTTGATTTTATTTTTTGCGATCCTCCTTATCACTACGAATGGATGGATCATATGATTGAACAAATTTTAAGCAATGGATGGCTTAGCCCCACGGGTTGGTTCCTTCTAGAGCACGATAAATATCATAGCTATACCGACCACTCTCATTGTTTTTTTAGCAAAGCCTACGGGCGCACCACGGTTAGTATTTTTCAAGCACAAGCGGTAGATTCAGAATCATGAAACATATCGCATTATACCCTGGATCTTTTGACCCATTTACCAATGGACATCTCGATATTTTAAAACGAGCAACAAACTTGTTTAAAAAGGTTATTGTAACCGTGGCGGTGAATAATAAAAAGAAATCCGTTTTTAGTGGAATGGAACGGATAGAACTCATCGAAGAATGCTTAAAAGGAACAGAATGGGGAACCCGAGTTGAAATCACCCAATTCACAGGTCTTTTAGTAGATCATGCTAAAAAAATGGGAGCTCGTACTCTAATTAGAGGGGTGCGCCAAATATCTGATTTTGAATATGAATTTAGAATGGCGTTGACCAATAAACGACTTTCTCCAACCATCGATACAGTTTTCTTAATGCCAGATGAACAACTCACTTTTATCTCGGCGTCCTTAGTAAAAGAAGTAGCTTTTTTGGGGGGTGATTTAAGCTCATTCGTCCCAAAACATGTAGAAAAAGCACTCAAAGATAAACTTCAACACTCATCAATCTAGCTTCCTTAACTTACTCATGATCTCATCACGCGCACTAGAATTACAACCATCGGCCACCTTAAAAATTACTGGCCGAGCCAAAGAACTACAACGAGAAGGCAAGTCCATTATCTCCTTAAGTGCTGGCGAACCAGATTTTCCCACCCCAAGCTTTATTTGTGATGCAGCTGTGGAGGCAATCCGAAATGGTGCCCATGGGTACACCATGAATACCGGTACCCCCGAACTCAGAGAAGCCATCTGCGCAAAATTAAAGCGCGATAACGGACTCGATTATACCCTGGCTCAAATTATATGCTCCAATGGCGCCAAACAATCTGTTGGTTTCTCCCTTTTAGCGATGGTGAATCCTGGTGATGAAGTGATTATTCCCGCACCTTATTGGGTATCCTATCCTGCGATGACTCAACTTGCTCAAGGTAAACCTGTGCCCGTGAGAACCTCTTTTGAGCATAATTTCCGGCTCATACCCGAACAATTAGAAGAAGCCATCACCGATAAAACTCGTGTGCTTATACTTTGTTCTCCATCTAACCCAACGGGTTCATGTTACAGCAAACAAGACCTAGAAGGTTTGGCGGAAGTGCTGCGTAGGTACCCCAACATTTCAATTATATCGGACGAAATTTACGAATACATTGTTTTTGATGAAGAGCATATTAGCTTGTTGAACGTAGCACCCGACCTCAAGGATAGAGTCGCTTTGATCAATGGTTTTTCTAAAGGATTTGCCATGACCGGTTGGCGTTTAGGGTATCTTGCTGGCCCAGAGGAGTTAGTTAAAGCAGTGAGTAAATTTCAAAGTCATGAAACCTCTGCTCCATCCTCTATTTCTCAGGCTGCTGGATTCGCCGCTTACTCCGGCACATTAGATGAAGTCTTAGTAATGAGAGCCTCTTTTAAAGAGCGACGAAATTTTGTGGTTGAGCAATTGAACAGTATTGAAGGAGTCAGCTGCTTTAGCCCGGGTGGTGCATTTTATGTATTTCCTGATATTTCCAGCTATTTGGGCTCGGTTACCCCATCAGGCACACCCATTGAAAGCTCAACGGATTTATGCCTTTATCTATTGGATGAAGTTGGCTTGGCCTTGGTACCAGGAGATGCCTTTGGTGAACCAGATGGGCTACGGATGAGTTATGCTGCATCCATGGATGACTTAGTGGAAGCCATGAATCGATTTAAACATGGGATAGCGGGACTAAGCTAATTACAAAAAAGCTTCTAATTATAATGCCTTTTGTATTCTTCCGTCTAACTAAAAGAATACAGCATTGCTAATCAGTAGCTTCCCGTTGTGCCAAAATCCTCGGAATAATGGGTTATCTATCATATAGACCACTTGACCCTGACCCATGGGCTGGACTCCATAAGACAACGATTCTTGAATGATTTGCTGGGCTTTATGGCCGACAAATCCACTTCTTGGAGCTCCGTCTTTTACCACCCCAACATTCCAACCATTTTCTAGATACTCATAAGCCGTTGAACCTAATTTCAGCGACATATACTGCTCTTGATACCCGAAGGCTAAGGGATGTGTGGGATCCATTTCAAGAGCATAAATTGCGCCCGCGTTAAAGTTCACTACAGAATTACGTTCTGCGTCTGCGTATCGTTGCAGCCGATCTTCTGGATTGTCCTCATCTTCGTCTGCCCTGTTCTTTCGAGTTAGCGCAAAGCCATCTTTACCTGCTAAAAATCCGTTGGCGCCGTCCACAGCAACTAGCTTGCCACCGCCACGAACCCAATCCCTAATTTCAGAGAGTTGATCATCACTAAGTGAATATCCATAAGATCCACTTGGCAGTATAATCACATCAAATTCAGTCCAGTCCATACGAGTGGCAACATCTACGGGAATCATCGTAACCGGGTAGTTTAGTTGATGATCAAAGAAATGCCATATATGTCCTACCATATTCCCCGATGTTCCTTCACCTGCTAATACTCCTACTCTCGGCGCTTCTATGAAATGAACCGAAGATGACCCAAAATCTCTGCCTTGCGTAACCAATCCTGTTGTTACGGGTGTTAATTCCCTGTTATATACCAAAGCGGCTTCTTTCACTATTTCATCGAAACCAATTCCTAACGACTCATTACCGTTTCGAGTAATGATTAAGGTGCCGGCATTGTAATTTTTCCCCTGAATACTGAAGGAATACTCAGAGTAACGAGCACGAACTCCTAGCTTGAGTATATAGGCCAGAAACTGCGCATCATCAAAGGACGTCCATTCAACTAAATAGGCATACGGCTTACTCACCACCGGTGTGAGTTCAGATTCGGTATCAAAACCTATCGGCTCCACTTCAACTTGTCCCTGGATGGCATAACCCTCAACACCAAAGGAATAATGTACCTCCCATGCGGTAATATCGTAGCTAAGTGAATCGGCTAGTTCAGGTTTAGGCTCAAATAATACTCTAACCAAGGTGCCTTGAGGCTGATAGGTATGTATAATATAATCGCCTTTTTCTATGGCTACTCGTCCAATCTGACCGTTCTGGTAATCATAACCACTCGCTCGGACTTCATTCACCGCCTGTTGTACCTCAATTTTTTGATCAAGTAAATAGCGTAGAAGTCGGGTGGTATTGTCTGGATTGCTGCTGCGTTTTACCACAAAGGTTTTATAATTTCCAGAGCCATTTTCACGAGTGGTGTCAAAGTACTTTTGGAATTCAGCCAAAACCCGTTCTTTTTGATTAACCACCGTTTCTATGGTTGATAATCCAGATGTCGCATGATGAATCATTCGATCATACAATGTTAGGGTATCTCCCTCCTCGGTTAGTACGCCTAGACCGGCAAAACTGTGCCCTGCTTGTTCATAAGTCATCCCAATAGCCCCATTAAAAGTAGGCCATGTATCCCCATAACTTGGGTAAAATAAATCAAACTCTTCACGTGTAAAGTACAGCCAATTATTCTGATCAAAATAAGAAGCATGGTTTTGACCTATTAAGGTCTGTAGTTCACGCTGCCATTCGGTTATGGCATAATGATAAGGCTCTGCCGCTGGTGCAAAGTAATAGGGAGAGTTATAATACTGCTCATGAAAATCGACATGAACCATGGGCATCCACTGCAAATACTCTTTGATACGCTGTTGGGTTTCGGTCTGGGTTTGCCAAGCCCAATCTCTATTTAAATCGAACATATAATGATTGGTCCTGCCACCTGGCCAGGGCTCATGATGCTCCATGGCTTCATGATTGGGGTTAACTTGTGCCCCTGTTACCGTTTTGTTCCAGTTCACATACCGATCACGACCGTCTGGGTTTACCATAGGGTCGATAACGACCACGACATCCATCAACCAGTCTTGGTATTCCGTCACTAAGGCATGCATGGTGTATAAGGCGGCCTCACTGGAGGATGTCTCGTTGCCGTGTACATTATAGCTTAACCAAACAATGGGAACGGCTACTTCGGAGGCTTTACCGGATTCCAAACCAATTCTACGCAAATTATTTTGCCTTATTTCCTCCATGTTCTGCTGATTTTCTTCGGAACTAATGACCAAATACACTAATTCACGGCCTTCGTAGGTAGTCCCATAATCAAAGGCGGCTATCATTTCAGAATGCTCTGCTAAGTGCTGTACATAATCCACCACTTTGTAGTGGGGGGTCCACTGAGTTCCCAATTCATAGCCTAAAAATTCGGATGGACTTTGAAGTCGTTCTGCGGTGAATCGTTGAGCTTTGGTTGTGTCAGCTAGAAAAATAAAAAGCAACAAAATTCCTACAAAATAACCAAAGAATGGTGATCTGCGAACTTTAAAAGTAGTAGAGGCAGCGGATAATGATAACATAAATGATGGGTAGGGTTAACAGGATATTCCATCCTAAAAGATTTATATTTAGGAGTATTAGTAAATGTACACAAACCTATTAAGCTACTCAAAGAGATTTATTGCCCATGCCAACCAATCGTGATATCGCCGACCAGCTAGATTCAGTTTATCAACTCATGCAATTAGCGGGCGAAAACAGGTTCAAAGCGATTGCTTTTGATCGTGCCTCTCAAACCATTCGCGGATTTGAAGAGGACCTAGGGACATACATTGAAGAAAAGCGCCTAGCAGATATTAAAGGTATAGGAAAATCGATCGCAAACGATATTTATACTTACGTGGAAACCGGGTATATGCCGGTTTTAGAAGCGTTTAAGGAAAAAGTACCCATGGGCCTTATTCAGTGGTTGGATATTTCTGGTTTAGGGCCAAAAAATATTGTGAAAATTCACCAGCAATTTGGTATAAGTACTCTAGACGAGCTTAAGGAGTGCATTGATCAGGGTGATTTAGCAGTACTACCTGGACTTGGGGCTAAATCGGTGGAGAAGATTAAAAAATCCATTGCATGGATGGAACAGTTTGAAGAGCGTTGCAGACTCAATGAAGCCGATGAAATTGCTCATGAACTCATTCAATCACTACAGGATCTCCCCGGTGTAAAGGCCATCGAAGTGGCTGGTTCTTTGCGTAGATCTAAGGAGACTATTGGTGATATTGATATTCTTATTGCTGCGGCTAAGACACATATAGACCCGATATTTGACGCTTTCGCTACTCATGAACGTGTGGTTGAAATTCTAGGTCGTGGTGAAACTAAAAGCTCGGTTCGTAGCAAAGAAGGGCGACAAATTGATTTGCGAATAGTTGAACCAGAATCTTTTGGAGCCGCGCTTATGTATTTTACCGGGAGCAAAGAGCATAATGTAGCTATGAGATCCAGAGCCCGCGTACGCGGGTTAAGTCTGAACGAGTATGGACTTTTTAAACTAAATGATGAGGGCGAGACCGATTGGGAGGCTAAAATTAGTTCCGATAAGGAATCCAGTATTTATCAAGATCTTGGACTGTACTGGATTCCACCAGAACTTCGGGAGGATCGTGGTGAACTAGATTGGTTTAGTAAGCATGAGCAAATGCCATTGATTCAGCAGGAGCACATCCGGGGTGTTATTCATGCGCATAGCACTTGGAGTGATGGTAAGTATAGTATTCAGGAAATGGCGGAAGCTTGCATCGCCCGAGGCTATGAGTATTTAGGCATAACCGATCATTCGAAAACGGCGGGCTACGCTGGCGGCTTATCCGTAGATCGAGTGCTGGCCCAATGGAAAGAAATTGAGAGCATAAATGCCCACTATGCAGCGGAAGGAGTGAACTTTGTCATATTTAAGGGCATTGAGTCGGATATTTTAGGAAATGGCGATTTGGACTATCCAGCGGATATACTAACCGGCTTTGATTTTATTGTAGCTAGTGTACATCAGCAGTTAGATATGCCTTTAGAAGCTATGATGGATCGATTTAAACAGGCTATTAAAAATCCGTTTACCACTATGATTGGCCACCCCACTGGTCGGTTACTATTAAAACGCGGAGAAAGTGCGTTGGACATGAACACGCTTATTGAACACGCAGCTGAGCAACAGACCGCTATAGAAATCAATGCATCCCCTTGGCGATTGGATTTAGATTGGACTTGGGGTAACAAAGCAAAGCAGACGGGCCTTTATACTAGTATAAACCCAGATGCGCATAGTATTGAGGGCATTGATGATATCCAGTACGGGGTACGCTTAGCTCGTAAAGCTAAGTTTGATCAACCAAGAGTACTTAATAGCCTATCCGCAAAGGACTTTCTTTCTTGGGCAAAAGCTTCGCGTGAATCAAAAAGCTAGGATTTCCTTTTACCTGCAAAAATAATTCTTACTGGCAATAATAAAATTAATTACCAGACTCTTGCTTCATCTACTGCTCTATTATGGATCCGTCTGGAGCTAAAGTCATGGTCTGTACCCGAACCATCATTGAAATGTCTTCTACCGGACGGTCTGCATAACTTTTTCTAGCTTGAGCTATACTGTCTACCACTGCTAACCCTTGTATGACCTCACCAAACACCGTATATGAACCATCCAAATATGGGACCCCACCTTGAGTCATGTAAATCTCACTTTGCTCAGGTGTATAAACTAAGGACTCAAAATCTTTGGTGGCAAGTGGTTTTATTTCTTTAATAATCTCACTAACAATTCCCGTATTTCCCTCCATAATAGCCTGGTCTATGCGTTGCTTTACATCAGTATTTTCAGGAGCTCCAACATATGTGCTAATTAACCCTTGTTCAATGTTATTATTCGCTTGAGCCAACAGCTGACCTAGATCTCTTTCAGTTCGCTTACGGCCATGTACAATATAAAATTGCGAGCCACTTGAACGCATATCTGGGTTGGTATCATTACCCATTCGCGCGGCTGCCAAAGCACCTTTTTTATGAATATATCCACGTACTATCTCAGCAGGTAAGGTATAACCTGGCCCACCTTGACCGTCATTACGAAGGTTATCATCTTTAGAGTTAGGATCTCCTCCTTGTATCATAAATCCTTCAATGACTCTGTGGAAGGTAGTTGAATCATAGAACCCCTCTTTAGTGAGCTTCAAAAAATTGCTTTTATGCTCCGGTGTAGCGTCGTAGAGTCGAACGATCATATCGCCATATGAGGTGGAAATTACAACCACCTCTTCGGTTCGGTTTTCAGTCGGAAATAAAGGAATAGCTTCTGCATGACTGGTACTAGAATCAGCGGAGGTACAAGATAGACTACTGTAAGCCACAGCGGCCATTATACATAATTTTACTAAGCTTATAGATCTCATTTGCTTACCAATGTTTAGTTTAAAGAAAACTGTGTTGTACTTCACTAAAATAATCTATTATTTATTTAATTAATGTAGAAATAAAAAAGACGTACCTGAAAAAAAACAGCATGACTTCAATGTCCATTCCTTCTACCTGGCAATTAGATCATATCGGCATAGCTGTATCTTCTCTTAATACAGCCCTGAAACAATATGAAATACTGTTAGGAACCCAGCATTATGGCCGAGAGCATGTCCATTCACAAGGTGTTGAAGTGGCCTTTCTTGACACATCCAACGCCCGAATAGAGTTATTAGCACCACTTAGCCTAGATTCTAGTGTCGCCAAATTCATTAACAAAAGAGGCGAGGGCATGCATCATACCGCTTTCTTGGTCAACGATATTCAAAGTGAACTAGATCGACTAAGTGCACTGGGGTGGGACCTTATTCACCGTCAACCGATATCCGGCGCCCATGGAAAATGGGTGGCATTTTTACATCCAAAATCAGCACATGCAGTACTTATTGAATTATGCGCATACAAGAAATAGCCTATCTAAAACAGTGGCTAAGCTACCGGTTAGAATGGATGGATTCCGAATTATCCGGAAGTTTTTGACCCATCGTACCAGAGCCGAAACATCATGTAAATAAAAAAAATCAACCCTATATAGAGTCCCAACTCGAAAGCATCTCCGAGCCAAACCCAAAAAATATCAATTTTAAATCCTAGCATCTTCCTGTTAATTTGGTTTTTTGTACACTCTACAAACAGCAGAATGCCTACTTATATGCTTTAAGATACAACTTTTTAGAAGCTCTGACGATATTTTTTACTTGTTCTTGAGTATTACACCCTCTTTTTTAACACTTTGGAAATAGTGTGGCTGGTGTGTATTATTGTCTTATAGAATAAGTAACAATACAAATCTACATCAATGTATGAGCTTATTTGTGTGTAGATATTATGAGTAAATTCTATTCTAAACCTTGTAATAATATCTTTTCACCCACATTTTATCCATGAGTTCACTTGATTTACATCCAACCATTCGGTTGCTTCTTGACATAGTTGGAAAGTTTAATTCCACTATGGATCCGTCTAGGTTACTTAATGATATCATCCAATCTGCCAAAGGAATGGTTGAGGCTGAAGCTAGCTCTCTTTTTTTACTGAGTGATGGAGGAAAAAACCTAGAACTAACAATTCCTACTGGACCAGCAACCGCAGAAGTGTCGGGTAAAAAAATAGCCTCTGACCATGGTATAAGTGGATGGGTTGTCCAGCATCAGCAGCCTGTACTGATTACAGATGTACAATCAGATTCCCGATTCCAAGGAGAGTTACTTTCCAATCCGAAATTTCAGTCACGTAATATGATTTGTGTTCCATTGAATAACAACCAGGGGAAAACTATTGGTGTCCTTCAAGCCATTAATATTAAGGAAAATTTTTTGAATGAAGAGATGCTGGGGCTATTTCAAACACTTGCCAACCAAGCCGCAACTGCTTTAGAAAATGTTCATATAAAGCAGCAACAATTAGCCGCAGAATTGGTGAACAAAGAGCTAGAGGTTGCTACAGAAATACAAGCTCGCTTTTTCCCGCAGCAAACTCCGAATTTAGAAGGCTATGAAATAGCCGGTTGCAGTATACCCGCCAAGGATGTTGGGGGAGATTACTATGACTTTATTCCCAACCCTGAGCCTGGTCAGCATGGTTTTGTGGTGGCTGATGTAACTGGAAAAGGGGTTCCTGCCTCCTTATTAATGGCGACCATGCGAGCCACCTTACGAGCAAATATTCAAAATAATCCGAATGATATTGTTCAAGCACTGCGCCAAGTTAATGGGGATATCTATAGAGATTCTCCTGTAGATAAATTTATTACCTCCATCTACTGCAATTTAGACTACCATCGCCACGAAATAAGCTATGTAAATTCCGGCCATAATCCACCCTATATAGTTCGCGCTGATGATAGCCGAATCGAAGAATTAGAACAGGGAGGGGTAATGTTGGGTATTATGGAAGAAATAGACCTTCCAAAGGCAACACTATCCATAGGTAAAGGCGATATTTTAATGCTATTTTCTGATGGGGTTACGGAAGCTACAAATCCGTCTGGCGAATTATTTTCTGAAGAGAGTTTTGAGCAATGGTTACTAGACCATAATCAGCTTAGTGCCGAAGAGATGAAAAAAGCTCTGCTCGAGACGCTTCAAGTTTATGCTAACGGGAGCCCTCAAAGTGACGATATCACCTTTATCATCGTAAAACGAACAAATTAATTAGAGATGACTACAGGCATGCAATAGGAAACGCTAAACTTCCGTATCTTAGTCATTCAAAAGCACCACTTATTAATTTACAAGGGGTCACTTATCAATATGAAACGCCTTATTCTAACACCTATAAAGTCGGCCCATTTAACCTCAGCATTTATGAAAACGAGCTTTTGTTTATTAATGGTGGTAATGGAAGTGGAAAAACTACCTAAGCGAAACTGTTAACAGAGCTACCATTTCTGGCTGATTGATCTGTTCCTGAGTTTTTGACAATACGCTGTTATCAATAAAAAGAATAAAGATTGCTCTAGGTTGTTAAAGCCATTATCTTTTTACTTTTATACATCGAGGCGTGGCGTAGTCCGGTAGCGCACTCGGCTGGGGGCCGAGGGGTCGCAGGTTCAAATCCTGTCGCCTCGACGTTTAAGCTCATATGTATGGGCTTTTTTTGTGGGGAATCGTAGTGATTTGTT
>DCQQ01000003.1 GCA_002323515.1 Balneolaceae bacterium UBA1514 | reverse complement strand
AATACGATTCAAGATTCCTGGGGCTAATCGTTTGAGGTACAGTGCGAGACGTTCTTTAGGTCCAGATACTACAATTTCTTCTTTACATGCTTTAATCTTAGGCCAAATTCGACATAGCATTTCATGGGCATCCATTGCATGGGTATGTAAGTCGCCCATTTTACCGAATGCTTGGCCATCGCCGGTGAGTGAATTTTGAGTTATAGCGGTTTTAATAGGGCCAGGGCATAATAATGTGATATCAATGTTATGTTCATACATTTCTTGACGTATGGAATCGAAAGCACCTTGGATGGCATGTTTACTTGCCGCATAACCGGAACGATATTTAGTTCCAAACTTCCCGGCAACTGAGCTAGTTACGATAATATGTCCAGAGCCTTGGTTAACCATGTTGGGTAAAATAAAACGGCTGAGGGCTAGAGCTCCAAACACGTTAACTTCTAGTAGTCGACGAATAGTTTGCATATCGGTTTCAAGGAATAATGAGCGCTGACTAATGCCTCCATTATTCACTAGGACATCAACTTTGTTTTTCCAGGCCCAGGCTTCTTCTGTTTTTTTCTGTAGTGATGTATCCCCTGAAGAAAGGTCTAATGGCAGAACCAATATATCACCACTAAAATCACTGGATAAGTCAGATTTGAGCTTTTCTAATTCATCCACCCGCCTAGAAGATAAAATAAGATGGGCGCCTTCCTTTGCATATTGCTGTGCAAATGCTTTTCCTATACCCGAAGAGGCTCCTGTTATCCAAACAACTGGTCGATTAGATGTGGCATGCGCGGTCATAGTACTGGGTGTTATTTACAAAAGTTATCTTTATAATTTAGTTAATTATAGAGAGTAACTATAGTGCTAAATATATTTGTAGACTTGTCAAATCGAGCCTCCTCTAAATACCTTAATCTTCAATATACCCCCATGAACGTGGAGATAAAACACACCCTACTTTTACTGGAAGATGAATTAGAATCGGGCGAAATGTTAGCCAATTACTTAGAGTTGAATCATTTTCAAGTTCACTGGGCAAAGGATGGAAAGCAGGCATTAGCTATAATAGAATCGTATGCCGATGAAATTGAATTAGCTATTTTAGATATAATGGTGCCCTTCATGGATGGAAAAGAAATTTGTGCACACATTAGAAAACATCCGGTACTATCTGATATTCCAGTTCTTTTTTTAACAGCTAGAGATGAGGAAAAAGATGAAATTGAAGGCTTAGAAATAGGTGCGGATGACTACATTAAAAAACCAGCAGGCTTACATTTGATTAAGGCGCACGTAGAGAGTCAACTCCGTCGAATGCAACCAGAAAAAAAGCAGTGGTTACGGTACGATCATGTTTACTTGGATACCGATTCAAAACAGATGTTTATAAGTGACCAGCAAATAGATTTAACCCATACAGAATATATCATAGCTGAATTATTCTTTACACATCCTAAAGTCGTATACAGCAGGCATGAAATTTTGGAGCATATATCAGACGAGGAGAAATTTATTTTTGATCGAACCGTAGATGTGCACATAAAAAATCTACGGTTAAAAATGAAGGAAGAAGGCAAATTAATAAAAACCTACAGAGGTGTTGGCTATGGTTTCAATAGAGAGTTTATACATTCATGAATATTCAATCTAAGCTTTCAGTAACCTACATATTATTATTGATTATCGGCATAATCACCATAAGCGCCTATGCTATTTTGAGCATTCGTTTCTTCCTATTTGCAGCAGGGCTTGATGAATTTAAAAACGACATGCGGATTGTTCGACAAGCCGTAGAGTCTTCGGATGAAAATACCGATTTCTTTCCATTCATTACAGAAACCACGGCTTTATTCGATTATGATTTAGCCTTATTTGATTCTACTGGTATACCAATCTATAATACTCAGCCCGAACAAGTATTTGTAGATTCACGAGAATTTTTAAGTGAGGTAGTAGTGGATTCAGTGCTAGGGAATAATGAAGAGATTTATGTGATGAATGATCCGACTTATTCAAGGTTAGTGGCTTTTGCTAAAGTAGATGATGGGTTTCCTAGTGTAAGTTACTTACGAATTAGTAAGGATAAAGAAGAATATTACGAAGCGGTAGACAATATTCGTCATATTATTTATGCCGGTATGTTATTCTCTATTGCTGCGGTTATGTTGGTGAGCTTTATATTTTCTAAATATATGGCAGCGCCCATAAAACAGCTAAATGATGCAGCACTAACCATTGCTGATGGTCAGACACATGAGACCCTTGAAATGGATCGTAACGACGAATTCGGGACCTTAGCCACATCACTCAATAAAATGGCGGAACGGTTTAAAAAGGATAATAGGCAGCTCCAATTACTGAACGAAAAACAAAATCAATTTTTTGCCGACATTGCCCACGAAGTCAGAAACCCATTACATACGATATCTGGTTCTATAGAAATGCTTCAAATAGAGGCTTTACCGAAGGAAAAAAAAGCGCAATATATGGTAACCATGCAGAATCAAGTGGAACGCGTGGTTCGTTTATTTAACGATATTAAAATGTTGCAACGTTACGATATGGATGAACATTTTATAGATAAAGAGGCTGTAGAGATAGGGTCTCTTCTAGAGAATATAATCACTACGTACGAACCATTAGCGCAGGAAAAAAACATAGAATTAACCTTGAAAATCTTGACTAATGCATCGGTATATGCCGATAGAAATAAGTTAGATCAGGTCATGGACAACCTTATTATGAACGCCTTAAAGTATACCAATGAAGGTAATATAAAGGTGCTTTGTGAACAGATTGAAACTCAAGTCCAAATTTCGGTTGAGGATACAGGAATTGGTATTGCTTCCGAACATCTAGACCGGCTTTTTGACCGTTTTTACCGAACAGATAAAGCTCGTTCAAGGGATAAAGGGGGCACGGGCTTAGGTCTTGCTGTAGTACGAGGAATATTGAAAGCACATGATACTGACATACTAGTAAGCAGTGAGGTGGGTAAAGGTAGTCGGTTTTATTTTCAACTACCGATTATTACCTGATGCAGTGGCAATACAGGGCTTAATTGTGCAGAAAAGAGTTTAACTATGCTTAGTTTTCGTTGGACATACGGACTAGTCGTATAGCCGCTCCAGTATATCCTATTAATAGAGAAAGTCCGCCAAGTGGAGTGAGATAAACGATCCAAGGATTTGGTGCCAAACATAAGACATAAAGACTGCCCGAGAAGAGTACAATTCCGCTGACTATGAATTTCATTGCTAGTCCAAGGGAAACACGATAACTACGCTCTAATAGACTTAAACCCATTAATCCTAGCGCATTCCAAAATTGATATTGAACAGCGGTTTCCCATGTATCTAATAAACTACTTGAAAGTTTACTTTCTAAGATATGAGAACCCATGGCTCCCAATGCAACAGCAAAAGCTAAAAACACTAGGGACATTGCACTAAAGCGAGAAATTGGATAGGTCATAACAGTTGTTTATTTGGTAAGTACTGATAAGATTTACAAAAATAATGAAGAATTTATGAACTGAGTGCAATTTTTTAGTGTAATATACATAGGTGAAAAAATTCAACTATCCATCATATAATGTATATCAATGAATAATCAACAAATTTTATTTTTAGGGTCTTTTATTACAGTTTTTGGAGTGGCTATCTTATTTTGGCCTTCTACAGATGCTGAAGAGCTCCAAACTATGGCTGAGACAAGCATGGAATCTACAAGTTCTGTGATGCAAGCTCCCGAAGGCGCTATTTTAGTTACCATGTACAAGAACGAGGGTTGTATGTGTTGTACACGTTGGGCCGAACATATGAACAAAGAAGGTTTTTTTGTTACTGAAAAGGTCACTCGGGAATTAGGGGCTATTAAATCTGAGCAGGGTATTTCTAACGAACTAACCTCCTGCCATACTGCTATGATCGATGGTTATATCGTGGAGGGTCATGTACCTCCAGCGGATGTTCAACGATTATTGAAGGAACGCCCAGATGCTATAGGACTCTCAGTTCCAGGTATGCCAGAAGGGTCACCGGGGATGGAAGGCCCTAACGCAGACCCCTATGATGTACTCTTAATTAATTCGGACGGAAGCACTTCCGTGTATAGCTCGTATAGATAAATTTTTGGGAACCATTTTCGAGTTGTGCAATGTTATATGGACATATTGTAGATTCAAACTCCGAATAACTCAAACCGACTTAAACCCCCGATCCTGACAGGTCTGAGGGTTTTTTTATGGCTAACGTTTGGCCAATATTTTGCTCACATTGTCGGATTTCCGACCTGTATCCTTTCTTCTATGATCATTCCGGATTTAAAATATAATAACAAGCTAATGCTATCCCCTTCCTCCATATCCTTAGTTGGTTGAATAATCATTATATGATACCCTCCTGGTTGGAAAGGGATGTGCTCAGAAGCTTGAATGGCAACAAATGGCTGCTCTTCCATCATCATGATTTCGTCGTTCATATAACTCAGATGTATTTGCACATCCTTAGAAGCATTTGAGGAAACCTGAACAAGACTATCGGGAACCGAACCAACATTATGCATAGTAAAATAAGCAGCACTCATCATACCCGCTTTTGTAGGACGAGCCCAAGCGTCTTCTATGGCAATATTCCATTCCGATTCAGCCATGGATAAATCGGTTATGCGACCTTGTTCCTCAAGAGCTGAATCGGGTCGATTAACCTTATTGTTGCATCCAAGCATTAGCCCCAGACTAATTGAAACAAATAATAGGAGTAAGATTAGTGGTTTCGTACTAGTAGAGGCTGAGCTAAATAAAAGGTTTTGATTATTCATAAAATGGTAATTATTGAATGAGTGATTGTAAATCTTGAACAATAAGTGATGGAATAATAGGCATGCTTCCACCATATTCAATAATGATTTCACCCTTTGGGTTCATCACCATAATTTTATCAGAATGATTTAGAAAATAGATTTCTTTTCCACTTTCGGTGGTTGTACGCATAGACTCTTGGGTTCGTACTCTAACACTATCCATAAAACTTTGAACCATTGTTGGTTCACCTGTGAGGAAGTTGATATTTTCGTCTACTTTAAACACCTCTTTATAACGGTGTAGGACTTCAGGGGTATCTCGGAGTGGATCAAAACTCACCCCTAAAAACTGCACATTACTGGGATAGCCCATATCCTTTTGAATTTTAATTAGGTTCTGGGTGATTAAAGGACAAATATCGGGGCAATTAGTGTACACAAATCCCATAACCACATATTCTCCAAGAAAATCTTCCGGGAATATAACCCTCACACTGTCTTGATTTATCAACTCAAATGAAGCATCGTTCATGTCATCAATGACTTTGTAGTCATTCATACAGGCACTTTGAGTCAATAAAAAGCATAGAAAAATAAAGGTAAGTACAAAGGAGGAAGGCTTAGCCAAGGTAGGTTTGGTGTTCATAACAGGCGGGTTAAGGAGTATAGTGAAAGGATATATTTATGAAGAATATACCTCAGCGACAATCCGAATGTTCATCCGCACAAGGTATCCATTCGAATTCTAAGGTAGAATGATGAATGTTATATGAAGCGCTTAAAAAATCTTTGATGGTTTTTTTGATCCGCTCAATATATTGCATATTCGATTCATCGATGAGTACATGATATTCTAAGAGAGTTTGAGATTTATTCAAATTCCAAATATGTAGGTGATGTATATCCTTCAACCAAGTCTATTTTTTTTAAAACATTCTCAGGTTCTGGTAGTGAGATATGCCCTGGAGTAGCCTCCATCAAAATATCAATACTCTCACGAAGCATGTGGTAGGAATGAAAGAGAATGTAGATTCCGATTGCAATGGTCAACACGCTATCTACCCAATACCATTGGTAATAGAGTATCAACCATCCCCCAAGTATAACCCCGACGGAAAAAAAGGCATCTGAAAGAATGTGCAAATAGGCCGATTTCATGTTCAAATTTTCTTTCCGCTAGCTATGTAATAAAATGGCAGTGACTACATTACCTAGCAAGCCGATTACAGCAACCCATAGCATGATGGACCCATCTATGGATATGGGGTCTATAAATCGTTCTATCCCTTCTTTTACCAATACTAGTGCAATAATGATTAAGGTTATAAGGTTAATGAAAGCGCCTATGATTTCGGCGCGTTTGTAACCGAATGTGTTAGCCAAGTCCGCTTTTTTTTGTCCAATTTTACGTGCATAGAGTGCATTTCCCAAGGATAGTGTATCATTGAGGTTATGTCCTGCATCCGATAATAAAGCAAGGCTATTAGATACCAAACCTCCTATGAACTGTACCAAGGTAATGACCAGATTAAGAAGTATGGAGATCCAGAGTTTGTAGGTGGGAAGGTCTTTATCAACGGCATGATGATGATGCCCGTGATCATGACCCTGGTGGTACATTGTGTTCCTTGGATTCATCTGCGTGCCAATGTTCAATGCTTTATGGTTTGGCTTTCTTGTTGTTGCTGATGCTATTTGTGGATGTTACTGCTACTACTCAGTGGCTACTAATTCTTCTAGCAACAACTTCATGAGTGATTCTGCCGCTGAATGACCTAAGCTTTGCATTGCTTCTTCACTTAGTTCATCCTCAACTTCGAAGGTCAGGGCATCGGTGCCGAAGGTTTTGTAGACCCAATTTTTTGTGATGGGTGAGTTGGGTTCAAATTCTTCGCTTCGGAAGTTTAGCTCAGGATTTGCTTCGGCAACAAAGGGAAACCAGCGCTGAGTGAAGTTGTCTATGCCGGTGATTACTTCTTCGTTGATAGGGTAGAAGACATTTTCGTTGGTTGAATGAAAATCTATGCCATAAACCACATTATAACGACCATCTGCTAATGGAGTCAATACATCTCGGACGGATCTGGTTTCAGGTTGGCGAAAAAATTCCCAATCTCTGTTCAAGTCTATTCCCTTAGAATTATGCCTCCAATGCCCTTGCTCGACTCCATCTGGATTCATCATTGGATAGGCAATGATGTGAAAGTTGGACCTAAACGCTTGTGCAAGCTCGTCGGCACCCATCAACCTGTTAAAGAGATATAGAAAACTGCGATATCCAGACACCTCGGGGGGATGTTGCCTTGAAAATAGGAGTAATAAGCCCTCTTTCTCGATTTTCGCATGATCTTGGCTTTGCCATTGAAGGATGGCCCTATTGTTGTGTGAATAACCAATCGTATCCACTAAAATTTCTGAAGCAAAACCATGGGATTCTGGATATTCTTCTAATGCTTCAACGCTATTTGGATGAATAGGATGTGCTGCAATCCACTGTTTATCGGTGCCTATTTGTACGTTAAAGTGAACCGACCCGTCCGCTGAATAGGATGTGCTATCCTGCAAAAGATTCCAGTTTGTTGGTTCCGTGATGCGTGCGATTTTAGGGATGTATCGGTGTCGAGCACCTTCGTATGATAAGCGAATAAGTACTTCACGAGCTTGGTCACTCCAAATTTGAAAAGCATACCATGGAGAGTTGTTAATAGGAGCGTTTTCTGGTTTAATTCGAATAACAACGGTATCCTGAACTAGTCCTGACGCCAACCAGGCATCCGAAACTCGGGCGCCCGAAAATTCATTGCTAATCCAGATACGAGGTTGTCCAAACCCAATAACCCGTTTGTTCTGGTAAAGAATTTCCTTGTCTTGGGTATCGGTAACGTCAGGTGGATCGTATGAATACCCACTGAAGGGCTCGGTAGTGGAGCAGCTGTAAAGAAAAAGTCCACCAAAGAGTACAATCAGTAAATAGGCTTGGGTATTATGAGACGTGATGCTAGAAAATAAGCGAGAGTTAAGTTTCATAATTAGATGGTAGATAGAGACTAAAACTATTTTTGCTTGTATCTAAGATACTATATTATAGATTGATTGTTTAGATATTGAATATTATTGAATTTTATAGGTATGAGTTCGTATTTGAGGGGCCCATTTATTTTATTGGTTATGGTAGGTCTCTGCTTGTCGGAAGATGCATTCGGACAGATAGAGCCTGCTATGGGCGGTTTTGTTGTGGAAGAAAACACGCTTAGCTGGCCCAATGATATACCCGAAAAGATACCGGTGAGAGCCATTCGTTTTGGAGGTCAGGAGCGTTTTACTGAACCTATACTACGAAATAAGATAAATACCGAAACACCAGCTTGGTGGAAACAGCAGTGGGCGGTGGTGCAAGCTTGGTCGTTGTACAACTTTTCACAAGTACTACCTGATCTGATCAATGCAGATCTTCCAAAGTGGGATGCAACCATTTTAAAGCAACAATTACAACAGCTAAAAAGCTTTTTGAATGCCCAAGGATATGAGGATGCTAGGGTACATGCACACGTAGTACCGGTTGCAAATAATGTATTTTGGGATGTTTGGTTTCATATTAGCTTGGGTGAGCCCACAACCATTTCGTCGGTTGAAATACGTTTAGTTATCGCAGCTTCTGAATTAGAAGATACCAAAGGTTTAAATTGGGTTCGAACCCAGGGCGTAGACGTGAGCGTTGAAGCTCAGATTGAATTACGCGAGCAGGGACTTGGGCTCTTATTTTTTGACCAACTAAGCCAAGCAGTACGATTAAAAAATAGCACCTATACAGATTTGGATATGTTGCGCGAGCAAAATCGTTTGCGTACGGCGCTGCGAGAAAAAGGATATGTGTATGCACAGGTAGTTATGCGGAGCGATTTGGGAGAACAATCAACCGGAAGGGGTTTTACTGAAACCAAGGCAAAACAATTAGGCTTTGATATTATTCTTGGGCAAAGACCAATCATTCAAGAAATTCTTGTAGATGGTGAGCGAACAGTACCAAAAAAGGTAGTTCAAAGAGAACTGACTCTTAAGCTGGGACAATATTTCAGTGAAACCGAAAAAAGAAATTCTCTTACACAACTATATGCCCATCCATTGTTTGATCGGGCTACGATACAGATTTCTGAACAGTCAGATGATGAAGCGTTGACGCTGCAGGTACAAGTGAAGGAAGAGAACTTGCGCTCGTTTCAGTGGAGAGGTGGACTAGGTTATTTTGACCGATTAGAGCGTTCTTTTCGCGTATCAGATAGTTATCAATTATTCCGAACGCAATGGTCATGGGTTCATAGAAATTTAGGAGGTGGAGGGCAGCAATTTTCTACTGAATTGAAACTTTCTTATTTCGAACGCTATCTGGAGGCCGATTATCTTTTCCCATATGTATTCAATACCAAAAGTAGTGTTCGGATTCATCCATTTATGCAATACCGCGATGAAAGAGCTTATAATATTACATCTTCAGGAATGGGTAGCGCATTTAGTTATGTGGTTAATAGCCGGTTAACTGGAACATTCTCTTATCGTTATGCACGTAACGATGAGTCTAATGTAGAAGCGGGTCAGGGTATTCCAGATAGTCTACTTACCTATAATTTATCGGTCTTTAATCTTAGTTCAAGGTATCATTCGCAGGGAATTATTGGGTATAATACGTTTTCAGTTCAACCTACCATAGAATTATCGGGACTTTTTGGGGAGGGTGATTTTAGTTATCAACGTCTGTTATTGGACATCCGGAAATACACTCCAGTAGGGAATAAATCTGTTTTTGCAAGTCGAATTCGAGGGGGTTGGATTTTTGAACAAAATCGTGATAGCCTTCCATCCGACGTCCGGTTTTATAACGGTGGAAGTACCCTTGTTAGGGGCTGGGCAAGACATAGCTTGGGACCTAAGGAGTGGGTAGAACGAGTAGATAGTACATCAAATGGTGCAATAAGTAGGTATAGTTTTGTCCCAACCGGGGGAAAGGCCTCTTTAACTCTAAATCTAGAATGGAGAGAGCAGTTTGAAAAATGGAGGGGTGGATATGGAGTTGTATTTTTGGACGGTGGGCAGGTTTGGACGAATACGGAAAGCATTACCATAAAAGATATTCAATGGGCTTTAGGTGCTGGGATTAGATATCGAGCACCCATTGGGCCTATTAGAATTGATCTGGCCTATAAGTTGAATCCTAGTTCCGAAGATTTAGGTATAATCCCTGGAGTACGAGGCAAACAATCATGGGCAAGGTGGGCATTGTACTTATCCATTGGAGAGGCATTTTAGTGAGTTTTATGAGGGCTATTTTAAAGAGGTTTCACATTGGATTATTACAATCTCATTATTGATACTAATATCACATAACTAAACAATACAATAAATAGAATGAGTATAAAAAAACAACAATTAGTCTTTGTCCTAATGATAGTATACCTGAGCGTTGGTCTGGGATGCGCTAATTATGGGGCTTTTGAAGGGTTTACCAGTGATGGTTTATATATAAGTCCCTCACCCATTCAAAGTAGAGTGGTAGAGCCACAATTTTTTTCACCAATAGATACAAGCTCTATTTGGCAAGCTGACTATCTTAGCTATGTGAGCCAGGATTCTTATTTATGGGAAGAATTGTTAAAAAGTGAAGTTGAAGAATTGGCTATGCAGGGCTTGGGAATGGATATTATTGAAATTGACCAAACTGGTTTTGACGGTAGAGGTCCGGCTTTAAAAACTGGTTGGATAATTTCTGAACGTTCGCAATTTTTTATTATTAATGAATTGGCTGGTAGGTCACCCAACACGTTCTTTTTATTACAGACTTCAATAAAACCGTATTGGGATGTGGTTATTACTCAATCAGGAGACTCCAGAGAAGGAATTGACCTTCAGTATAGAAGAGATTATTAATAGAGTCATTCTGAAGACAGCGAAGTAACCCATAAGCAAACAAGTCTCTTACATGCCTTCTCAAAAAGCCTTGGCTTCATGTGTTCTTTTCCCTCTATTAGCTAAAGGTTGCTTAGGATTTTGAACGTAGTTCGTCATACACAATAGTCAGGTTATAGGACAAGGATAGTCGCCATCCTGGGGCAGCAAATTCCTCAAATCCAGGTATTACCTCCATTTGTGCGAATTCTTCTTTTGATTTCTCTGCCATTATAGCCTTATTTCCTAGCGTCAATAGTTCCTCAAGGAAGGCTTTTTTCGGTTAACATCTTCCCAAGTTCCACTGATTCCGAACTCAGGATGTCTATGGCCAAATATATATGGTATCCTTGAGCAGTTCTTCCAGAATGGTGCCACCGCAACCATTAAACAGTCCTCCATTTCTGCGTAGTTCTTGAAATCCACTAAGTCGACGAGAACCATCCATAGGACCCTTAATTGTATTCATTGGTGATGGCCTAGCGATTACCTTAGGAAATAAACTAAGTGAGGTAGCCCCAGCCGCTATTCCTTTTAGACTGGTTTATAGAAACTTTTTTCGATTGATCTTAGGACTATGGGTTGAATGTGGGTTTAAGCACGCTCTTAAAATTCAAGAGTCTAAGGAAGCTAGGTACCGACTTTTCTTAAAGTTGGTGGCCAATACAGCATTCATGCATATAGCAGCAATCACAGAATATATGGTAGCCCATATATCTACAATATAGATAGCTAAAATAATGATAACTACATCCATAACCATCTGAAAGCGGCCTGCATTTACATTGTGGTATTTACTCAGGTATAGAGATAAAATATTTAATCCACCTAGGGAAGCTTTATGGCGGAACAGCATCAATAAGCCTGCCCCCATCATAGAACCACCAAAAATTGCAGCAAAAAGTGGTACGGAAGAGTCGATTACAATCCATTGTGGAATCCAATCGGAAAGTAAAGACACTAAGCCAACAGCAAAAAATGTTTTAAGAGTGAAAAACCAGCCCAACCGCCACAAAGCTAAGCCGTAAAATGGGATATTTATGACAAAAAAGAGTTGACCAAAGCTCCATGAGCTTGCATAAGATCCTAAAAAGGCGACGCCAGCTGTTCCCCCAATTAAAAATTCTTGCTTGGTGAATAAAGCCACTCCAAATGACATAAATAAACTAGCTAGAAGTATAGCCTGTACATCGTCAAATAGACTATGAGAAACGCCGTTAGGCATCGCGGAGAGGTTGGGTTTCCTCTCAAACGTATTTGTAGGTTCTATTTTTTTGATCGTTATATCCCTAGTTCATCTCGTATGAGTAATAATATTGAGGAGTGGGGGACGATGATGTATTTTTCATTCTCAAACTCAATTTCGTGAGAACGGCTCTTCAGAAAAATTGCTAAATCCCCTGCTGAGGCTTGCATACCAATGTATTTTGTATCCTCGGTCACTTTCCATGCCTCTTCCACATCGGTATTGGGGATAGGGTAACCAGGTCCAGTTTTTAAAATATACCCACTTTGTATCTCTTCTTTTTCCTTTACAGAGGCCGGTAAGACTAACCCGCTTCGAGTGTGTGTTTCCATATCGCGAGGCTTAATGAGTACGCGATCACCCACTACAATGAAATTATCGATTGAATTAAGGTATTCTTGAATCATCTATGAACTGTTTCTATTTGTGGCAACATGTACCTGAATTTGTAAAGAATGCTATATCGGTGCATTATTCAATAATACTAGGTAAAGCTAAAGATACGAAATAAAACAGCAAAGCATGAAAACTGCCTGTATAGTGTGAGGTCATACTAGGAGCGCCGACTTTATGTAAATTACCTGTGAACCCTTCTTCTTCCGCCATGATTGACTAGAAAGTTGTTCGTTTTAATACTTTCAATTATGGGGTAGATTTCTTTATTTGCATCAGGAAAAATCTAACCAATTTAATACAATATGCAGTTATTACGCTTTCGTTTGAGTCTCATGATGTTTCTCCAATTTTTTATTTGGGGTGCATTTTTTGTGACAATGGGCGCTTATCTCCTAAGGGTGTTTGAGGGAGAAGAGAGTTTAAACACTATCATAGGGAGTGCCTATGCTACTCATAACTGGGCAGGTTTACTAGCTCCGGTTTTTGTGGGGCTATTAGCCGATCGGTATTTCAATGCGGAAAAGGTCAATGGCATCAGTCACCTTTTAGGTGGAGTGCTACTATGGATTGCTGCAGGTATTACTGATTCCGGTACTTTTATCTGGGTAATGTTGGCCTATTTCATGTTATATATGCCTTCACTGGCCTTAGTAAATGCCATTGCATTTGCTAATATTGATGACCCAGACTCAGAATTCCCCCGAATACGTGTATGGGGTACCATCGGTTGGATTGTTGCGGGATTTATAGTTGCAGGCACCGTCTTAGGTTTTGTACAAATCCCTCTGCTTAGTTGGCTAACAGGCGTTGAAAGTA
This sequence comes from Balneolaceae bacterium UBA1514, assembly GCA_002323515.1. GTDB lineage: Bacteria > Bacteroidota > Rhodothermia > Balneolales > Balneolaceae > UBA1275. Next base: position 6,094 of record DCQQ01000003.1, on the reverse strand, counting down.
ACATACAGTCCACGAACATACCTCTTAAAGTGAGCGCGGTTATTTCGGTACTTTATGGGTTGTATAGCTTTACCCTTCCAGCCACTCCACCATCGGCAAGAGGGGAAAAGTTTGATGTGAAACAGGCATTGGGTTTAGATGCATTAAAATTACTTAGCGAGAAGAATTTTGCGATTTTTTCATTTAGTAGTTTTGCAATTAGTATTCCACTGGCATTCTATTATGCTCGAACGAACGATTTTATTGCAGCGGTAGCCTTCGGTGAGCAATCTCCTTCATTCATGGCTATTGGACAAATGAGTGAGGTGTTATTCATGTTAGCTATACCACTATTTTTAGCTCGTCTTGGCGTAAAGTGGATGCTACTTGTGGGTATGCTAGCTTGGACTGCTAGATATTTGTTATTTGGTCTATTCCCTAGTTCAACGGCACTCATTGTATTAGGTATTGCCCTTCACGGTATCTGTTACGATTTCTTTTTTGTAACGGGTCAACTTTATGTAGATAAAAAAGCCCCAAAACATTTACGAGCAAGTGCCCAAGGTTTTTTCAATTTGTTGACTTATGGTGCAGGTATGCTTATAGGTAATTATGTCTTGGGTTGGTGGGGTGACAGGATTTCACTTGACGGGTCTAGCACGGAAGGTTGGCTAGCTGGAGCACAAAGTTTTTGGGTCATGCCTGGTATTGTAGCTTTATTAGTTGCCGCTTTTTTCTTTGCACTGTTTTGGGATAAAACCACTGATGAACAAATACCTTCGGAGGCAGCAGCATAAATGCAAGATAGAAAATTACGGATGGGTATGATTGGAGGAGGCACTGGGGCTTTTATCGGAGCAGTGCATCGGATGGCTGCACGCTTAGATGGTCAAATCGAATTGGTTTGTGGTGCTTTTAGTAGCTCTCCTGAAAAGAGTAAGGAGACGGGGCAGGAGTTATTTCTACCTGAAGAACGAGTTTACGACACCTGGCAAGATATGATTATTCATGAAGCCCAACGCAAAGAAGGTGATCGTATGGATATCGTCTCTATAGTTACGCCCAATCACTTGCATGCCGCTCCTGCAATCATGGCTTTAGAACATGGCTTTCCAGTTATTTGTGATAAGCCACTATGCCTATCGACCAGAGAGGCCTTAGAAATAAAAGATGCGGTGAATGCATCAGGCTTGCCGTTCGCACTTACTCACACCTATACGGGGTACCCTATGGTGAAACAAGCACGGCATATGATTGCCTCGGGTGAATTGGGCCTGGTTCGTAAGGTGGTAGTTGAATATCCGCAGGGCTGGCTTACGGATAAGTTAGAAGATGAGGGCCAAAAACAGGCAACCTGGCGCTCTGATCCCTCAAAAGCTGGCAAAGCAGGAGCATATGGAGATATTGGCACACATGCTGCTAATATGGCTGAATATGTCTCAGGTTTACAGATAATAAAGGTGCTTTCACAGATGTCCAAGATCGTTGAAGGACGTTTACTGGATGATGATACTTCGGCACTGTTAGAATTTGAAGGAGGTGTACCTGGTGTATTGATGTGTTCACAAATTTCCGCTGGTGAAGAAAATGCGGTGAAGGTTAACGTCTATGGAACTAAGGGAGGAGTAGAATGGTGTCAGGAAGATGAAAATACTCTATTGGTTAAGCGCTATGGGGCCCCGAACCAGGTGTATAGAACCGGAGTGGATAATGCCTACTTGTCAGAGGTAGCATTAGTACATACTCGAGTTCCTTCTGGCCATCCCGAGGGGTATCTTGAAGCTTTTGCTAATATATACAGAAATTTTGCTATGGCGGTTCGAGCTCATCATTACGGGTCAGTACACAACCCTGTATGTGATTTTCCGGATATAGATGACGGCGTTCATGGAATGGCGTTGGTTGATGCCATGGTAGAATCTACCACTAAAGGGAATGTATGGACCCCACCCGAACATTAACTATATAGAACGGCGTTAGCTACATCAACAAGAATCAAATATTACACAAACACACCGGATTTACCTATATGAAAACGATTAAAGGCCCAGCCATTTTTTTTGCACAGTTTATTGACGCATCCGAACCATTTAACTCATTAGACGGCTTATGCCAATGGGCGGCTGATCTAGGGTACAAGGGAGTGCAAATCCCGAGCAATATGGATCTCATGATTGACTTGGATACCGCTGCCGAAAGCCAGGATTATTGTGACGAACTAAAGGGGAAGGTGGCTTCTTATGGTCTTGAAATCACTGAATTGTCTACCCATATCCAAGGTCAACTGGTGGCAACGCATCCTGCTCACGATACAATGTTTGATGTATTTGCTCCCGAACCACTAAAAGGTAATGAACCCGCACGCCGAGAGTGGGCCATAGACCAGGTTAAAAAAGCTGCGATAGCCAGCCGGCGCCTTGGTTTAAAGGCGCATGCCACCTTTTCTGGATCCTTACTTTGGCCAATGGTTCATCCATGGCCACAACAGCCTAAGGGACTGATTGATGAGGGTTTCGCTGAACTTGCTAAGCGCTGGATTCCCATTTTGGATGTGTTTGAAGATAATGGGGTGGCTTGTTGTTATGAGGTTCATCCAGTAGAGGATATACACGATGGGGTTACTTTCGAGCGCTTTTTAGCGGCAACAAACAATCACAAAGCGGTGAGTATATTGTATGATCCCTCGCATTTTGTATTGCAGCAACTCGATTATCTAGCATATATTGATCACTATCATGAATTTATAAAAGCGTTTCATGTAAAGGATTCTGAATTCAATCCAACAGGAAAAAAAGGAACCTTCGGTGGGTACGGTGACTGGAGAGATAGAGCGGGTCGTTACCGATCACCAGGAGATGGTCAGGTAGACTTTAAAGGAATTTTCACCAAACTAACGGAATATGGATTTGATGGTTGGGCGGTCTTAGAATGGGAATGTTGTGTCAAATCTCCTGAACAGGGCGCTAGAGAGGGTGTATCCTTCATACAAAATCATATTGTTGAAGCTACTGAAAAAGCCTTCGACGACTTTGCTGGTGGCGGTGGAGTAGATCGAACGCTTAATCGGCAGATATTAGGGTTAAAAGATTAGCTCTTTTTAGCGTTTACTCCAAGATTTCTGCAGTTTCTTTGCGTAACAATACTTCACGTCGATTGTCCATAGACTGGGTATCGATAAGTTTATTATAGGGATCTATGCCAACTTCGGATGGTTCGACATCAACAGTAAAACGCAGCGTTGTTTCGATTTGATCAAACCGGTGTTTTTTTAAATAAATCACAGAATCTTCCCCTTGAGAATTTTTGGTAAAAATACCCACATCTATGTAGTCGCGAAGAGGCAGGGATTGGATTGGCTTTCGGAGTTCTTCTTTTTCCAAAAATAAACTGTCTCCAGCAGCATTTTTATAAATACGCTTACCTTTTTCGTCACTCTTATACTTAGCTGCCTGTAGTGTGAATTCGACTTCGTAGGTACTGTCCGGATTTATCCACCATTCCGCTTCATCTACTCGATTATCATAGAGGGTAATGGTTCGGAACAAATCATCGATAAGATAATTGAGACTATCAGGAGTAGCTAGAGCAATTTCGTTGACAAATTCTTCGGCTATGGTATAGGGAGCCTCTTGGTAAGCCACTTTGTTAAGGTATCGCTGTATGGCCCTATTTAATGTTTCTTCTCCTAAATAATCACTCAGCGCATAAAGTACTAGAGATCCTTTATTGTAGTGTATATACTGCTGGTTTTCATTAAACATTAAAGGTTTTTCATTTATACTTTCAAATGCTCTTCCACTTAAATAACTATCGAGGGCATTTTTTAAAAATGTCCTCATTTTATCATCTCCATATTCTTTTTCTAAAACTTTTAATGATACATACTCAGACATACTTTCAGACATGAGTGTAGCTCCTTTTACATTAGCTCCAATAACCTGGTGTGCCCACCATTGATGAGCAACTTCATGAGCACTTATACTAAATGGATAATCTACCCCGTATTGATCTTCATCATCTACGGCTGCTATAAAACCGACAGATTCTGAGTAAGGGATAGTATTTGCAAAAGATTGCGCAAAACCTCCACTAGTTCGTGGAAATTCAATGATTCGTACTTGTCGGTGTTGATAGGGGCTAAATGCCTGACTGCTATAATCGAGTGCTTTTTTAATACCTTGAATCATACGATTGATATTGAAATCATGCCCAGGATGGTGATAAACCTCTATGGCAACAGTATCACCATTTTCTCGAAGCCAATAGTCTTCTTGTACAGCAAATTTAGCAGAAATAAAGGAATAAAAGTTTAAAATAGGGGCATCCATTTTATAGTGGAAATATTTACGGTCATTTTCGGTCCACTCTTTTTCTAAATACCCAGGAGCAATAGCGATCTGATCACTTTTCGTGCTAATAATTGTTTCGAAGTCAATCCAGTCTGCATCATATGATATGTAATTGTTCATTCTTGCTAAGGAATCCATAGGATTAGGCATACGATCTCTTGGTGGTAAATCGAATTTTTTACGGGATTCTGGTCCAATAAGTTCGCCTGCTGGGTTATATCCAATTCTAGGTAAAATTCCATTATTCAAGAAAGTACCGTTGCCTATAACGGGTGAATTATTACGTAATAATTCATTTGGAGTATTTGATAAAGTAAATTCAAATTGTATAGAGTCACCAGGTTGTAATGGTGGGTAAATTCTAAAAATATCATAATTAAATGTGCTGTCTTCAACCAGAAGCTCATTACTGACATTAAAACCAAATTCAGTTTCTAAACTACCGTGATCAATATGTATGGAATCAATTACAAAGTTGGTTTTATTTTTTAATGTATATCTACCATTTACCTCTAAATCACGACGTTCTGGGTAAAGATCCATTTCAATGTAAACAGCAGTAATTCTAGGCTGAGGAGCAGATCTAAACTTACCATATTTTTTTTCCCACTCTGCAGCAGAAGCTTCGCGTTCATTAGACGATAGCCTTTCGTATTTAACATTATCCACATAGTAGATATAAGATCCAAGGCTGAAAAAAACGATTAGTAAAACAATGATAGTACTTAGATTTAAGGTATTTATTCTTTTTTTAACTATAACAAAACGTTCTTTCCAAGATGGATAAGACCCTCTTGGAAATATCCAAAATGCTGAGATGAATAAAGCGACTCCTAGGGCAAGCCAATAAATTTTATAAATGAAATATTCAGCAAGGAAGTGCCCATATCCATTCATATCAGAATAGGGTGTGGGAGGGGCTTGATTGAATTTAAACATCATTTGTTCTATGCCAACCGATCCTAAAAAATTCTGCCCTATTGAAATCAAAAGAAGAATAAAAAAACCGATAAAATAATTTTTAAAAACAGTATGAATCGAAAGGGCTAACAAAGACCAAATAAATAGTCCGATGAATTGAATTCCATATAGTTCTTTTATGTACAATCCAATTTCAAAATTATAATAACCTTGAACGCTTTGAATAATAATACCCATTATTATTATTGTTGATAATAGTATTATCTGCATAAGACTTAATGCACATAATTTTGCACCAAATATAACCCAAGTTTTTGTGGGGGTACTGTGAATCAATGAAGCCATTCCTGTAGTATGATCTCTTTGTAAAATCATACCTGCATATAAGAAAGTAAGTAAATTAATAATTGATAAGATCACAACACTTCCAATTCCAACCAATTGCCAGGTAACGGGTAGCGTTGGTGTTTCAAGAATAGTAGTACCTATAACAATTGTGAGACATGCAAAGGCTAATGCTAACAGTGATATTATAATAAATGGCCATCCTTTTATTATATATTTTAAATCACTTACAGTGATTATCCAAAGTTGTTTGAATTGATTTGAGAGGCCAAAATTCAGACTAACTTTTGGTAAAGATATTGTCTTAATTACTGGATGATTACTTTTATTTTGTGTTTTCTTTTCTTTTTTCCAAGGCCATTTTAAACGAATAGGTTGTTGATGGAAATCAAATTTGGCATAAATACTAAAAAATATCACCGCACTTACTGATGACCAGATTACTCTGTTTAAAATCACCCACTTTTCCCAAGGCAATGCATTTTCATTTTGCTCATAAA
>DCQQ01000033.1 GCA_002323515.1 Balneolaceae bacterium UBA1514 | reverse complement strand
CGGAAAAGCATCATCCAGAAAGAGTAGAACCTAGTCTTGAGAATACCGTCACTACAAAAACTGCCGGGATCGCTGAAGCATGCAAGCCTACGCTTGACGCCTTCCACAGCATCCACCATCGAGCCCACCAACACCACGCCGCACGGGCAAGATACCATGGGCCCCTACAATTAAATACCAAACAGGGATCTCACCTGCTACAATTTGACCTTGAGGCCTGGAACATCACCATCGAAAAATACCTCCCTTCGCTTATGGGCATGGAAAATGCTCTTACCAGCGATAAGGGCCAACGTTTTAATCGATTATCACATAATGATGCCAAGCTGAATAACCTGCTCCTTCACCCAGAAAATGAACCCGCTGTCATACTTGATCTAGATACCGTGATGCCCGGATCCTTGTTATTTGATTTAGGCGATGGCCTACGTAGTATTTCGACATCGTCTAAAGAAGATGAACCAGACCTAGCCCAAGTTCGCATACATTGGGAGTATCATCAGCAGTATAGAGAGGCTTTTTTAGCCGAAGTCGATTCAATGCTAAACCAGGATGAACAGCGCTATATCTCCTTTGCTGGCCCTTATATGACCTTTATCATGGGTCTCCGATTTTATACCGATTTTCTAGACGGTAATCGTTATTACTCTTCCAACTATCCAGAACACAACTTGGTACGAGCTCGAAACCAATTCCACCTCTTCCATCAAATGATGGAAAAGGTGAACGGTTAAACGATATGCTTTGAGTAGCTGTAGCGGTAAATCCTACCAGAAGATAGCGTAAAGAACAGCCGTAATAATTAGCACGGTATACGCACCTATATTAAAGGATCGACTTGTTTTGAAAGTTTCCGAAGTGGTAATAATAGCTTTCGGGTCATCATCATTTGGATTGGTTGTCAAAGAAACACCTGCAATTACAACAATGGTAAGGATCAAGGTGTAATACATTTGAGTTAAAAACGGTAGTTCCAACGACGGTACCTTTAATAATAATGCAATCACAATGGATGAAAGCACCCCATAAATAGCGGCTTTGGTAGTAGTTTTTTTCCAGAAAAGCCCCATGATAAAGACGGCTAAGATCCCTGGACTCACTAAGCCAGTATATTCTTGAATATATTGAAACATCTGAGGAATGTTGCTTAATTGAGGTGCAACTAGAACTGCAATAATCAAGGCTACAATAGCTGTTAAGCGACCCACTGTTACGGTTTGTTTATCTGTAGCTGCTCTATTGAAATAGGGTTTGTAAATATCCATAGTAAAGATAGTGGCTACCGAATTAAGCATGGAAGCTAAAGAAGAGACAATAGCGGCTGCAAGTGCTGCTACCACCAAACCTTTAAATCCAGGCATCACAAATTCACTAATTAACCAAGGGTATGCCTTATCGTTATCAAGTCCACCATCTGCTTTAGTAAAGGCTTCTACTACTCCAGGAATCGTATTGGTTCCCTCAGGCTGGGAAAACATCACATAGGCAACAATTCCAGGAATAACGACAATCAAAGGAATGATGAGCTTTAAAAATGCTGCAAAAACAATCCCTTTTTGAGACTCTTCTAGAGACTTAGCGGCTAGTGTCCTCTGGATAATGTATTGGTTAAATCCCCAATAATATAAGTTCGCCACCCACATCCCGCCTACCAGCACTGCAATTCCTGGGAGGTTATTAAACTCCGGATTATCTCGATCCAAAATCATATGAAATTTATCTCCGGCTACATCATAGATATGGTTAATTCCGCGTAACACACCACCGTCTGGTGTAACTTGATCCAAAGCTATGAAGGTTGTTACAAGACCGCCTAAGACCAACAATACGACTTGTACAACATCGGTCCAGGCTACAGCAGATAATCCACCATAAATAGAGTAGGCTGCTGCAATTAATGCCAAACCAATGAGAGAGACCCAAATTAGACTCCCATCACCTACCCCGAAAATGGTATCCAACGCTTTTGCACCCAAGAAAATAACCGTAGTCAGGTTTACAAACACAAATAAGGCAATCCAAAATACTGCCAAAATGGTTTTCAGGGTGGTATTAAATCGCTGCTCAACAAATTCTGGTATGGTATATAATTTTTTCTCTATAAAAATAGGAAGGAGAAACTTTCCCACAATTAAGAGGGTAATGGCGGCCATCCACTCATAGGTAGCAATGGCAAGACCTACCGCAAAGCCTGAGCCAGACATACCAATAATTTGTTCCGCCGAGATGTTTGCCGCGATTAATGACGCCCCTATCGCCCACCATGGGAGCGATTTACCGGCTAAAAAGTAATCTTCTGCATTTTTTTGGCGCCCGTCCTTATCTCTAGAAACCCAAAGTCCAATTCCTACAATCAACATGATGTAGGCTACAAAAACAATAATATCAATGGTCTCAAATCCGCTCATATGTGTATACTTTATTATGTTTATTTCTGCGCTTAATAAAAGGAATTCTATAAACATTTAGAATACAGAAGTTCTTTTTTTATTTTACAGTACAAACTAACTAAAGAAAAACAGAATTACGTTTCTATTCTAATAGCGACAAAAACCCCAAATAAATTAGTACACTCATGAAAAAAGCATCTCTATTACTGTTTCTAATGGCATTTACCATTATTGGATTCTCTTGCGGTGAATCCGAAGCAGATCGTATGGCCAGAGAACAAGCACGAATAGATTCTCTTCGTGTAGCTGAACAAGCCGCACTTGAAGCACGGATGCAAGCCGTGGAAGATAGTTTAGCTGCAGTAGAAGCAGCCCAATTAGCTCAAGAAGCAGCTAAAACGGCCTATATATTCGATGAAAATGGCACCTATGTGCTTCAAACCGGCGCATGGCGCTCAGAAGTAAAAGCAAATCTAATAGCTGATCGATGGTCGAGAAGAGTTTCGGCAGCATATGTTGTCCAAGGCGGCGATGAAACTAGTGGCGATGTTTGGTTTCGAGTTCGCATTGGTTATTTCCCAACTATGCAAGACGCCCAAAACTTTGGCGATGAAATGGGTCTGAGTTACTGGGTAACCACTCGAAACTAAACTTTGGATAGCATATCTATTGACTGTTTGATCGCATCTAATGCGTAAAATGGCTAGTTAATATGAAAAAAATATTTTAGTTGCTTATCTCGCAAGCAATTAGTTAATTGAGTCAACGCTCAAGTAGCGTCTCTCTTGATGAATAGTCAGGGCATTATATCGGAATGATGTAATGCCCTATTTTTTTGGATCAACTTATCTATATTATACGTATACGTTCCTTATACGTACTGACTTGCCATAATATCCTATCGTCCTGAATACGCTGACTCACTAGTTATGATGAAACACTTTACGATTACCAAACGCCAAGAAGAGCATATTGCGATTCTTGAAATAAATGGAGAACTGGATGCTCATAATGCCTTCCAGCTTGAACAGCAGTTTAAAACCTTAATTGAAACAGAGGCTTACCACATAATAGTAAACTGTTCGAACTTAGAGTATATAGCGAGTGCTGGACTGGGTGTGTTCATGGCCTACATTGAAGACATTCGAAATCTTGGCGGGGATATTAAACTATCAAATATGACCGATGGTGTCTATCATGTCTTTGACTTATTGGGTTTCCCTAGTTTGTATGATATTCATAGAGATGAATCTGAGGCACTTAGCAGTTTCAAAACCCAAAAGTAGTCCGATTTAGTATCTTGAAAGCTTCAACATCGCAAAGTATTAATGTATCCTCCTCTACTGAGCATTTGCGAGAAGTACGCAACTTTGTTCAAAAATTTGTTCAACAATTTGATGTGAATAAAAACTATTTAGACGAAATCATTTTAGCGGTTGACGAAGCTTATACCAACATTATAAAACACGCCTACAATAACGATCCCAATCATAATGTAAAAATAGAATTAGGAACCTCTAAAGATACATTATGGGTACGACTTAGCGATACTGGTATTCATTTTAATGCGGATGAATATCAACCCCCGGATCTTCTAAAAAGAATTAAAAATAAACAACGTGGTGGCATGGGTGTTTATTTAATTAACAAACTTATGGATTCGGTGGAATATTCTAGCGCCGGTAAAACCAATACCATATTGATGAGAAAACGGATCTAACAAATGAATGGATCTAGTTCAAATGATCGAGCCATTCAATTAGGGCATTTTGAACAACGTACGCTCTTAGAGACTGGCCGGGATTTAATTGAGTCTCAAGATCCAGAATTCATTTTAAACAACTTACTTCTGATCAGCCTTGGGAAATTAAGAGTAAGTAGTGCCTGTATCATTGTACACGGGCCAGGTGAAGACCGTTATGTCATCTCAAAAGGAAAAGGTCGTTTTTCCCATCTTGAAGGTCAAATGCTTAACCATGAGCCCGAAATCGGGAGCTTAAAAAAGGGGGTCTACCACTCCAGAGAACTCCCTGAACTTTTTGAGGGGCTAGAGCTCTCAAAGGATGCTGTGATGTTTCACTTGAGAACATCTACCCACCATATCGGGTTTCTTTGTATTGAACCCACCTTTAGATCTGAGGCTATTACGACCCAGGAACAGGATTTCATTGAAAATTTATGCCTCATTACCTCAGCTACACTTTCTAGCTCAAGAATGTTTGAAGAATTAAAAAAAATAAACCGACGGCTCGACAGAAAAGTTCATGATTTAGATTCGCTTTTTGAATTAAGTAAGGACTTTAACCAAATGCAGTCGATTGATGAGTTAAGTCGGACCATGAAGTTTGCTCTATTAGGTCAACTTTTCGTAAATCGCTTTCTATTTTTATTCAAAGAAGGGGGGCAGGTAAGAGCGTTGGTTCAATCTGGACTTCAAATAAAAGTCCTGGAACATAATCCGTTGGTACTTTTTGACATACCTAGAGTAATGGCAGTCGAGACTATGGCTGATTTTGGAGTTGATAGCTCCTCAACAGATGAACTAGAAGCTTGGGCTACCTATTTAACCCAACAAAAAATTCATTATGTATTGCCCGTTGAATCTCAAGGAGAGACTTTAGGTGTTATAGGCATAGGTAACAAAAGTACAGGACAGGCCCTAGCTGTTGATGAGCTTGATTTTGTTCTATCATTGGCCAATCTAGTTGTTCTTAATATTAAACGAATTCAATTATTGCAAGAACAACTACTCAATCAACAATTTCAAAAAGAATTAGAGCTAGCTCGAACCATTCAGGAGGGCTTACTACCAAAAAAATTACCCTTTATAGAAGGTTTGGATATAGCAGCCATAAATATTCCCTCAAAGCAAATAGGTGGCGACTATTTTGATTTATTCCGGTTGAATGATGGAGGACATCTATTAAGTATAGCCGATGTTACAGGTAAGGGTGTTCCAGCGGCTTTACTCATGGCTAATTTGCAAGCTATGATTCACGCCTTAACCTTGCAGGAGACCACTCTCGAAGCTGCTACAGGGACCATAAACGATTTTATATACACAAATATCCCAGCAGATAAGTTCATTACCTTCTTTTGGACTAAAATTGAAGCTGACGGTAAAACCCTCAAGTTTGTGAATGCTGGTCATGACCATCCCATTGTTTTTCGTAGAAGTACAAGTGACCCGATGAATGAATTTAACGCACAAGTTGAACAAATCGAATTGAATGAAGGAGGTTTGCTCTTAGGCGTTCTACCTACATTAGCCCCCTATACGGTTTCATATTTTACCTTAGAGGCCAATGATGTAGTAATTTTCTATACAGATGGAGTGACCGAGGCCATGCACCCTACAACTGAGGAGGAATACAGTCTTAATCGGCTAAAAAAAGTTGTCTTGAGGCACTTAGATAAAACAGCGGAAGAAATAAAAAATGCCATCATATCCGAGGTCAACGAATTCTCAAATCATATGCGATTTGATGACCTAACCCTAATTGTGGTCAAGAAAGAATAGATGGTTAACCAGCTACTTTTAAGTTATTGAATCCTAAAATTCCTTTGGGTTCAGGCCTAGATTCCTGACTTAACACAATAATTGCCTTATAGGTATTATATCTATTTAAAATATTTTGAACGTATTGAACCGTCTCAATTCCTCTGGCATATCCGTGACGAGTTTGTTCAAAATACTTTGGCTCCATCTTTTTTAACAAAGATGGTGATACATCTGCCCACTTATTAGGATCTTTATTGTGATCCATTGCAATTCTTCGGGCATCGGCTATGTGTCCAGCTCCGGCGTTATAGGTAGCCAAAGCAAACGACCAGCTTTCCAATGAATCCATATAAGAATAATGCTGTATATGCTCGGATAAAATACGGGCTCCTTCTCGAATATTTATTTCAGGAATAAGTAGCGAATCTGCGGTTTGTTCTGAATATTTAGGGATTACCTGCATAATGCCAACAGCACCTGCCCAACTCACCACCGCAGGATCAAATTTAGACTCTTGAGCAGCCACCGCAGTAAGCATAACCCAATCCAGTCCAAATTCTAAGGATACTTGTTGCATTAAACTGTCATAAGGAGATAGTGCACCCATTTTTTGCTGATCTTTAACGGGATTAAAGTAATCAGCCATTTGCCGACTTCCTTCGAAATATTTTTTTCGTAGTACATTAAGAAACTCACTACGCTTGGGAGTTCCATTTTCATCAATCCACATATGTTGGGATAGAAAGGAATTTACCTCTTTTTCTAATATTGGCGTATTGGTACGTACTGCCCAGGCAATATCATCATTTCGGGTAAGAACTGGGCCTTCTATCAATCCGCGCATATACTTTTTTGACGCCTGTAATATATGATCATCCGCAACCGTAGCTAGAACTTCTCCCCGGGCTAAGTCCATAAGGATACTTTCAGTGGAACGCTCTTCTTCTATGACATTGAGTTCCAAATTCCATCCCATGTCCATTAATCGTAGCAATACGGGATAGTAGGAGCTATTTTTTTGGACAGTTATAGGAATACCTTCTAGATCATTAACCTGATAGGGAGTATACCCTAATGCCGAGGATACAACAACCACCTGATTTACTTTATTATATGAGCGCGAAAAACGAAGCCATTTCGAGCGTTCTTCGCTTATCGTTAGATTATCCGCAATGATATCTCCCTTCCCATAATTCAACAATTCAATTGGTGATTGGTTGGGCGCAGGTATTATGACTTCAACGCTAAGACCGTGAGATTTGGCAAAAGCCTGAACAAACTCATATTCAAAACCAGCCTGAATACCATGATCTAAAAAATAACTCCCCGAACTATAACGAGTGATCATTCTTAGAACCCCTTCTTTTTTTATCTGATCAAAATCTCTAGATATTGGGGCTGATAACTCAATTGATATGGATTCAACAGCTTTATGATCTTCTATCTCGCCACTACAAGAGAATAAAAGAAATGAGCCCAAACCCAAGTATAAAGTCTGTTTATAGCGTTTCGATATGGTAAGAATAGATGACATTCTTTTTAGTCTTGGCAGGAGGTAAATTATTGTTTTACTCCTAAGACATTGATAAATATACGGAATATTTTTTAATGATACTTCTTAATGGCTTTATCGAGGCTTAAAGACCCTCTATAGCTTGATTATCGGGACTTTTTAACCCATGTTAAGAGGATCCCTAGGAATATGACCCCCATTCCAATCAAGGACCAAAACAGAGGTATTTCTCCAAAAATAATGAAAGCTACTACCGATGATAATACAGGTTCAAAAAGAATGAGCGTCGATAGTAAGGTTGGTGAAACAAACTTAACCGCGTAATTCAGAATGCCATGCCCAATAATTTGAGGACCTAACGCTAAAGCCACTCCCACCCATAACAAGGAAGGATTTAAGAGCTCCCTTAGCCCTAAGCTCTCCCCACTAACCGAAGCTACGATTCCTTTCAAAAGTACAGAGTCGGATGCATTAATCCATCCCCAATGCGCCGCACTATACAAGGCTAATAAAACGATAAACGCGGTTGCAGCCGCCCAACCATATACAGGTACTACATACTCTATCCAGCTAGTTTGTTGCCGAATACGATTGCCAACTAAAAAGTATACCGCAAATATTATGGCCGCTAGCACAGCAAGGGTATTCCCTAATACAGGATTTGGATACATACCCTCGGCAGCTTGATCACTAAAGCCTAAAATAATGGACCCAATAAACGCAATGAACACACCTACCCAAACAGTCCATTGAAATCGATACTTAAACGCTATTCTTTCAACTAAAATGAGCAGTATCGGATGGATGGTTACTAAAATAGAAGATGAGGCTATAGAGGTAAAATAGATAGAACTAATCCATGCAATCAAATGAAGGCCTAAGCTAGCGCCAGCTAGTGCCATCCACCAAAATTGTTTAGATACTTCGCTTTGCACACCCTTTATTTCAATGGATGAGCCTTGTGTATCCCTAAACGTTTTCCTTCTATACCAAAAATAAAAGGGTGACAAAACGATATAAGCGGTAAGGGTTCGTACGACCGCTAACAAGAAAGGTGAACTATCCGAAGCAAATCGAACTAGTACAGGAGAAAAGCCAATTGCCGAGAGTCCTATTCCCATGATCAGGATTACTCTCCATATGGGGATCTCTTGTGTGGGGTTACCGCTATGCATTTATTTAGACTGCATTACTATTTAGATTAACGCAGCCGGTCCATAGATTTAACAAGTTCTTCATCTTTACGAACCCCACGAACAGCTAAAAGCTGCACACCGAATGCAGTAATAACCAGACCAACACCAATTGCTTCGTCCCATAAATAGATGCCTATTCCACCAAGTGAAAAGAGAATCCCAAAGGAACCACCCACTAACATAATTTGGAATAATTGGGCTATCCGAATGGTTTTCATCTGCTGTGTTCGATTCGAATATTGAAAAATCGCCCATAAGCTAATTACCACAGAAAGTGCCGCAACACCTACAAGCCCAATCCATATCCAATCCTGCGGCCCTTCTACTGCTCTTTTAAAGAGTGCAGTAGCAAACATGGATCCATTTAATATAATACTACTTATTAAGTAGACTGTTTGAATACGTTGAATCATACGCCAATAATTTATTCCGTTATAGGTGTGCTTTCTTTGCGAGCAAAAAATAGTTGCTGCAGAGATTGTTTACCTCGCTCAATAACACTGTATAGCACAGGCACTAATATTAGAGTAAGGAAAGTAGAAAATAACAGTCCTACAATTACTGCTATAGCCATTGGCCCCCACCAAGCTGCCTGTTCACCCCCCCAATAAATATATTCTCCTAAATGTTTAAAAAATTCGAGGGGGTTATTAACCAGTGTGATAAAATCAAAGTTAAATCCAACTGCTAGTGGAACTAAACCCAAGGTCGTGGTTATAGCCGTTAAAATTACAGGTCGAAAACGTACTTTACCTGCCTGTACCAAGGCTAAGCGTAAATCAAGACCGTCCCTAGTTCGTAAAATATCCACATAGTCGATAAGTACAATAGCGTTGTTTACTACTACCCCAGCTAAAGAAATAAGCCCCAAAAAGGCCATAAGTCCAAAAGCCATCTGAAAGGTTACCAACCCGTAAAAAACTCCTGCTGTCGACATAACTACGGAACTAAGAATAATAACCGGTTTTACTATGGAATTGAATTGAGAAACTAAGATGAATGCAATTAAGAAGACAGCAATCAAAAAGGCTCTACCTAAAAAAGCAAACGATTCGTCTTGTTCCTGCTGCTGACCCGTCCACTCGTAATTATATCCTGGCGGTAAACCGTTTAAATAAGTAGCCAATACTTGCTGAGCTTCTGCTAAGACCGCGTTGGATTGATAGCCAGAACGGACATCGGCACTCACCGTTATTACTCGCTCAGATTCTTTGTGCCGTATTCCACCGAAGCCGTCACTAATCTCCCAGGAAGCTACTTCAGAAAGAGGTATTTGAACACCTTCATGAAATACCGTCAAATCCGATAAGGTGCTTAAATCGTCGCGATATTCCTTTGCTAGGCGTACTACAATCTCGTATTCTTCTTTCCCATCCCTAAATTTTGAAGCTTCAACTCCATTTATTGCTTGCCGAACCGTCATCCCAATCATATTGGTGTTCAGTTCATATAGACCTGCTTTTTCCCGATCTACTTCCACTCGTATTTCTGGTCGAGAATCCGGTAGATCTGTTTCTAAACCATCCATTTTTGCAAAAATTGAATCGGCTTCCAAGGCGCTTAACACATCATTAGATATTCTCGTCAATTCCGCCATATCGGGACCAGAAATTTCTAAATTAACAGGGGGGCCTGTTGGGGGGCCATCCTCAGGTTTTTCTACCGTAATTTTAGCCCCTGCTATAACTCCATTAAGATCATTTCGCATATACTCCATCGCCTCAAAGATATCTCCCTCACGAAGTTCGTAGTCGACAAAATTTATGGCTACCGTTCCTTTATGAGTAGAATTACCACCCCCACCAGCAGGGTCACTTGATATAGCAGCACCTGAAACCGCCAATATGGTATTAATATCACTCGCCTGTGGGATATTTTTCACTCGTTCGGCAACCTTATCAACAATAGATCGGGTAAACTCTACATCAGAGCCAACGGGGGTTTGAATTTGAACATAGACATCCCTCGGAGGTATGTCTTCTGGAAAAAATTCTGTTCCAGGATTGAATACTCCTAAGACAATAAAGCTCATGATAAGCGCAAAAAAAGCAATTCCAACCGTCTTTAGACGGTTATTTAGAGCCCACACAAGGGAATTTTCATAGGTGCCTATGAATACATTCAAACCTTCTGCTTGCCACCATTTGCCAGTAGGAGCTAAAACATATTTATTTAGTAACCATAACAATACCCCTAATACGATGAGCATAGTCCATGTAACAAAACTACTTAGTACCAAAACTAGTAGCACCAAAGCCAACAAAAAATAAAGTATGTATTTACCACGTTTGGTCAAATGTGCTTTGTTGGTATCACCATCAATAGTCATAAACAATGCACATATCACCGGGTTAATAATTAGCCCTACAAATAAAGAACTACTCAGGGTAATGATTAGTGTTTTTGGTAAGTACCCCATAAACTCGCCCACCGTACCAGGCCAAAAAATCATAGGGAAAAAAGCCGCAAGTGTGGTGGCTGTTCCTGCAATAATTGGTCCAGCAACCTCTCCTGTCCCTTTTTTTGCGGATTCAAAATTATCATACCCTTCTTCGAGATATCGATAAATGTTCTCTACAACTACGATTGCATTATCCACCAACATTCCTAAAGCTAATATCAAAGAAAATAAAACAATCATGTTCATGGTTATGCCGAGTGCACTTAGAATTATGAACGACAAAAACATAGAAAGCGGAATGGATATACCGACAAAGGATGCATTACGAACTCCTAAGAAAAAAAGTAGAACTCCAATAACCAAAATAAGTCCAGAAATGATATTATTTTCCAAACTGTTTACCATATTCTTCACATCTTTGCTTTGATCATTGGTAATTTTGTAGGTGGTTGTAGGGGGCAAGGAAGGTAAAGCGTCATCTAAAATGGCACTTACCCGATCATAAGTTTCTAATATATTTTCACCCGTACGTTTTTTTACACCTAAGGTAATTACTGGAGATTCATCCAAGGTTGAATAGGTTTCTCTCTCTTTAAATCCAAAGGTCACGTTGGCAATATCTCGAAGATAAGTTGGTTTGCCCTCGTTCACCTTTAACACCACATCCTCAATTGGAGCTGTCTCTTGATATTGACCTGGGACACGCAACAAAAAACTCTTAGTTCCTACCGATATATCTCCACCAGGGATGGTAACATTTTCAGCACTAATCGCACCAATTATGTCACCAAAGCTAAGGTTATAATATTTTAATTTGGCTAAGTCTACATCAACCTGTACTTCTCGTTCTAACCCACCTGTAAGATCTACCCCTAAAACCGTCGGGATTGCTTCGATTTTATCTTGCAGGTCCTCTGCTATATCTTTCAGAATTTCTAAGTCGTAATCTCCCGATAAGTTTATTTGCATAATGGGAAACTCACTCAAATTCACCTCCTGAACCAAGGGTTCCTCGGCATCTTCAGGAAGCTCTGCTTTTGCTAGATCTACCTTCTCACGTACCTTTTGAAGGGCCTCTTCAATATCAATGCCCGTATCAAATTCTAAAACCACACTGGAATAACCTTCCGTCGAGGTAGAGGTCATTTCTTTGATTTCAGAAATATTCCCTAATTCATCCTCTAATTTTCGTGTCACTAGGCTCTCCATATCCTCTGGTGATACACCAGGATAAAGCGTGACTACAAAAATATTGGGTACCGTTATGTTAGGGAATGATTCTTTGGGAATGGTTAGATAGGAAATTATTCCCATAATGGCCACTAGAGCCACCAATACCATTACGCTTATTCTGTTATTAATGGCAAAAGTGGACAGCCAAAATTCTTTTCTGTTACCTGTATTTGTCGTAGACATAATCCTTACTTGAATAGTTTTTATTAGTCGAATGCAAGTACGGGACCCGTCGAATTAACCACATTAATTCGCACCCCTTCATTTAAAAAAGCCGAGCCAATGGTGATGATTTCGTCACCGGGTACCAAGCCTTGATTAATAACCACTTCAGTTTTAAACGATGGGCCTAATTCCACTTTTCGTTCGCGTGCAATGTCTTTTCCTTCTGAATTGGTACCCTTGACATACATAACATAACCGTCATCTTTTGAATACACGAACTCTTCACTTACCACAACCGCTTGGTCTAAACTCAGTGTATTGAGTCGTAAATTAGCTATCATATCCACTTTGTAGTAACTCTGACCACTAGGAAGACGAATATCTATTTTAAAAGTTCGATTAGAAGGATCAATGCTATTCGCTACATACACAATAGTTCCCGCCAAGGTATCTTGCACTTGTGTATCAAACCATACATCGACTCTATCGCCTAACTCAACTACATTAGCATACCTAGCTGGTACTCCTGCAGATATAACAAATTGTTCTGCCCCAATTAAACGTATAGCAGGCATTCCTGGGGCAACCATCTCCCCCTCTTCTACAAAAATTGTTTCAACTACCCCATTAAAAGGAGCAATGATCTCGGTATTCTCCAGATCTACCAGCAATGAAGCAAGGGCCGACTTATTTTGATCAAATGCGTACTTGGTGGTCAAGTAATCAATTTCAGATCCAATATTTTCTTCCTCATAAAGCGTTTGAACACGATTCCAGGTCGTCTCAGATTGTGCGACCATTGCCTCTAACCGGGCTACTTCTTGGCTTAATTTGGCATCGTCGATTCGCAGAATGGTCTGCCCTTTGCGAACTCGTTGCCCTTCTCTCACCACATGTGTTAACACTCTACCACTTACTTCTGCAGAAAGCTGCACATCGTCTGAGGTTTCAACTGTACCAACTAAACGTAGAAAGCTGTTAAACGGCTCAGGACTAAGTACTTCAGTTTCCACATTCACCATTTTAATAAGCTCTTCTGGTTCGGAATTTTCCATTTCACTGGTAGAACAATTTTGGAGACTTACAGAGAATAGCAGTAATAAAAGTAACATACTCCATCGGTTTGATGGATTTGGGAATCGAAATTCATTCATGATAGGGGTTCTGAGAGATGAGTTCATGGGTTGTTTACAAGTGATTTTGTTTCTAATATTTGTGTGACGCTTGTTCATAAAGTCTGAATTAATAATGGCTAGGGTACATATTTTATATATTCTAAGGACCTATAAAATGAATTAGTCTACAAGTGGAACTCTACCAACAGCTAGATCGTAGTTAGCTTTTGCTGTCAAGTAACTAAACACGGTCTGGGCATAATTTAGTTCGGCTTCCTTAACCTGCAATAACGCTTCTGTTAATTCGGCTGTTGATCCTAGGCCGTTATCTAAACGAATTTGTGCTCTATTGTAGCCCTCGCTTGCTTGCGCTACCGCTTCTTTTCTAGCTTGAGCGATTTCAAAAGATTCATGTACTTGTTCCATTGCGGTTTGTACCTGATGAGAAGCATTCTCCTGAGCCTGTAATTGTTGGAGAACCAAATCCTTTTTCGAAATTTGGACCCTCTGCAGATTGGACATTCGCTCCCAGCCAGAAAATAAAGGCATATTTACCCGCAAACTAATGGTCTGAAATCGGGCACTGTTCTCAAAAAAGGTAGGTGAATCTGGTTCTGCTGCAGACCATTGTAAATTATAGTTTGCAGTAATGACAGGAAAAAAACGGGCTTTCTCTGCCTGAATTTCCTTCTCTTTTAGGTCTATAGAGGCCTGTAAAAGCCGTAAATCACCTCTTTGTTGATCAAGACCTAGCCCATGCCCTTTTTGTTGGCTTGGTAACTGGGTCATCCGATCTACTTCTTTAATTCCCAAATTTTCTTGGCTAACTGCTTGCTCACTGTAAATATCAAATTGGTTCAAATCACCTTTTACCCCATACTCCAATTGAACAGGAATTCCCATGATCAATGCCAATACTCGCTTGGCTTCGGCTATATCATATTCGGCCTGAATTAAAGATGGCCGAAGATTACTTAATTGGACTTCCAGTCGCAAAGCATCATAGTCGTCCAACAAGCCTAATTCCGCTCTTTTTTTGTTTTGAGATAGATTTTCCTCTAATCGATTAATTTGAGCAGCTTGTAAACGAGCAACTTCTTGAGAAATAAGTACACGGTAGTATGCTTGCCGAGCCTGTGTAACCACATTTTGTGCTGTAACTCGATAGTTCTCAGTTTGTACCGCTCGAAAAACAGTAGCTGTACTAACTCCAACCAGTGCAGGCCCTTGAAAAATATTTTGCTCTACAGTAAACCCTCCCTGCCAATTATTATCCGTTCCAAAAGCAATAGGCACCAATTTATTAGGGTCACCATTTGGATCGAATACCGATTCAGGAATGAAATTTACAGGAATCTCTACGTTACGCGTATAATTCATGGAAGTAGAGATATCCGGAACTAAATTAGAATAGGCAATAAATACCAACCGCTCGGCATCTTCGACTGACAAGGTTGCTCTACTCAAATCTGGATTGTTCGCTAAAGCTATGGTTAATACATCCTGAAGGTCCCACTGGGTATCATTAAAATTTTTATAGACAGTAAGCGTATCAACCTGGGCGTTAATCGAACTGCTGGAAACAAACCATATTAGCAGAAACAAAGTTGATATAGTTAGCCGTGAGATTTTTGGAGTCATTGTTAACGTAAATATTTGTTTAATAGAGTTCATAAAAGAAAAATCTGTTTTCCTGTCAAGGTAGTTTAGCAAAGCTTTGCATTCTTTAGGTATTAGCGGCTATGCCACAACCGAGTATGTGCATATACGCATTAAAAAGTTCATTCTCTTGCATTCCTATACGTTCTAATAGCTTAAAGTGTTCATAATTTTGATGCATATAGCTGATTGTTACCACACCATGGGAAGTTGACCAAAATAGAAGAGCGAGCTGTTCGGCGGGAAAATCGTTTTTAATTGATCCGTCGTCAATACCTCGTTGTATAGCCTCAACCATTAAACGGAAACCCTCTTGTCTATTTTGGGTACAGAGTTCTAAATAATCACTTTCTCCACCAACTCCAGACGAATGAAGATTATCCAAAAATTTCATTGAACTGTAATACTGCGGATGATCTTTTACGTAATTCAAATATCGTTCACCCAACTCACGAACGAGCATAAGTCCACTGCGATTGGATTCGAGTACTTCCTTAAATGATTCATTGAGAAGATGAGTGGCCCGATAACAGATACCCAACACCAAATCGTTTTTATTCTGGAAGTATTGATATAGCGACCCTTTGCTTACCTCTGCTTTTCCCGCAACATCTTCCATGCTTAAATGATCCAGACCCTTCTCTAATAGAATAGACTCGGCAGCATCTAGCATAGTACTACGCTTTCGCTCTTTCTCTCGAATTTTACGTTCTGCAACGCCCATAGGGAAGATGAATGATAAACAGGATTATTAAAAGATCATTCATTGGTTTCATTAATACAGGTATAGATTTTTGAATAAATTTAATTGCTGTGTATATACAGCTAATAGATCAACAATAGTGAGTGAGTAACTGTGCTACCTAGCCTATAAATGAACGCGAGTCAATAAATGACCTAGATTCAAAAATACGGACTTTCTAAAACAGGTCAAATAATATTTTTTAGGTTTTTTTTGAACTCAACAATTAATAACAGAACTTACGCGGCCTTTATTTCATTCGTTTATACTATGAGATTAGTTCATCACGAATGTAGTGCACTTGTTGAACAATTTGACTACATAACCTACCCCCACATAATCATTTGAATGAGTCAACTATGATGCTGAAAAAATATATCCCTGATGTACTACTCATTTTAATCGCCATCATCTGGGCATTGAATTTCAGTGTGGTCAAGGTAAGCCTTCAAGAAATCGATTCTCTAAGTTTCAACGCCTTGCGTTATATTCTAGCAGCTGGGTTACTTGCCTACACCGCGCGAGCCAGAGGGTATTCCCTAAAGGTTGATCGGGAAGATTTTTGGCCCCTAATAGGTATCGCCTTAGTGGGTAATGTACTTTATCAACTGTTTTTTATAATTGGCATAGACTATACATATTCGGCCAATGCTGCGGTTATCCTAGGCACTATACCGGTTTGGGTAGCTCTGTTATCTCACTTATTCACAGATGAAAAACTAACTCGCTATAAGTCCATTGGAATTGGGCTAGCTTTCACCGGTATTATACTCATTGTTACAGGATCTAAAGCAGGTATATCAATTGCTTCAAAGACATTTTTAGGCGATATGATTATTCTATGTGCCGCTATATCCTGGGGTGTATACACTATTTTGGCCAAGCGTTTTCTTAAAAAATATCCCAGTACACAATTTACAGGCGTTATGTCCATCGTCGGGATGGTTTTTTTATTGATCATTGGCTTACCCAATTTATTACATGTTAATTGGACAGGAATTTCACTTAAAGGATGGGGAGGAATCTTTTATAGTGGCCTGCTTTCTATAGGGCTCGCCTACTTAATTTGGAACCATAGTGTATCTAAGATTGGAGCGGTACGAACTGCCGCATACCAAAATTTAGTCCCTGTACTTGGTTTGATATTTGGGGTTGTATTATTACAAGAAGCCCTAACTATACAACAATATACGGGCTCCGCATTGGTCATTGTAGGTATTATCTTCTCGCGATTTTAATTGTATGCACGTCTATCTAAATCGTATATTAAACATAATTATTACTGAAAAAAATCTTTATGCATTTATCTTCTATTCAATTTCCTAGGCTTACCTTTTTTTGGCAATTAGCTTCAGTATACCTCTTAGGTGCTGTTCTTTTCTCCAGCGCTACACATGCTCAAAATAATAGTGATAGAAATCGCACCAGCTACGGAAGTGAGTACACCAATAATTACTACGTAGATGAAGCAGGACTTCAACTTGCGGTCAATGCAACTCCCCTCGATAATTTTTTAAATCCTAATACCTACGAATTAGGTCCTTATGATGTTATTAGCTTACAGGGTATAGGACTTACTGAATTCAGCTATAGGGCAGTATTGGTTAACGCTTTAGGGGATATTGTAACTCCTATTGCTGGAAAAATAAACCTAAAGGGACTCACACTTACTGAGGCTGAAACTAAGGTCAAAGAACATTTTTCTACCTACGTTTTAGATACAGAAGTATTTTTAACCCTCGATCGACCTAGACCAGTAAATATTCATGTGGGAGGAAATATACCCAACCCTGGTCGCTATTTGGTACCTGCCGGTACACGCTATGACGCCCTCATTTCCGGCTTTGAAATAGGAGAAGAGATTGTTTCGCCTCTGGTAAATGTTGAGAATAAGCAACAAATCATATCGACCCGTCAAACTATTTCTGGTATTAATTTTGACCGGCTCTCGGCTACACAAAGCGAAGAGGGTGAAATTGCAGACTCTCGATTTAGGCAATTAGCCCAAAAATACGATATGCGATACATCAAAGTGAGTTCTAAAGATGGCTCCGTACATTACGTAGATTTATATGCTTATTTTAACTCTGGTCAAGAAAAATTTGCACCCTATATTACTGATGGCGATCAAGTCACATTTATAGACCATTCATTTGACCGACCCACTATTAGTATTTCTGGAGCCGTGAATACCCCATTTACGGGCAGTTATCGAAGCGATGATACGTTCAAAAAATTGTTATTAATAGCCGGTGGATATCACCCTCAGGCAGATTCCTCTCAACTCATTCGCGTTTACGAACAAAATGGTGAAAAAATTCGGGAAGAACTTTCTCTGAGCTCGACCAATCTTACAAAGAAACTCGAAAGTGGGGATCAATTGGTTATACCCTACAAAAAAACAAACCGAAATAAAGGTAATGTACAAATAGAGGGTATGGTTGCTATACCTGGTATTTATACCATTGAGAATGGGGAAACAAAGCTATCTGAAGTGTTGCAAATCGCTGGAGGTTTAGAGAAAAATGCCCTAGCATCAGCAGCCTACCTCATTCGAGAATCAGCCAATCAACGGGGAGTCTCTTCAGTAACCGATATCAATATAACGCTTCTAAGTAAAAGCTATGATCAGTATTTAGAGGGTTTTGACTACTTAGAATTGGAAGAAATTTTATCCGCCAATCGTATGGCAATCGACTTAACCAATGAGCAAGCCCTAGCAGACGTTACCCTTCAAGATGGAGATCGAATCTACGTCCCTAAAGATGACCAAAGTATTCGAATTATGGGGCAAGTAAACAATCCTGGTTATTATGCCTATCAGGCAGGCCAAAGTGTTAATGGATACCTTCAAAGAGCCAACGGTATGACCATTGCAGCCGATAAGAAGCGTACTTTCATCATAAAAGCCGGTAGTAGAAGTTGGTATAACCCTGACAATACAAGTATTGAATCCGGTGATATTATATTTGTTGACCGAATACCTTTACAGGATGCGCGTTCAGGGTTACAGAATCAAATAAATATAGAAACATTAAAGAATAGAAGAGTCCAATTAATCATGAGTGGTGTAGGGGCACTTACTAGTGTAATTACTGCATATGTAGCCGTACGGCGACTAAACTAATCGCCAAAGTTGATAGATTTAGGTATGACTAAAACTGAAGAGACACTAAAAATAGGGCTCATAACGCATCTATTTCCCTCTGAACATGATCAGCATCGAGGGAAATTTATGTATGATCAATATAGAGCAATACGAGCTATTCCAGATATGAAACTGCGGCTCATGGTACCCACACCACGAGCTGTTCCTGGTACTCAACGGTGGTATACAAATCATTCTCCATTGCATCAAGTGGCTCCCACCGATGAGCGTGTTTTTTACACTTCTCTCCCCAACCGTAAAAAACCTCTTTTTATCCAAAAGAATATTTCCAAAGCACTTCTCCAGAAATTAGCTTTGGAAAAACCTGATATACTACACATTCATTGGTTGTATCCTGATGGCCTAGCCATTCCCGCTCTTAAAGAGGCTGGATATCCAATATTGTTGACTATTCACGGGAGCGATTGGTATAAGAGTATACTGTTTCCTGTACTAAAGCCTTTATTATTTAATGCACTCCAAAAAGTGGACTGTATTTTATGTTCCGGTCCCCAATTGAAGGCTGCTATTTTGCAAGAATTACCGGAACTTGAGGACAAAATTGAGGTAATATACAACTTCATTGATACTCAGGTTTATACGGTGCCATCTGCCTTTGAAAGCCTACGCGCTATGGAACAATTAGACTGGAAAGACCAGCAAGCCCATGCACTATGCGTAGCTAATATCAGGCATGAAAAAGGTATTGATATACTGATTGATGCACTTAGTCAGCTCCAAAAAAATCTTAAATTTGAAGAACTAAATCTGGGCCAACCTCTGTTGGTTCATGTGATTGGAATGCAAGAAAAGGGGGAGTATCTCGACTCTATACAGGCAAGACTAGAAAACCAGCCCAAATTGCCCATGATTTTACATGAGCCTGTTTCGCCAGACCAACTCAAAACGTACTATCAAGCAGCTGATTTTTTCATTCTACCTAGTCGTAGTGAAGGCTTCAATGTTTCCTTACTAGAAGCAAGTTCATGTGGTCTTCCCATCGTGGCTACAAAAGTCGGAGGAAATGACCTAGTGGTACGATCACATCACACAGGAAAGCTAGTCGAAGCTGGAAACCCAGACGCTTTGGGCAAAGCAATTTTGAGTATACATAGTCGCTTAGATAGTTTTAAACCCGAATCAATTCGGAAAAGAATCGTAAATGAATATGATTTAAGTGTACTGACTGAAAAACTACGCTCCCTCTATTCGCGACTGTATAGTGAATTTAGAAAGGCTAAAAATTAAGGCCACTAGGATCATAAAAAGGCTATTTAACATTAAGCCACTAATGAATTGTGAAAAAACTATATAGGAAATAAAGCTAGCCAAAAATCCTACCCCTACCGCCTGCATCCATTTGTTTTCATGAATATCCCTATTTTCATAAACATCCCTTAACCAATGCATACTTTCTAAAGCCTGTCGAAAAATTAGGTACATGATCACGATGAACAAAATAAAACCGAGTAGACCTAATTCCGCAAAAACCATATAAAAGTCGTTATGCGGCTCAAATATCCATTGCGTTTTTTGTGGCGGGTATAAATATTGAAAGTAAGTTGAGAAGCCTTGGAAGCCTACTCCTAGCAAATAACTATCGGCGATCATAGTCAATGCCCCCATTGCTAGTACCACTCTGAATTTTGTAGAATCATCCCCCCCTCCTACAAAAATTCCGACGATTCGGTCCCATAGAGAAAATACCAGATTTTGAACCGTTGGACTAATGAGTAAAACCATGAACAATGCGATAGTTCCGTATAAAAGAATTGGATTCTTTCTCTGAAACAATTGTATGGTCATAATACCAACAAAAAGTGAAATCCAAGCGGACCTAGAATAACTAAGCAAAACCGATGCAAGCATTATCCCAGCGAGTCCGAATAATACCAACCGCAACCACTTCTTTGTGGTAACCCCCATCCAAGCCACACAAATAAGAATGGGTGTAAAAAAATTACTAGCAAACACATTAGGATCATTTTCAGCTCCAGTAGACCGGATGATTCGCACACCTTGTTTCAAATAGTTAAAGGCTAAAATTTCAGGATTCACATAGATTTGATACAGGTTAATGAGCGCAACTACCACTCCACTACCAATAAAGGCATACACTCCGATGCGAAGGTGCTCTGGTTGCTGAATGAAATTATACACCAAGTAAGTCATCCCTAACAACACCGAAAAACGAACTGCATAAAAAACCGCTTGTTGGCGCTCAGGAGTATAGATACAAGATAAAAAAATGAGTCCCAAAAATAAGGCGTACCATTTTTCCATCCCGTACAATTCAATACTTGAATCAACACTCAAAAATTTAAGCAGTAAGAAGCCTCCAATTGAAACAATAAGCGCCAGTTGAAATAAGGTAACAGGGATGACACTTTGCTCTGCCAAATAGAACAAACCAGAGGCGTAGGCCCCCATAATTAAGGGGGCTACAAATAATAAGCTATGCAACCTTCGGCAGACCAATATCTAGCCTTTAACAAACGGAAGAGTTAGTAATTTATCATACAACTCCGGTTGTGTCTCTCGGATATGAGCGACCCAATGTTCGTACCATAAACGAAGCAACAATACGATAAAGCCCAAAAGAAAAAAGGCAATCACAATAAATGCCCGCTTTGGGTAAAATTTATAGGTGGGAAGCGTAGGCTCATCAATTAACGACAAGCCAGAATTAATTTCATTGAAATTGAGCTTTTGTTGCTCATACTGTGGATATAATACCTTATAAATCTCCTGTTGTATTTCCACTTCCCGAAACAAGCGATAATACTCGGCAAATAACGGTGGCATTTCACTGACAGATTTAAAAATATCGCCCTGTGACTCTAAGCTGCTTTCCTTGTTTAAATATCCATCATATAAACTAGTAAGCTCTTCGTAGGCTACTTGCGCTGTTTTATACCGAGAACTTTCCACGCCTAAAGTTTGCTTAAAAAGGGCCCTCTCCATTTCCTTTTCAACCATGGCTGATTTGATTTCAGCAATATTTTCAACCATGGCTCTAGCCTGTTCTTCTACTTGCAATATTCCATTTGCTTCCTGAAATGCAATCAAAGAATCTTCGGCTTGTTCCATCTCCAATATATTTTGGTCCAACCGATTTTGGAGCATCAAATAACTGGACTCTATATTCTTTTTATTAATGGATAAGGCCACTGAATCCAATAAACTGTACAGGTACTTCGTCATTTCAAAAGAGCGTTCCGGCGACTCATCGATTACCGAGAATGAAACGGCTATAATGGCATTAAAACCAATTCCACCTTCTCTCATTTCTTCAATCATGATGTTGTTATCGAATTTTTCCCGAACGTTCTCTAATACATCAGAAGAGTACACTTCAAACAAATTAAACTTCTCAATCATTTTGTCTTTAATCTGATTACTACGTAACAAAACCAATGTCTGATCCGAGCTTACATTATCCCCACTTACCGATAGGTTGGCAAGCCCACTAAGTAGACCCCCACTTGAAAAATTAATGGAATTACCTGAATTAATGATGTAGGTCACATCCGTTTTGAATTTTTTTGGCCAAAGCAGGGCAACAGCTAAACCTAAAAGGGTAAACACCCCCATTATGGTGATCACTTTCTTCCATTTTTGAACCAGTACCAATACAATGTCCAATATATCTATTGTCTTATTTTCCGTCATGATGTTCTGATAACTCGTTATAAAGAGTAGTTAATTTTACTGCTTCGTGTTCCCACGAAAACTGTTTAGAATGATGTAGGGCGTTCTTAGCATAATTCTGCCAAAGTATTTGATCCTTTCTTAAGCGATCTATAGCCGATACCAATTCCTCTGGCTTTTCAGGGTTTACAGCAATACCCACTTCTAGTGGTTCTAATAAGTTTTTCCACTGTGTAAAATCGGTGTAGATAATGGGAATACCAAACGCCATATATTCAAAAAATTTAGTCAACAGCTTATTCTGATAGTGATCACTATAAGGAAAAACCACCAGTCCAGCTAACCAAATTCGTTCGGCATAACGCTGCAAAATCGTTGAAAATGGGACATATGAGCCTATCCCCTCCCAGTGAATTCGATCCTCTATTCCTTTTTGTATCTCTGCAGTTTTCTGAAATGTGCGGGTATATGTTCGGCCAATAAGATGCAGGTGAACCTCTGAAGCCTGCCTTATCCCTTCTATGTGCTGCAGTACACCACGTTCAATTTCAACATTTCCCGTATATAATACATGGGATTCTCCATTAGCATTTATTGGGCCCCGCTCTAGGGAGGCCACATCCCGGGTTATTTGTACATTGTGATAATTGGCCACGATAACGCCTTTAGGAAAACGACGCTGATAATACACTTCTGCAAGAACAGTAGGCATTACCGAATGTGCGAGTCCTTCTATCCAACCTACTAGAGACGACAAAAGACTTTTTAAATAGCTTGGTATATAATTTCTATGGCGTATTACCGTTTTGTTGTCTTCATGAACATCATAAACTGTAGTATACCCCATCGCTCGATGAACCAATGCCCAAGGGATTAGCTCTGGATCATGAAAATGAATAACATCCGGCTTTAAACTTCGTGCCATTTTAAATAGCATTGCAGGTCGCATTAACTTACCTAATATACTTTTATCAAGCTTAGCTGGATTCTGATTCCAAACTCTATGTAATTGAACACCGTCAAGAAACTCATCTAAGGAATCAGGCGTTAACAAATGTACATCAAACCCTTGAGCGGCTAACGAACGACATTGCTTCAAAAAGATTCTAGGATCTTTCCAAGGATGAACGGAGGAAATATGAACTATGCGCATGGGCATGCACTGTGGCTACCAAGAATTCTTGGCAGAAAAGAGTCTCTTAAAGACTTGAAATATAAAGCCAGAAGAATGTCCAACCTGCATGATGATTAATGAAAAAGCTGTATGGAAGATTTTGGAAAACGAATTAGGCTGTTTCTTATCTGATTTCCAAATATTCTTACTAAAATTGGATCGATTCACACACACTACCCGAATAGACTCTAACAGTACAAGCCCTAAAAAGAATAGACTCAAAGGGATAGCCCACAAAGATTGAGTAGTTAACACATCTGCTACAACGTAGCCAATGTAACTCAATAGGAATATAGTTGGAAGAAAACTTCTTAGAGGGCTTGAGAATGGATGTAAGAGGAGGGTAACAAATCTGCCTCGACCATATCTAAAATATTGTGTCATCAATCCCTTAAAACTAGAACGAGGATAATACCAACACTTTATATTAGAACTAACTCGAATGCATGGACCGTGCTCCTCTAACAACCGTAAATTCAACTCTGAATCCTGATTGGTGATATTAATCTCGCTGAATCCACCCAGTTTTTTTAAATCTTGGGTCCAAAAACAGCCTAAAAAAACCGTATCTGCGAAGCCATTGTAGCTATCTTTCATGTATTTAGCCCCACCATTACCCAAAATACTTTTTACCGCTAGTGAAATACCTGTTTGAACAGAATTCTGAGCTAAGTAGCGCTGAGCCCCACCTACATTTCTGGATTCATCCATTTTTAAAGACTTGATACACTCCTCTACATAATCATTGGCATATAAGCAGTGTCCATCTGCACGTAAAAACACATCCCCTTTAGCCTTTTTGATCATCTCATTTAAACCAAAAGACTGATATTTATTGGGATTTTCAATTAAAATTACACGGGAATCTTTTTCACTCCACTTGCGAATGAGCTCTCTAGTCTTATCTATACTACCTCCATCGGCAATAAGAACCTCAACAATGTTGGGATAAGACGAATGAAGAAAACTAGATAACAGACGATCTACGTGCTTTTCCTCATTATATAGAGGTATAGCTATGGTGACTGACGGCCATTCTTTTGCCACCGTACTGCTGTCAGATTCAGCCGCTGGGTCTAATTTTTGCTCAACAAAAAGTTCCTGCATCTAATCGATTGTTTAACCACAATGTGGTAGATAATTATCTCGTAATTGGTATTGGTTGTAGCTTTGTTTCTATAAAAGGCAGTTGTAGAGCTTTAAATTGAAGATCAAACTACTTTATCGCATCGTAAAAGTCAACATAGTAGAATAAAATACGACTATATAAGCTTAAATCCTTGTGCCCCCACTTAACAAATAAAGTATGGCCATACGTACGGCAACCCCATTAGTGACTTGGTCTAATATAATAGCTCGTCCATGATCTGCAACTTCGCTCTCCATTTCAACCCCACGATTAATTGGACCTGGGTGCATAATTTTAAAATCAGGAAAGCGTTCTAAATGTTCCAATTTTATCCCAAAGTTCTCATGATACTCTCGTAGACTTGGGAAAAACTCAGTTCCTCTATCCTGACGCTCAAGCTGAATGCGTAATGCCATAGCCATATCACACCATTCTAAGCACTCTTCAAGGTTATAGGAAATTCCTACTCCCATTTGATCAATAAATTTAGGTATCAGTGTTTTGGGTCCGCATAAAACAACTTCAGCCCCTAACTTTTTTAACCCAATAATATTCGAACGCACTACTCTACTGTGAGTAATGTCGCCAATAATGGCAATTTTAGCCCCTTTTATACTTCCGTGTACTTGTTGTATAGTAAACAAATCAAGTAATGCTTGGGTTGGATGTTCATGTGCCCCGTCACCAGCGTTTAAAATAGCTGCATCTACACACTCGGTTAAAAAATGAGCAACACCAGGACTCTCATGCCGTACTACTACCATATCAATTTTCATTGAGGAGATATTGCGAATGGTATCCTTTAACGACTCCCCCTTTTTTGTGCTGGATGTACCCGCCGAAAAATTAACAACGTCGGCACCCATACGCCTTTGAGCCAGCTCAAATGATAATCGTGTTCTAGTAGAATTTTCATAAAATAAATTCACAATCGTTTTATCTCGTAGGGTCGGTACTTTAGGCACGGGACGATTCAAAATCTCACGAAAGGAAACCGCCTGATCTAATACATATTGTATGTCTTGTGCACTGTAATCCGACAAGCCCAATAAATGCTTTTGACTGAGTTCATATCCCTCATATGTGCTGATATCGGTGGAATTTTTGTTGGTACTTAGCTTACTCATGGACTGAATTTATTCCTTCGAGGCAAGGTTATCTTTCAATGCATCATCTCCATCAACTAGATACACAGCATCCTCGCCATCTAATTCTTTGACTCGAACCCGAACTTCCTCGGAGGCATAAGTAGGAATTTGAACACCCACAAAATCGGGAGCTATGGGTAATTCGCGATGGCCTCGATCGACCATACAACAAAACTGAATTTTCCGAGGTCGCCCATATGCCATAAGTGCGTCCAAAGCAGAGCGAACCGTTCTGCCTGTATATAGCACATCATCTATTAAAATGACATCCCGTTCATATAGATCAAAGGGAATCTCCGTCACCTTTACATCGGGCATTTTAAGCTTAGAACGAAAATCGTCTCGATAAAAAGTGACATCTAAAACTCCAAAATCAATATCAAATCCCAACTCTTTCTCCATGACTAACTTAATCCGTCGGCCCATATACACCCCTCGAGTTTGCATGCCCACTATGGCTAATTTTTTGGGGTCATCATAGGATTCTAGGAATTGATGAGCAAATCGCAAGTATGTACGATTTAGATCCTCAGCATCCATGATTTTAGAAGTACTCACTTCGTAACAGCAATTGGAGGGTTAAGCGGATAAATCCACATTAATATCTTTGTAAATATACTAAGCTTTTTCGAGAATTCGATACTTCATTCTGAAGCCATTAAAAAATCTACTATACGCTTTGCTGCCGTTCCATCCCCGTATGGATTTGATTTTTGCGTCATATCCAAATAGGCCTCTTTGTTTACCATCAATTCTCGCACCTCTTGCACAATAGCTTCTCTCAGAGTACCAATAAGTTTAACCGTCCCTGCTTCCACCGCCTCCTGCCTTTCGGTTTGCTGACGAAGTACCAACACTGGCTTATTCAATGATGGAGCCTCCTCCTGCACACCACCACTATCGCTAATAATCAAAAATGACTTCGACATCAACCAGACAAAAGCTTCATAACCTAAAGGTTCGATCAAAAAAATTCCCTCCGTATTCCCCAAAGCATATATCATGGGCTCTCGTACAGCGGGATTCATATGAAGGGGATAAATCACTTGTATTGATGGTTCTGAGGCTAATTCGCACAAAGCCTCAATTAATTCTGAAAAGCCGGCTCCCATATTTTCTCTGCGATGACCTGTTACTAAGAGCAGTTTCTTTTCAGGATTATATATACGCTGCAGCTTTTGAATCTCGGGGTTAGATTCAGGATCCACATTTTTTTGGCACATCATCAAAGCGTCTATAACCGTATTCCCTGTTACCACAATGTCTTTTTCAGCAATACCCTCCATGATTAAGGCCTGCTTATTTTTTTCTGTGGGAGCAAAATGAATATTGGCAATTCGGCTAACTATTTGTCTGTTCAACTCCTCAGGAAAAGGAGCTGTTTTATCATAGGTTCTGAGTCCAGCCTCCACATGATACACTGGGATTTCACGATGAAATGCTGCTAATGCTCCAGCTAAGCAACTGCTGGTGTCTCCCTGAACTACTACACAGTCGGGGTTCACATCGCACAGGACCTTATCCAGTTGCCGAAGTAATTTGGATAACAGCTGGTTTAAACCTTGTCCAGATTCCATCACCGCAAGCTCAATATCCGACACTATATCCCACTGCTCAAATGCGCTATCCAATAACTCCTTATGCTGCCCAGTCGAACATACTATTACATCAAAACTATCTCTTTGTTGGCACTCCAATATAATTGGAGCTAGTTTAATGGCCTCAGGTCGGGTTCCTATTACAAACAACACGTTCATTTCAGCTAATTTTAAGGTAAACTTTCTTTTATTTACCCTATAAACTAGCTATTTTTGCACACTTAAAGAACGCAACCGTTAACTATCTCCCAAGATTGTTTCGAACCGGACTTATTTCAATGTTACTAATCGTCTATCAAACACTGTTCCTATGAAAATTCATGAGTATCAAGCCAAAGAAATTTTAGCCTCTTTCGGAGTTCCCGTTCCTAAAGGAATTTCTACGACTACTGTCGAAGGCGCCGTTAAGGCTGCTGAAGAGTTACAAGCAGAAGGAACTTCGCTATTTGTGGTTAAAGCACAAATACACGCGGGTGGTAGAGGAAAGGGCCGAACAAAAAAGAATAATGCCAAAGGAGTTATTCTTTGCAAAAGTGTAGAAGAAGTAAGGCAAGCTGCAGAATCTCTTCTGGATGATGTATTAGTGACTATTCAAACAGGTCCATCTGGACAGTTAGTCCAACGATTGTATGTAACTGACGGAGTTGATATTAAACAAGAGTTTTATTTGGGCATTTTATTGGATCGTGCTGTGTCCAAAAATGTGATCATGGTGTCTACAGAAGGTGGGGTTGAAATTGAACAAGTAGCCGAAGAAACACCCGAGAAAATTATAAAAGCGTGGGTAGAGCCTGGTATGCCACTACAAGTAAATCAGGCACGTATGCTAGCATTTAGCCTAGGTTTAGAGGGCGCTGCACTAAAAAAAGGTATCAAATTCATTATGGGGATCTATAATGCCTTTCTAAAAACAGATGCTGATATGATGGAAATAAACCCATTGATCCTAACGCCCGATCAAGAAATTATGGCACTCGATGCCAAAGTTACCTTCGACGGTAATGCATTATATCGCCATCCCGACATCGCCGAGTTACGTGATGAATCCGAAGAAGATCCATTCGAATTAGAAGCCCAAAAATTCAACCTCAATTACATCAAACTAGATGGCAATGTAGGGTGTATGGTTAATGGTGCGGGCTTAGCAATGGCTACTATGGATATTATAAAATTATCCGGTGGAGAACCTGCGAATTTCCTAGATGTGGGTGGTGGAGCCAATGTAGAGACGGTTAAAAATGGTTTCCGAATTATCTTAGACGACCCAAATGTAAAAGCTATTTTAATCAATATTTTT
Source organism: Balneolaceae bacterium UBA1514 (assembly GCA_002323515.1). Taxonomy (GTDB): domain Bacteria; phylum Bacteroidota; class Rhodothermia; order Balneolales; family Balneolaceae; genus UBA1275. Next base: position 18,637 of record DCQQ01000033.1, on the reverse strand, counting down.
GGTGGTATTGTACGCTGTGATCGGGTTGCAAACGGGGTTATTGAGGCTGTTAAAGATCCAGAGATTGCAGAAAAAGTAACCAATGTTCCTATTATTGTACGCCTTCAGGGCACCAATGCTGCAGAAGCCAAAGAAATTATTGATAATTCCGACTTAAATGTTATTTCTGCTGTACTGCTAAAAGAAGCCGCAGACGAGGTTTCAAAAGTTATAGCCTAGAGATCTTTATTCTAGAACATAAGCTCGAGCGGTTTGCCTGTTATACTAAGACTGTTATCCTATGTCTAGCAGGTTCATCTAGCTGGTTGATGGAGATTAGCTCTGCTTAATTGACCTTGCTCGAACCTGTTCGTAGAAATCTTCGTACTGGCGTACTACATGATCTTGGTTAAAAAGCTCGGCTCGCTTCCTTGCATTTTTTGCTAAGGCAGCGTGCAAACTAGGCGTACTCAAAATCTGAGCAGCATAATCCGCCATACAGATCACATCATCCAGGGAACAAGCATACCCTGTTTCTCCATGTATATTTACCTCGGGTAGCCCCCCAATATCTGAGCTAATCACTGGGACTGAACAACTCATAGCCTCCAGAGCTGCCAATCCAAAAGTTTCAGATCCCGATGGAATGAGGAACAGATCAGCAATTGAGAGAATATCTTCTACTCGTTCCCATTTCCCCATAAAGTGAACATGTTCGCAGATACCGAGACTTCGGCATTGCTGCTCTGCTACTTGCCTATCAGGTCCATCACCCGCTAAAACCAACTTAGCCGCTATACCTTTTTCCAAGGTTTTAGCAAAAATTTGTATCACAACAGGTACTCTTTTTACTTTTCTGAAGTTAGAGATATGAACAATTATTTTTTCTCCGTTTGCCGCCAATTCCTTTTTCAGTTCTGTCTGCCTAGTAGCTTTAAACCGTTCCAAATCGATGAAATTTGGAATGACCTTGATTTCTTGTTTAATATCAAAATTTTCATAGGTCTCTCGCTTTAAGTATTCCGAAACCGCCGTCACACCATCACTTTTATCAATGGAAAATTCAACCACATGTTTATAACTAGGGTCTATCCCAACTAAAGTGATATCCGTTCCATGTAATGTAGTCACAATAGGTACATGAAGTCCTCGCTCTGCCATAATCTGCCTGGCCAAATAAGCACTAGTGGCGTGAGGCAAGGCATAATGTACATGTAACAAATCCAAATGCTCAAACTCAATCAAATTCACCATTTGTGAAGCCAAGGCTAAAGCATAGGGAGGATATTCAAATAGTGGATAAGAATTTATTGACACCTCATGGTAAAATATATTGGTGTTGCGTTCTTCCAGTCGGGCGGGTCGAGCATAACTCAAAATATGCAAGGTATGTCCTTGTTGTGCCAATATTTTAGCCAATTCAGTGGCTACGACTCCACTACCCCCAAAGGTAGGATAACAGACTATTCCAATTTTCATAAAAAGTTTCTACTAGGTGAATCACAACTATTTAAAGGTAGAGCACAAAAGCGTATAGATGACAAAGCTCAGCCAAATAGCGTTCCAAAATATCATTTCTTTAGATGACTTTTTTATCCGTCAAATTCATCTGCTTGCTTGGGTGTTTTATAGCGCAGGACAAATCGCTATATTCAACCCTTTAAACAACTTTGACGCTTGACTAAGTACATAACTCGTATGGCAGGACATTCTAAATGGGCGAATATTCGCCACAAAAAAGCAAAAGAAGATGCAAAACGCTCTAAGGTGTTCACAAAAATCATAAAGGAACTTACCGTAGCAGCTAAAGAAGGGGTAGGTGATCCAACCGGAAACCCAAGACTTGCTTTAGCTATAGAAAATGCCAAAAGCTGTAACCTTCCTAAAGATAACATAGAACGTGCGATTAAACGTGGTACTGGTGAGCTAGATGACAGCTCCAGCTTTGAAGAAGTAAGTTTTGAAGGATACGGGCCCGGAGGTATCGCCTATTACATCGAGGCAACCACCGATAATAATAACAGGACGGTGAGTGAAATTCGGCATATTTTCACTAAACATGGTGGGAACATGGGTACCAATGGATCTGTTTCTTTTTTATTTGATCAAAAAGGGATGATTTGTGTGCCTTCTGAAGGACTAGATAAAGAAAACTTCCTCCTAGAAGCAATTGAAGCAGGCGCTGAAGATGTAATCGTAGAAGAAGGAGCCCCTCTCTTTATGGTAATGACAGAGCGCACTCAACTCTTTCATGTCCGAAATAACCTAGAGGCTACTGGGTATACAATAGAACAAGCAGAGCTCGTTAGGGAGGCTATGACGGAGACAAAAGTAGACGCCGAACTAGCTCGTGCTAACTTTAGTATGATTGAAAAATTTGAAGAAAATGATGACGTGACCAATGTGTTTACAAATCTACTCATGGATGATGAAACCATGAATGCAGTTGAAGAGTAGGTAATTTTACCAGACGCATGATCAATTAGACGAAAAAACGACCAATGGCTACATTTATTTGGACTATACTACTATTATTAGGATTAAACATTAGCAATCCAGACGCTCGTATGGGAAATAAATCTTATGAAAATGGAGACTATGAGAGCGCAAAAACTTGGTTTTATTCTGCCTTAGATCAAGACCCCAATAATGCTGAAATTTTGTTCAACTTAGGTAATACTTTAACTAAACTGGGTGAATTCGAGGAAGCCCTAAAGGTGTTCATGCAAGCAAAAAGTTACACGGATGACAACCACCTGAAAGCTTTGGCAGACTATAACATCGGAACAGTTTTAGCTGAAAATGAGCAATGGAAGCCGGCAATGAAACACTTGCGAGCTTCTTTACAAAAACTTCCGTCCGATAGCGAGGGCCAGTTTAATTATGAATATGCTTTGATGAAAACTTCTGAAGAAGAAGACAATAATGAGCAGAATCAAAATGAAAACCAGGAACCTCCACCTGAACCAAGCGTATACGCTAAAGCGGTAAAAGAACAAGCCGATACCCTCGTAAATGAATCCCGATATGCTTCCGCTTTTAATTTAATGCAAGAGGCTTTAGGAGTCGATGAAACGGTTAGATATTATGAGTCGTTTATGAATCGTATTGGTGCTGTGAACCAGATAGAACAAACTGACAATTAAGCTGGGTAATGATTATACGGCCACACACACTCACATCCATGAATTCTATGTTTAATCCCTTTTATTTGCTCACATTCGTTTTCAATAACACAGGAAGAAGGTTCACCTATACTGTTTACACCTTCGTGCTAGTTTTAATGGTTTGCTCCATGCCTCAATCTCTTTTTGGACAAACTCAAGCTAACATCCCTACTGCAGAAAGTTACTTTCATCAAGGCGCACAACAATACATCTACAACAACTTAGAGGCGGCTATTAGTACTGTAAAGACTGGATTAGAACGTTATCCGGATGAACTGAAGCTCCAAAGTCTATATGAGCAGTTGAAAGAACAGCAGCAGCAGAATCAGGATAGCCAGAACGAACAAGATAACGGGGATCAAAACGAAGAAAATTCTGAGCAGAATTCAGAACAACAAGAAAACGAAGAAAACTCGGAGCAAAACTCAGAAAGTAAAGAACAAGAGTCAGAAAATGACGATCAGAGTCAAAGCCAAGATGAACAGGCTCCAGACGATTCCGATCCAAGTGAACGTGCTCAAGCAGAAGAACTAAAAGATTTAAGCAAAGAAGAGGCCCAAAAAATCCTGCAGGCATTAGCTCAAAAAGAAAAAGAATTGTTAAAAGAATTCAAAAAAGCTAAAACCAAAGGCGGAAAGACACATGAAAAAGATTGGTAAATCTATACCGTATCTACTTCTCTTTTTTCTTGCGAGTATTCCCAGCTTTACTTGGGCACAAAACTCGCCTATTCAGGTACAGACCAAACTGTCTGAAACCAATATATATAATGGAGAATCGGTACTCCTAGAGTTCATTATCTCCGGTAGAAGTTTAAACAGCATTGATCGCCCATCTGTACTTGATGTACCTGGACTCCGGTGGATAAGCGGGTCAAATAGACAAGGGCAGAGTATTCAGTATGTAAATGGTCGCCCTAGTGTTACCTATACCTATGGATATCAATTTGTTGCAACTCAGGTTGGCAACTATACCCTTCCTTCCTTTAATATTACCGTTAACGGTGAAGTTTACCGTACGGAACCTACTTCCTTTCGGGTATTGGATCCAGCGAATTCACAACAAAATGATGGGGCTAGTCCAGATATTTTTGTCCGGTTAGAGCCCAACAAAACCACTGCCTTCTTGGGTGAACAAATTGTAGTAGATGTTGTATTGTATTTCAAAAATACCATTGAAGTTCGGTCATACCAAGCAAGTCCAGGCTGGAAAGCAGAAGGCTTTTGGAAAGAAGAACTTGAAAATACCCAACAAACTCGTGCTACATCCACCTTAGTTGAGGGAGAGCGATATCAACGAGCTAGACTTTTGCAGTACGCCCTTTTTCCAAGTAAACGAGGCAAGCTAGTTCTAAGCCCATTTGAGATTACTGTCTTAATTCAACAGCGTAACAGACGTCAAGATATCTTTAGCTTCGGTTTGGGTCAGGAGCGCAAAAATATTCAAACACCCCCCACCGAAATAACCGTTAAACCGCTCCCCACCCATCAGAGCACAGAAAATAGCCTCTTCCTTTCAGCTGTTGGGACATTCCAAATAGAGCGCAGCATCGAACCCACCGAAGCCCTAGTTGGAGAAAGTATTGAAATTACCACTCGCATATCCGGAACCGGAAATCTTCCTCTAATTCAACCTCCAGACTATGCCTACCCTGCTGAATTTGAACAGTACAATCCACAAGAAAGCAATTCCATCCAACGAGCCGGTTCGACTATTTCCGGAACAAAAACCTTTACTGATATTGTAATTGCGCGTAACGAAGGAAGCTCCACCATTCCGGCTACTCAGCTTTTATACTTCGACCCAATAGCCGAAGAGTATAAAGCAATTGGTCTTCCAGCTCAAAGCCTTCGAGTTATCCGAGACGCTAACGCCGTACACATTACCACTGAAATGCTACGATTCGACATTGAACCCATAGCTGGATTAGTGGCCTGGAAACAACACTCAAAGAACGGGATAGCTGAACAGCCCCTTTTGCTACTTTTCTTACTTCTTCCCTTGGCTAGCCTGTTCATAGGATTCTTTGTTAAAAGGCACCAGAATCGCCTACAAAACGATCATAATTTTGCTCGAAAGCGGGGTGCACTAAAAACGGCAAAAAGCACTTTGAATGAGCTTCGTACTAAGGCTGAACGACAAAAAAGAGACGAAAAGAGTTCTATAAAAGAATGCTATCACGAGCTCTATCACATCCTTAGCACCTACATAACTAGTCGTTGTGGAATGCATGCTGCTGGCTGGTCAACCCAGGAATTGCTAACAGGGCTAAAAAAGCAGCTTAACGCTAAGTCACCTGCAGCGCTCGAGCGTTGCAAGGAGATCTTAACGAAATGTGATACCATATCCTATGCACCCATTAGTTCTACCTCGGATGTGTTAAGGGATATTCAACTTGCTGAAGAGACTATTCTCGAACTTGAACGGGAGCTGAAATAATACTAAAGAACAAATCAATGCTGAAAAGCGAAGCAACACGATCTTTTCTCAAGGGTATCTTGGTACCTAATAAATCTTGGTATGTGGCATTAATGCTCAATTTCTGTGTGTTTTCTTCAACATTCGAAGCAAACACGACTTCAGGAGTAACGCCAGCGCCGCTCAAAGAAACTATAGCATTACAGAAGACACCATCACTAGTTGAAAAAACTGACACTCAGGAGTTAACACAAAATCTACAAGGCTCCCTACTCTTGGCATCTCAGGCGCAATCCAGTTTTGAGGAGGCTACCTTAGATTTAGAACAGGCTCAATACAAAATAGCTCTGCAGAAATTTAAGTTTATCGAACAAAGTGGATTTTATTCAGGGGGATTATTTTTAAATATGGCTATTGCTGCGGTTGAATTAGATTCCTTAGGCCTGGCAAAATTTTACCTCCAAAAAGCTGCAGAAGAACCCACCACTGAGACTGCAGCCATTAAAGCATTGGCGTATGTAGAAAGTCAATTCAGCCGGCAAGCCGCTACCTTACCACCACTACCATGGGAAACAGCTTTAGATTATATCGAACATAATTGGGGAAGTCTATGGTTGTTCTGGTCAACCTTTGCTTTCTTAAGTCTTTCGGTAGTTTTATTGTTGTTTCACTGGTTTGGAAATGCACTGAACCATAGCAAAAAATCATCTACGAAGCGGCATACACCTACGATTATGAAATTCTCTTGGACTTCCTTGCTCTTCTTTTTTACCAGTTTAAGTTTGGCTATTGGTACAGATTACCGCTCTGCAAAGTACAGCGAAGCCGTTATTATTACGCAGGAAGTGGAGGTGAGGAATTCCCCTTCAGCTTCGGGTGAATTGCTGGTCATGGGTTATGAAGGATATGACTGCCGGGTAGACTTTTCAGTTGACGCTATTCAAAGTTGGCGCTTTATTCGACTCAGTAATGGCCAAACCGGATGGGTACGGGAGCAAACTTTACGAATTCATTAGCTTTACAGACTTTAATTAGAGAATAAAGTCACATTAGACTACCTTTATACAGTGGCCATATAAGGTCTGTTAGATAAAACGTATACCATTCATAACCCCTATTAATTCAACTAAAATGACGACTAACGAATTTATTGAGCAGCATAAGGAGCATTTCCTAGATGAACTATTCACCTTTCTAAGGATACCGAGTGTAAGTACCGATTCGTCTCGAAAAATAGAGGTTGAACAGGCAGCAGATTTTTTGCTAAACCAGCTTAATTCGTTAAAGCTTTCACGAGTAGAACGCTATGAAACCCAGGGGCACCCCATCGTGTATGGAGAACATTATCCTTTTGATAACCGGCCCACAGTGTTAATTTATGGCCATTATGACGTCCAACCATCCGATCCAGATCACCTATGGGATACCCCACCCTTTGAACCCACTATTAAAAATAGTAAGATTTATGCTAGAGGCGCTAGTGATGACAAGGGGCAATCTTTTACCCACATAAAAGCACTTCAATCTTTAATCGAAGCAGACGGTGGTATTCCGGTGAATATCAAGATTCTGTTGGAAGGTGAAGAGGAAATTGGATCACCCAATTTGGTCCCCTTTATTGAATCGCATAAGGACATGCTACAGTGTGATATGGTCCTTATTTCTGACACCTCCATGTTTGGACTCGATCAACCATCTATTACTTTTGGCCTTCGAGGATTAGCTTACATGGAAGTTGAAGTTGTGGGGCCAAATAGAGATTTACATTCTGGGGTCTATGGAGGAGCGGTAGAAAATCCTCTGAATGTACTTTGTGAAATCATTGCTCAGCTGAAGGACAAAGATGGCGTTGTGCAAATTCCCGGATTTTACGACAAAGTGGAAGCCTTAACACCAGAAGGCCGACAGTCAATGGCTGATTTACCCTTTGACGAAACAGCTTATAAATCTTCCTTAGACGTGGATGCTGTTCACGGTGAAAAAGGGTACAGTACGCTTGAACGGGCTTCTGCTAGACCTACCCTCGATGTCAATGGCATATGGGGTGGTTATCAAGGAGAGGGGGCTAAAACAGTACTTCCCTCTAAAGCTAATGCCAAAATTAGTATGCGGCTGGTACCCAACCAAAACCCTCATGAAATTGCCCGTTTATTTGAACAACAAGTTTTATCCTTAGCTCCTGATACCGTAAAAGTAAGGGTAACGGAGCATCATGGTGGATATGCTTCACGCACTGACTTAAATTTTTACGGCTTAAAAGCAGCAGCGACAGCGTTTGAAGAGGTCTACCAGACCCCGGTTCTTTTTTCCATGGAAGGTGGATCTATTCCCATTGTGGCCGATTTTAAACGAGTATTAGGAGCTGAATCCATACTTATGGGATTTGGCGTAACCAGCGATGCTATTCATTCGCCCAATGAATCGTTTCATGTGAAAGATTTTTATAGGGGGATAAAAACCTCTGCTCGGTTTTTCCAATTGTTAGCAGAGGATGCTAAGGGTTAATTTTATTCAGGAAACGAACCAGGGTTTTCAGTTACACAAACTAATCACATCAACCAGTTACATTAACCAGAAAAAACTGTCATGAAAAAAATTCTACTTCTATTATGCTCACTATCACCAATGGTATTGCATGCGCAAATGCCAGATGCACCAGAACGAAGCGAAGGTGGCGGTCCGTATGATCGACTCATCATTCGTGGAGTTCATCTTATTGATGGCACGGGTTCCCCTGCAACTGGCCCAGTAGATGTAGTCGTGGAAGGAAATGTAATAAGTAGTATCCGAACGGTTGGTTACCCAGGCTTACCGATTAATGATCGGCGCCGACCACAGGCCGATGAAAATACTGAGACAATTGATGCAACTGGGATGTATATGCTACCCGGCTTTTTTGATATGCATGCTCACACTGGGGGTGGTGCTCAGGGTACCACACCGGAATATGTGTACAAGCTTTGGTTGGCTCATGGTATTACCTCTATTCGGGAACCTGGCTCAAGTAATGGTATGGAATGGACACTGCGGCATAAGGAGCTTAGCGAAAAGAACGAGATTACAGCTCCGCGTATTTCTGCTTGGATTGGTTTTGGAAATAGCTTTGATCGGCCCATAATCACACCAGAGGACGCACGTGAGTGGGTAAAAATGATAGACGATGCTGGAGCGGATGGAATTAAATTTTTTGGAGCCAGTCCTGAGGTGTACGCCGCGGCCATTGATGAAGCAAACCAACGAGGGCTAGGAACCATGACCCATCATGCTCAAACACAAGTAGTGTACAACAATGCCCTTCGTTCTGCACAACTGGGTTTAACGAGCATGACCCATTGGTATGGACTTCCTGAATCGCTTTTCGAAGATCGTATCATTCAAGATTATCCTCTCGATTATAATTATAACAATGAGCAGCATCGGTTTGAAGAAGCAGGGAAATTGTGGGCTCAAGCAGCTGAACCGTATTCGGAGAAGTGGAATGCCGTAATGAATGAAATGCTTGAATTAGATTTTACACTGAATCCTACCTTCACTATTTATGAAGCCAATCGAAGTTTAATGACTCAGCGCCGCGCAGAATGGCATGAACGATATACTCTTCCTTCTCTATGGCGTTTTTACGAGCCCAGCCGAATTTCTCATGGCTCTTACTGGCTTGATTGGGGGACTGAACAGGAAATTGCATGGAAAGAAAACTTTCGTCTATGGATGGAATTTGTCAACGAATATAAGAACAGAGGTGGCCGTGTGACACTTGGTTCGGATGCAGGATATATCTATAAGTTGTATGGATTTGGATATATACAGGAAATGGAGCTTATGCGAGAGGCTGGTTTCCATCCATTGGAGATATTCCAATCAGCTTCGCTAAAGGGAGCAGAAGTACTTGGAGTTGATGATCAACTTGGTACTATTGAGTTAGGAAAGTTAGCCGACCTGGTGATCGTAGATGCCAATCCCATGGCTAATTTAAAGGTACTTTTTGGTACCGGTTCTATTTTGGTGAACGAAGATAATGAGGTTACTCGACATGGTGGGGTAGTCTACACCATCAAAGATGGTGTTGTATTCGACGCTAAAGCACTATTAAAGGATGTAGAAGAGATGGTGAAGTCAGCTAAAGACAATGAAGGTACGGATATTACTCAACCAGGATTAGATTATTAAGGATACGCTTGCTGCGTGAATCAAAATTCGGTTGTATATAGTATCGGCACATCTTGTTCGAAATCGTATAGGGTGAGCCTTCTTAAATTATAATACCCAGTCCAATACGAACGTAAGGCTTGAATGTAATTTCGTCGGGCACCATCTTTTTCATTCTGCGCAATAAAAAGATTGGTTACATCTATTCGACCTATCAAATACCGATTTTTAGATACATCATAACGTCGAGTAGCTATTTCATCGGATATTCTGGCTAATTCGACCTGATCTCGAAGTTGTGGAAATTCTCTAACCGTACTTTTTATGCTAAGTTCAAACTGCCTTTTCTGGTAGGCAATTGTATTGGCCGTTTCCATTTGATCATTACGGGCCGATTTAATTTCAGCCATATTTTTACCCCAATTAAAAATCGGTACTTCAAAACCCAAGCTGAAAAATTGCCGATTTTGTGGGTCATCATATAACTGGTCAAAATCTTGAGAGGTTTGATTTAATCCGAAACTAGCTTGCAGAGTAGCCGAAAGTCCCGTGCTTTTTCTAGCTTGATCGTAGGTTTGATCGGCAAGTAATTCGTTTAGTTCGAATTGGAGCGCAGTAGAGTTGTTTTCGCGGGCCAACTCATAAGCCTGCTCTACATCTAAACCGATAGAAGGGGCGACACTTGGGAGAATAATTTCCAAAATCTCGTCATCATCTAAACCCAGTAATGCTTTAAACTCTTCTTCTATACGTAGATAATTGATTCCAGCGGTAGTTAAAGAATTTCGTGCATTTCGAAATTCTAGCTCACTTTGCAAGAGTTCGTTTTCTGCAATGCTACCTACTTGAAAACGCCCTTGCGAAATATTGTATATAGAATCATTCACCGTTACGTTGAACTCTGCGACTTCAACATTTATTTTAGCAAGAAGGAGATCAAAAAAGCTTTGAGTTACGGTAAAGGCTAGATTCTCAAGATCCTCTACATATTGCTTTTGGGCAATACGATATCGGAGGGGCTCAGTAATTGCCCTCCATTTGAGCGAATTAAACTGATTCAAAGGTTGGCGATAACTAGCAACGAGAGGTGTACTCTGCCATAAGTAGGTATTTTCACTTTGAAAAATACCTAATCGGGTGAGTCCCGAGGACAAAGAGAGTCGGCCTCCGGTAGGCATTATGTTCTGATCAATGGAGACACCTAAAGATGCCTCAGATTGGGTACGAGAAGAAAAAGTTACAGTGCCGTTGTCTAATGTATTAGAGAAAATAGACTTATTATAATTGGGAGCATCACCAGTCAAACTAATGCTCGGCAATAAATCGGCACGAAAACTTCGGAATCTCCACTTTGCCGACAATAACGCGTAGCGAGCCGCCCTAGACAATGGACTGTTTAACTTAGCATATTCAATACTTTGTTCTAAGCCAAATACTAGTGACTGCGAGGAGGTATTAAGTGTCTTTTGTTCTTGGACTTGTACTAATTGGGCGAATGTAACGGGACTAGCAACTATACAACCAAGTAAGAAAAGGATACGTAGTGGTTTATTCATGACGTAATGCGTGTACAGGATCTTGTTGGGCAGCTCTTCGAGCGGGCATAAAACCAAATATTACCCCTATTACCAATGCTACTCCAAATGAAATGATAATGGAGAATGGACTTACAATGGTTGCAATATCTGCGGTCCATTCAATAGCAAAGCTAAATATGATACCTAAAAATATTCCCACCAGGCCTCCACCTACGCTTAGAGCTAGAGATTCGGTTAAAAACTGCAATTCAATATCTTTCTTTTGAGCGCCTACAGCCAAGCGGAGTCCGATCTCTTTGTAACGCTCCATCACCGATGCCAGCATGATATTCATAATACCAATCCCACCAACAATCAGAGAGATAGAGGCGATGGAAGACAATACAATGTTAAAAATACGCTTAGTTCGTTGCTCTTGTTGGAGTAGCTGTTCGGGAACGATAATTTCATAATCGATGACTCCATTATGACGGCGCTTGAGCATTCTGGATAAGACCTCTGCTATGGAGACACTATAATCAGAATCACTCACTCGAACAATGACTTTATCGAGTTGATGGTAATTAATTTTGACTGCATCTTCCTCATCCTCATCAGAACCTGCTCCTCCTGAAAAAACCACCATTCTACCTCCCCTAAATCCACCACCACTACTTACATCAATGTCGTCCTTTGTAACTAATGCCCTATTTTTAAAGCGTAATAGCACGGTGGTAACGGGAGCAAAAATATCTAAATTATAATTTCGAATGCCTAAGCGCTCGATATTTTCGGTGCTCAATTCTTTTTTCTGTAGTACTCCAATGACGGTAAGCCAAAGATTTCCTACCTTTATTTTTTTCCCAATTGGGTTTTCACCTGGGAAAAACTTGGTTTTGACGTCATAGCCAATAACACAGACCGGTTCTGCTCGCTCGATTTGTGATGGGTTAAGGTTATTCCCCTCAACCACATCAAAGCTATTGATTTCAAAATACTCCTCACTAACACCGACGATTTTTCCACTACGCATTCGAGCTTTACGAATAAAATTCGACTCAAATACTATCTCGGGGCTTATATATTCAACCTCTGGAACTAACTCCCGAATACTATCAATATCGTGCAGTGTTAAACCCGGTGAATATTTGTTTGACTCGCCCTCGTCGCTATCTTGTCCAACTAGTCCTTCGATTTGCTCACGAATAGGCTGAATAATTACGTTATTCGTACCTAAGAGTTCCATTTGACTTAACACTTCTTGTTGTGCCCCACTCCCAATAGCCAACATGGCTATAACGGACGCTACTCCAAAAATAATCCCTAAAGAGGTTAATAGGGCTCTTAGCTTATTTCTTTGTATGGCCTCTAATGCAATGTCTAAATTATATAGAAGCTTTTGACTATTGATTTTACTCATGGGTCTTATTTCACTCCATCCGGAGTAATGCGAATCCGATCTATACCAGAAGTATCAGAGGGTAAACTCAAATACAACTCATCATTCTCACGTATACCTTTAATAATGATAGCCTCGTTTTCATTCACCAAACCTAAATCAACTTCTTGTAATATAGCATTCAAACCATCTTTCTTGTATACATAGGTTAATGAGTCATCTGCATGAATAGTTTCTAATGGTACGGCTAAGGCATTTTCCACAGAAGCTATTTTAATCCGATTACTGGTGGTCATCGCTGGACGTAATAAGCTATCCGACTCATTGATTTCTATGATTACCTCAAACACTTTTGAGTCATAATTTTTACGTTGTTCACCTATGTTTGCCACATCTGTAACAACTCCAGTAAGCTTTTTATCAGGGACCGCGTCCAAACCCACCTCTACCAACTGACCCAACTCAATTTTTTGAATGTCTACCTCATTCACATACGTTACCGATTCCATTACGGTGAAATCCGGTAATTCAGCAACTACTGGGCTCCATGCGCTAATCTGTTCTCCCTCGGTTATCTTTGAACCATCCCAGTTTCTGCGATATATAATCATACCTTGATCCGGCGCATAAACAGTAAATTTAGCCATGAGTTCACGGATCTTTACAATTTCATTGCGTTTTTTCTGTAACTCTGTCTCGACTTCGCGTAATTGCGCTTGGGATTGTTTGACCTTGGTTTGATAGTTTTTTGTTTCTTGAGTTAATTGTCGTCTCGCTCTATCTAATTCAATCTCAGCCTGCCGTTGAACAGCAGGTGACTCATACTTTGACTGATCTACTTCAATCTGTCGTTCCTCCAAAGCAAATCGAAGATTGATTAGATTATCTCTAGCTTGTGACAAGGTCAAGGTGGTGTCTAACTGTGCTTGGATTACCTGAGATTCTGCTGACTGCACGTCCAATTGGGCATCTTGTAGCTTGCCCATAATTTCAGAACGATCTAATTCGGCTACAAAATCACCCTTCTTTACAATACTTCCTTCTGAAATGAGCCGCTGAATAAGCATATTATTCACACGAAAATCTCGCGTACCTTGTGGACCCTTAATTTCAACCGAGTTTTTTGCTCTGAGTTCTCCAGTAGTAGTTACATCTACCTCAAAGCTTCCTACTCTAGGTGAAGTATATAGATCAATAAAACTGGTCGCTTCGCTTTTGTTAAATAGCCAAAGCGCTAGTATAAGCACTACCAAAGCAGCAGGTAGGAATATTCTTTTTTTCATGGGAAGGGAGATGTGTTATGAATCGGTATTTTATTGAATTCCTTGTAGGGTTAACAAACCCTTTCAAAGATGAAATAGCAACGTTTTATATGCACTTTTTTTATTTTGCTATTAGACTTTATTAGCAAATATACGATAGACTGAATCTAACGGTTATACGCTAAATATTATTTTACATTTAAACCGGTTTCTAGGCTATAACTTGTGGCAGGTTGCGAGTAGTCTAATACTGCCTTTGGATTATTCTGATCGTCAACCACCACAACACGAGGTTGATGGGCCTCTGCTTCCTCCAGGGTCATTTCCGCATAAGAAATGACGATAATACGATCCCCAATCTGGGTTAATCTAGCAGCTGCGCCGTTTAGACAACATACTCTTGAACCTCTCTCTCCTGGAATTATATATGTATCTAGTCGCTGCCCATTTGTAATGTTCAGTACCTGTACTTTTTCATATGGTAGTAACTGAGCCTGGTCTAGTAAGTCTTGGTCTATGGTAATACTCCCTTCGTACAACAGATTAGCCTCGGTAACCACCATTTGATGTAATTTAGATTTAAACATAGTTACTTTCATCACGATTCTCCTTTGATCAATATTTTGTTCGTGAAGATCATATTATCAATTAAACGTGCCTTACCCAGATAAGCCGCTACGGCTATTAGATAGCGCTGTCCCTCGACTATTTTATCGACTGGATGTAGTTTCTCTGTGTCAAAGATACCAAAATAATCGTTTCGAAAGCCTGCTTCTAACAACTCTTGCTGTAAATTTAAAAACATGGTGGCCCAATCTTTCATTCCCTGCTCAATCTGCACCTTTGCAGACAACAAACATTGGTACAATAATGGAGCCACTTCCCTTTGGACGGGGGTCAAATAGGCATTTCGACTGCTGAGTGCCAAGCCATCTGACGCTCGTTCGATAGGTGCCAATAGTAGCTCTATCCCGTGGTTAAATTCCTCAACCAATGCTTCAATGACCTTATATTGTTGATAATCTTTTTGACCAAATATGGCTACATCAGGTGCTACAATATTGAACAATTTGTTTACAACTAGAGCAATCCCCTGAAAATATCCTTGACGACTTGCTCCGTCTAAGTATTCGTTAAGCGTGTGTATATCTATACTAAAAAATAGCTCTTGATTGTACATTACCTCGGTATCAGGTGTGAATACCAAGGAGACCCCCTCTTGTTCACAAAAGTTCAGATCATGCTTTAAGGTGCTTGGATAGGAAGCGAAATCTTCGTTAGGGGCAAATTGTTTTGGATTCACATAAATGGACACTACTACCACATCGGAATGCTTCTTAGCTAATCGTATGAGGGATAAATGACCGTCATGTAAGGCCCCCATTGTAGGGACAAACGATACCCTTTTTCCTTTTTTTTTATAGCCCCTAATAATATCTCGGAGCTCAGGAATATGCCCAGTTACCTGCATCTCTAAATATCTCGATGCGTATCAAACTGTTCTAAAATCTCCTTAACCCGACTCACAAATGCTCCACCATGCGCTCCATCTATAATTCGATGATCGTAACTCATGGACAGGTACATAATATGTCGGACCGCAATTACATCACCCTGTTCGGTTTCCATGACCATCGGTCGTTTTACTATTGCACCAGTACCTATGATGGCAACTTGGGGTTGGTTTATAATTGGCGTGCCCATTAAATTTCCTACACTTCCATAGTTGGTCAAGGTAATGGTACCCCCTGCCAAATCATCTGGACTTAATTTTTTACTGCGTGCCTTCTGGGCTACATTATTTACTTCTTCTGCTAATCCTACCAAGTTCATCTGCTGTGCTTTTTTCATCACAGGCACTATTAAACCGCCTTCTCCACCATTGCCTAAGGCAACGGCAATGCCAAAATTAATGTCTTTTTTGACGTGAATTTCATCGCCTACAACCGAGCTATTCATCATAGGATACTCAAGCATTGCTTTGATTATTGCTTCCACAAACAAGGGGGTGAAGGTTAATTTAATTCCGGTTTTTTGTTGGAATGCTACTTTATTTTTATTTCTCCATTTTACCAGTCCAGTAACATCTACTTCCGCAAAGGTGGTAACATGGGCAGAGGTCTGTTTAGAACGAACCATATGCTCGGAGATCATTTTTCGCATTCGGTCCATTTTAATAATTTCAACCTCGCCTATAGGACTTCTAGAAACGTCGAGTTGACCCGCTTGTATTGAGTCTCTGCTGTCCTCGGAAAGAACATTAGTAGGACTAGAAGCCTGACTGCCAGGACGAGTTAGAGATAAAGCCGGGGTTGGCGTACTGCTTGCTGTTGTGGTAGTAGTTCGATTGGTTATATAACTTAAAATGTCTTTTTTGGTCACTCGACCACCTTGTCCAGTACCTTGAATTTGCTCTAACTCCTGTGCACTTACCCCCTCTTCTTTAGCAATTGACCGGACAAGTGGGGAGAAGAATTGGCCATCGCTTCCTTCCCTTGGAATGTCGGTAGCCGGTGCTCCTGAGGATGGAACTAGCTGTGCAGATAGTTCCTCCGGCTTCATTGCCGCTATTTGCTCTTTGGTAAGTTGAGTAACTGGGGGAGTAGCACTACTAGTATCAACAGACCTGGTTGATGCAGATGACATGGATGAACTGGTTAATGCAGATATTCCTGCAGAAACCCCTTCACCAACAGCTATTACAGCAATTACTTGCCCAACCTCAATGGTATCATCGGCTTGAGCTCGAATTTCCACCAAGGTACCCTTAGCTGGAGAAGGAACCTCAGAATCAACTTTATCGGTAGAAATTTCAAGAATGGCCTCATCTTCTTCTACTGTATCTCCTACCTCTTTCATCCAACCTATTACCGTGGCCTCCACAACGGATTCCCCCATTTGGGGCATAATCACATCAATTGTCTCTATAGAACCCTGAACAGCTTGATCTGCTGCTTTCAGCTGTGGCTCTGCGCTGCCAGGTACAGCCACCGAAGCTGTTTCAGTTGAATCACTTTTAGGTGACGGACTTAGCTCACTCTCTACAGACTCAGGGCTAGATTCGGGGGCTTTTATTGGGGTTGCAACTGATGCTTTTGCCGCGTCCGTTTCTATTCTAGCAATTGGCTTACCCACCTCAATGGTTTCCCCTTCTTCTACTAAAATATCAACCAAAATACCCGCCTCAGGAGAAGGAACCTCACTATCCACTTTATCGGTAGCAATTTCCAATAGGGTTTCATCAACCTCAACAGTATCACCTATTTGTTTGGTCCATTCAATTACCGTTCCTTCCATTACCGATTCACCCATTTGGGGCATCATTACATCGACCTTAGCCATAATCTAATTAATTGTGTTTATAGTAGATTTATTTTGAGTCTGTGTCTTCAGATTTTTTTATATACATATCAAAGTTCTCTATTATTTTTAAGACATCAAATCATAAAATTGCTTAAAAGCAGACAAAAAAGCCTCTGTAGGCACTTACTATATAGTAAGTATTGCGCATCAAGCCGGCATAACTGACTATATAGTAAGTGATGATTCTAGCGCCTGCTGAAGATCCAATTTTAAATCGTCAATGTGCTCTAAGCCCACACTTAATCGAATTAGATTATCCGGGGTCTTTGATAAAGGACCCTCCGTAGATTTTCTGTGCTCCCATATACTTTCAATACCACCCAGACTCGTAGCGGCCTTAATTATTAGGGATGATCCGACCATTTTTTTAGCCGCGGGCTCTCCAGCAGAGACCAGAAAAGATATCATCCCGCCAAAAGCTCGCATCTGAGTTTTGGCAATTTTATGCCCTGGATTGGAGACTAAACCAGGGTAGAATACCTCTTCAATGCCCGGTAAATGGGTCATGAATGCTGCTAATTGGGAGGCATTTTCATTGTGTGCTCTCATGCGGTAAGGGAAACTGCGAATACTTCGGCACAACATCCAAGCATCGAAAGGAGAAGGCACGCCTCCTTGAACAATCTGCACACTTCGTATCCGATCCATTAAAGGTCCGGATTCTTTAGCAATAACTGCCCCACCAATAAGGTCAGAATGGCCTCCCAAATATTTGGTTGTAGAGTGAATAACTACGTCAACTCCAAAGTCTATAGGGTTCATATTGAAGGGCGTAGGCCAAGTATTATCTACGGCAACCACCACGTTCCGATCAGCCGCCCATTTCACCATAGCCTCAATATCGGTAATGAACATCTGAGGATTGGACGGGGTTTCAATCCATATCATTCTGGTATTCTTCTTTGCGGCGGCTTCCACGACTTCCAAATTTGTCATATCCACAAAATCAATTTCCAGCCCCCATCGATCCGAAAACTCCCACATTAACTTTCGGGTGCCGAAGTAAACATCATTGGGTATGAGTACATGATCGCCATGAGAGAGGGTTTGAAAAACCGCATTAATGGCTGCAATCCCAGAGGAAAAAGCAGCCGCCTCTGCACCCTTTTCCAAATCGCTTAACACGGCTTCTAGTTCTAGACGGTTAGGGTTTTGCAAACGACTATACTTTAAATCTCCTTGTCTGTGTCCATCTTTCGCATGCTCGTAAATGGTAGATAATTCAATACCCGGCACAATAGGACTATTTTGAGTGTTATTAACTCTCATGCTACCATGTATAGCAACTGTTTCGATGTGGGTACTTTTCATAGATTATGGGATAAGATGGTCAATTTGTGCCTAGAGACAATATATGTAATGCCTTAAAGTTAATCGACTCTATAC
>DCQQ01000007.1 GCA_002323515.1 Balneolaceae bacterium UBA1514 | reverse complement strand
TTGAAAACATGGGTGCTCAAATGGTGAAAGAAGTTGCTTCTAGAACCAGCGATAACGCAGGTGACGGTACAACTACTGCTACTGTCTTAGCTCAAGCGATTGTAACTGCAGGTTTAAAAAATGTTACTGCAGGTGCCAATCCAATGGACCTAAAGCGTGGAATAGATCAAGCAGTTGAAGCCATAGTTACAAGCTTGAAAGAGCTTTCTCGCGACATTGACGATCGCAACGAGATTGCCCAGGTTGGAACTATTTCAGCTAACAATGATGAGTTCATTGGTAACCTTATTGCCGACGCAATGGAAAAAGTGGGTAAGGATGGAGTGATCACCGTAGAAGAAGCGAAAGGAACAGAAACTTATCTAGAAACTGTAGAAGGTATGCAGTTCGACCGTGGATATCTTTCTCCTTATTTCGTGACAGATTCCGACAAAATGACGACTGAATTAGAAGATCCTTACATCTTAATTTTCGACAAGAAAATTTCGAACATGAAGGACTTACTTCCTATTCTAGAAAAAGTTGTTCAGTCTGGCAAACCGCTATTAATTATTGCGGAAGATGTAGAAGGCGAAGCACTTGCAACACTGGTAGTGAACAAATTACGAGGTAGCTTAAAAATTGCTGCGGTAAAAGCTCCTGGTTTTGGTGACCGTCGAAAAGCTATGCTTGAAGACATCGCTATTTTAACCGGTGGTACGGTAATTTCTGAAGAGCGTGGATACAAACTAGAGAATGCTACTCTAGACTACCTAGGTCAGGCTGCTCGCATTAGTATCGACAAAGATAACACGACTATTGTAGATGGCGCTGGTCAAGAGGGTGACATCCAAGCTCGTGTGAATCAAATTCGTTCTCAGATTGAAACTACTACTTCTGACTACGATCGCGAAAAATTACAAGAGCGATTAGCGAAGTTAAGCGGTGGTGTTGCAGTACTTTACATTGGTGCGGCTTCAGAAGTTGAAATGAAAGAGAAAAAAGCTCGGGTCGAAGATGCCCTACACGCAACGCGTGCCGCTGTGGAAGAAGGAATTGTTCCTGGTGGTGGAGTGGCATTGCTTCGTACCGCAGGTGTTCTAGACAGCCTAAATGCTGTAAATGAAGACCAAGCTGTTGGATTCCAAATTGTGCGTCGTGCCATTGAAGCACCTTTACGTAGTATTTCCAACAACGCTGGTGTTGAAGGAGCTATTGTAGTACAAAAAGTGCTAGACGGCGAAGAGGCTTTTGGATACAATGCTCGCACCGGTGAGTACGAAGATCTCATTAAAGCTGGGGTTATTGACCCTACTAAAGTGACTCGTACGGCGCTTCAAAATGCAGCTTCAGTAGCGGGTCTATTATTGACTACCGAAGCAGTTATTAGTGAAAAACCCAAAGATGAGTCCTCTTCAGCTCCTGCTATGCCAGATATGGGTGGTATGGGTGGTATGGGCGGCATGGGCGGCATGATGTAGATCTAGCTGTTACAGTCTTTTCAATAATAACTAGACTTGTACAATTTTTCATACCGTTTAGTAAAAGCCTCTCCATTGTGGAGGGGCTTTTTTTATGCAAATAAAATCATCGCAGTAATGAATCTAATTATTGGGGTTCATACTATGAACATCTTTGATGAGTAAAGAGATATTTATTGCTAGGTAACGAGTGTAGGAAAACTCGTATATTTATCTTGAGTCAACCGTTTAATTAGATTACTTATGACCATTTTGCTTTTTGTTTTAGGACTGGCCGGTCTCATTTTTGGTGCGGAATTATTTTTAAAGGCAGTCGATCAATTTGGCCTGAAATGGGGCGTTTCACCCATGATAATGGGACTAACTGTAGTAGCATTTGCTACCGGTGCCCCAGAACTTGCCATTAGTCTAAAAGCAGCAATGAATGACTCTGCCGATTTAGTCTTGGGTAATATAATCGGCTCTAACATTGCTAATATATTGCTCATTTTAGGCATTACTGGACTCATTACTCCATTGCATATTAAACAGCGTATTGTGCGCATTGACGTACCAATTGTTATTGCAATGAGCATTGGACTGTATGTATTGGCACTGGATGGAGTCCTTAGTCCAATGGACGGCGGTGTTTTATTGATGGGTTTACTGGCCTATTCCATATTTACCTTTTTACAGATACGTAAGAATATGGTGGATATTAGTGAATTGTATGTACACGAAAAGGAGGTTGAATTGGCTTCTGGAGTCTGGTTTTATACAAAAAATGTGGGAATATTATTGGCGGGCCTGGTACTTATTGTGCAAGGAGCTAATTGGATGGTAGGAAGCGCGGTGACCATCGCTCAACTATTAGGAATGTCGGAATTAGTGGTAGGCTTGACCATCGTTTCAATAGGGACCTCACTACCCGAAGTTGCGACATCCATATCCGCAGCGCGAAAGGGGAATGCAGATATTGCGGTAGCTAACGTGTTAGGGAGTAACATATATAATGTATTGCTTACGCTTGGTCTCACAATCCTATTGGCCCCAGGGGTGCTGGAAGTTTCAAGAAAGGCATTGATATTAGACATGCCGTTTATGATTGCCGTTGCCGTAGGATGTATACCTATTTTTCTTGCAGGATTTGATCTAAACCGCAAAGATGCCTTCCTTTTTCTTTTTTATTACGCAGCTTATCTAATCTATTTGGTATTAGAAGCAATTGGTTCGGAGTATTTGGGCTGGATTGAAAAAGGTTTTTTGTTTGTTGTGTTGCCTTTGACTCTTTATTATATCTTTTCCAAACTCATTCGTGAGGGTTTAACTGGCCTTCGTAGTGCGAGCCGTAGTTAACTCCTCTGTGGTCTAGTCGTTCAAAATGATGTTGCAAGCGAGCCCAAAAGCTGTACCAATCTTTTTGGGAGGGATCCGACCAGAGTACTTCCGATAAGGCAGTAGCTCTAGGATAGGCCATATATTCGACTTTTTCAGGGGTGCGAATATATTCTGTCCATACATTGCCTTGTGCTCCGAGTACGTGTTTGGCCTCTTCTTGGCTTAGTGCTTTGGGTACTGGTTCGTAGCCGTAGACATCCTCAACAGAGGTAAAACAACAAATCGCCAAGGGCTCATTCGACATAGTTCCCTGGTAGTGATCAAAATAATTCGTGTTACCCGGGGTCATGATAACGTCATGGCCCATTTTTGCTGCTTCAATACCACCTCGTTCACCTCGCCAAGACATAACGGTAGCACGAGGAGCTAGGCCACCCTCTAAAATTTCGTCCCAACCTATTATTTGTCGTCCCTTACTGTTTAAGTAACGTTCAATGCGGGTAATAAAGTAGCTTTGGAGTTCATGCTCGTCTTTCAATCCTTCGCGACGAATCACTTCTTGGGCTAATGGACTTTCTTCCCATTGCTTCTTTGGAGCCTCATCCCCACCAACATGGATAAATTCTCCTGGGAAAAGGGCTATAACTTCATCTAAAACATCCTCCAAAAAGCCAAAAGTTTCTTCTGAGGGACAGAAAATATCTTCAAACACCCCCCAAGTTGTCTGGACTTTGTATTCTTTATCGAGGCAGCCATATTCTGGGTAGGCAGCAAGCACCGCAGAGGTATGGCCAGGCATTTCTATTTCAGGGACAACGGTAATGTAGTTATCAGCCGCATAGGTAACTACTTCTTTAATTTCCTCTTGGGTGTAAAAACCCCCGTATGGACGATTATCATAGGTATTCGAGCCATATCGTCGAATCAACGTCTCCTCACGGAAAGCAGCAATTTCGGTCAATTTAGGATACGCTTTGATCTCTATACGCCAGCCTTGATCCTCGGTCAAGTGCCAATGAAACCGATTCATTTTATGCATAGCTAATAAATCGATGTAGTGTTTTACGAAAGAAACGGGCATAAAATGACGCCCTACATCTAAATGTAAGCCTCTGTATTGAAAGCGAGGATGATCAGCAATATGTACACCCGGTACCGTCCATACCATATTGTTGCTTACCCTTGATGGATCTTCTTTTTCTACTTCGGTCGGTAGTAATTGCCGTAAAGTCATAATGGCATTAAATAGCCCATGTTCCGTTGTGGCTTCTAGTTTAAGTTGTTCAGGGGACACGTGAATTCGGTACCCTTCTACGTGTTGAAGATGTTTCTGATCGGGATCGTTAAGCAGATTTTCAGGGCTGTGTAGTAGCACTAGAATTGCCGATTCAAAAGATGTAGCTTTGGTTATGGAAGGGGTAGAGCCTTCATAGAAGATAAAATTGCCTTTCAGCCATGTTGTTGTATACATGAGCTCATTGAGTGCTTTGTGAATAGGAGTTCCTTCTAGTTGGTTTGGTAGTATAATCGGGGTACCCTGTTCAATGATAAACGAATTACCGGAAGGCACCATAGTTTTAGGAACAGGAATGAGGGCTGGTAACACGGGATCTGGATCTTGAGCCAGTATGCTATTGGAGGTGCAAAGCAGCAAGCATAGTATAAAAATGGGGAATCGTAACAAGTGAAATTGTTGGTTAGTGATCGCTTTATTCATGTATTTGGGCCATGTTTCTTAGGATTTCTTTTGACGCTGTTCCTTCTCGTTAATAATGTAGTTTAAATACAAAAATTCTAGTGCAGCAGATTCGTAGCCTTTCCAAGACTTAGTGAGTTCCAAAAACCTGTTTTCTGTGGTAGTATCAGGATCTTCTCCATAGCTCCAAATAATCCACCTTCGTAGTCCTTTTTCTTGGTCTTTTTTTCTATTACTGGGAAATACAGCATCCGGTCGTCCTCGCATCATAATTAAATCTTGAGCCGCTGTGGGGCCAATACCTTTAATTTTGACTAAGGTGTTATAGGCCGTTACAGGATCACAGGTAGTTAACCAATTCATATCGGTTGTACCTGCCACAATATCCTGGGCCAAACCGGTGAGGTACTGTCCCTTTCGTAAGGTAGGTCCTAAAGCCCGAATGTTCTGTGGGTCCGCTTTCATGAGCTCATGAGGCCGTGGCCAGGCCGCTAAGGTACCTCCATCATGATCCAATAGTGTTCCATATTGTTCACGAATCCTATACATCATTTTCTTTGCAGTGGGCTTGTGATTCATCTGCATTTCGACAATTCTATTCTGAATATCCTCGAATAAGGTAGCTCGAGTCATTCTTTTAAGCCCGTAATATTCACTTAGTTTTGGCCCTAAAACTGGATCATTACCTGCTGTATCATACAATTTTCGGAGATCCATTTCCAAGCCGAGTATCTTGGAGAGATGTTTATTAGCGGTATCTATTTCTTCAGTAGTAAGTGATTCTTTACTGCTAACGAAGAATTCCGGTAACTCTAGATCTCCATTAAACCTAATCGTGAGTATGGCATCTCGATCTCCAATAGGTATTGGTCTGGTAAAACCAGTTTCGAACATATGCTCTGGTTCATGTTCAAAATCGAAATATGAACTCACATCTAAGCATAAATACCAGTCATGTGGGGGGGTAGAAGTTAGGCTCCATTCACTCATGTCACAAGATCATAAAATTGAGCCTTTGAACAAAATATTAATATTGGAAGTAATATACATGAAATGAAAAGAATAAGTTTAAATTATAATATATAAAAATATAATTTTAAATATTTATATAATACAATTTATATATGATAAATCAGTCTTTTTATTACACGAAATTTAGTAGTGCTCATTTTGGATAAAGAAACGATCGGCTACTTTTTTGAGGACTGCGCTCTTTAGATTGGTGTTCCTTAAACAGCAATTCTACATGTTCTAAGCTATCTACATCCTTGGGCGATAAATCCCATCGAATTGCTTTAAACCGTGGAAATCTAAGCGTATATTTTGCTTTCGTTCTCGAATTGGGTTGAATGGCTTCAAACTCGAGTTCGACAACGATTTCAGGTCGTAATTGTGCCGTTGGACCAAAACGATCTATAATGCATCCCTTTATGGCTTTGTTAAGGTCCTTCCATTCTTGATCAGTATACCCACCATAGGCTTTACCAATAGGTATGAATTCTTCCTCGTAACGCGGATCTTCTTTAACGGAAACACCTAAGGTGAAATCTGAATAACTACCCCCACGTTTTCCACTACCTGCTTGAGCGTATAAGATTACGGTATCGATGCTGCCGGAGGGTCGTTTTACTTTTAGCCAATGATTTTTACGTTCACCGAAAGAATAAGGGGCATTTTTTTCTTTGAGCATAAGTCCTTCGTTGCCGTGAGCTAGGGCTTGTTCAAATAACTGATCAACCTGATCTTTTGAGTCAATAGAGTGCTGTTTACTTATGGGGAATTGAAATATTTTCGCAAGTTTCTGAAGGTTTATTCTGCGCTGTGTTAATGATTGAGATACGGTTTCCTTTTGGTCCAGATACAATAAGTCATAGCCAATAAACACCACAGGATATTTACTCATTAATTCTTTAGAGGGTTTTTTTACCCCCATTCGTTTTTGAAGCTCCTGAAATGGTTGGATGGTTTGGTCGCGAAATATGCAGATTTCTCCATCTATAACTGTTGGGGGAAATTTTTTCCCCCCGAATAGTTCTACTAGTTCTGGGAACTGATTCGTTATAGCATTTAAATCACGAGAAAATAGTTCAACCTTAGGGCCATGAGCGTGGAGCTGACAACGCATTCCATCAAACTTTTCTTCGGCTATGAAATCTTGCCAATGGTCAACTGATTTTGAATGTAAGGGAGCCGCAAGCATAAAGGCGATGGGGTTAAACAATTTAAATTGGGCCTGATCTAAACGATTCGTACAAGCCAATACGGCTGTCTTAGCCAAGCTTCCAGTAAGCATATGTGCGTAGCGTAGCTGTTCGTAATCTACCTGAGAACTTCTAGCTAGCGCCTGAAGCACACTTCTACTTTCAAAGCCTATTCTTAAAGAACCTTGGGAAAGTAATCTGAGAAAATACTTGGTTGCCAAAGGCGATAAGCCACCCCAAATGCGCGTTAGGATTCGCTGCTTATCTTTTCGCCCACAAGTTTGGGCTAGTTCTTCTGCCAGTTCGGAAATACGAGCTAGATTCCAATGCTGTAGGGTATTTTTTTGCCGAGCTTCTGGAAGGTTTTCGAAGAGACGCTGAATGGTTTCAGTACTACTGCCGCTGGCTGTTCGGCATGCTTTAAATACGATATCATAGTCGATTCCACAATAATCGGCAGCCGCTACCCCTATGGTTCGAGCTCCTACAGAAGCGCGTTTACCAGAGATATTGGAAAAGGCGCCTTCTCCCATAAACTGGCAGGCTAATGATACTTCAGAAGGGGCTAATAGAGCAAAATAGTTGGCGCAAAGCTCTACTTTTGCATTACTTCCTCTAGTTTCGGCTATGTCTTGAACGAGCCTAGCCCATAGCTCAAAGTTATCTGCTGCCTCCTGCTTTTTTTGCATTTATTCGAGCTCCTCATACATCATGCCGAGGTATACTGCGTCATGGCCTCTCTGCTGCAAATCATGCAAAACTACCTTTGAATCGGGTGTGTGGGTAATATAGATGCGCTTGGGTTGAAGGTATTCACACAGGTTAATGAGTTCAAAGTAGTCTAAATGATCACTTAAGGGGATTAAGGAGTGAGCCTGGGTTTGGGTTCTTCTGGCTTCATGCGATGCCCAGCCACTACAATAGGCAATTTTTTTCTTCTTAATATGACTAGCAAAACCCGATTCTAAACTAGAATTTGGGGTAAATAACAGGCATCCTTCTGAGCTAGTACGATTATAGCGCTCGTATGCGCCTAGGTCAATTCCATACTCTTCATATACTGCGCACAGTGGATAACCAGCGCCATGAATTTGCTTGGTTTCGGGTAGTTCCCTAAGCATATGCATCATTTCTTGGGCCTTACCTAGGTTGTAGCCTAGAAAAATAGGTGTATAACACTCGTCTAAGGCTTTGCGTGCAAAACTCACCAAGTCCGATTGTAGTTCCTCGTTGGATTTCCACCGGTAAATGGGCATACCAAAAGTAGCCTCTATGATGAGTTGGTCAACTTGTCGGACCTTGGGTAACTCGAATCCTTCGGTTGCAGGGGAAGCGGGTGTTTTACAGTCACCCGTATATAAAATATTTCCAACTCCTGACTCAATAAAGGCCATTGCAGATCCAAGAATATGCCCAGCAGGGTATAGGGTCATAGTAAAGAGATCGGTGGTCAAAGTTTCGAAGAAAGGCAGCTCTACAATATCCTCTTTGAAACCTCGAAGTCTCATGAGTGCGGCCGTTGCTGGGGTAGCGTAAATGGCTAAGCTGGTATGTCCTCGTAAGAACTTTCTATTTCTAGGGATGTGATCAGCATGCGCATGTGAAACAAAGATGTGTTGAACGTCTGCATCGCTATAATCCAACCCAATAGATAATTCAGGAAGTTTAATACCATGATACCGTGCTTTTTTGACCTTTAACATGGATGTTTAGTGTTAGGTGACCGGTTTATATGGGGATGATTGTACATGCTAATGAACCAGATTTTAAATTTTTATGCCTTTTAATCCCTCTTTAAGTTTTTGTATTTGCATACTAAGAGTTAGCTGGGTTATGTAAATGTGCTGAGCCACGGTGGCAAAATGCAGATATTTATCGATAGCAATTATGTATGATAGTTAGGTTAGTGTCATTTTCTGAGGGTCAATACATTAATGTTGAAGTAATGTATTGAGCTTCGTAGTTATCTGCTAGTTAGAATCGATACGATCTTCAAGTACTTCTTCTAGGTTGAATGTTGGACGTATATCATTGTAACGCTCAATTCCTCCTTCTGGATTCAACAAAATATAAAAGGGAATTCCTCCACCTCTGTATCCTTTGAAGGTGGCTTGTTCGAAACCATCACCACCGTACACTTGGATCCATGGATTTTGAAATCGTTCGATATCTCGAATCCATGTTGTGCTATCCACTTCGGTAGAAATCGCTAGAATCTCAAAATCCTCACGATCAAATCGCGCATATATCCGGCGCATATCATCAAATTCATCTAAACAGGGCTGACACCATCCGGCCCAAAAGTCTAAGAGTACATATTTTCCTTCAAAGTCACTTAGTTCATAGGCAATACCGTCCCGGTCGAATAATCGATAAGGGATGGCTGGGTTGCCAGGAGAGACTGCACTGATAGCTTGATAAAAACCCTTTATGAAGTCAATGTAGGCTGGATAACGGTCATTATATGTATTCAGATACCTCTGGTAACTAGGTTCAGCGATACCCAAAGTTACTTCGCCAAGCCGTTCGGCTACCATAAACAATTCGGCATAAGCGCGAGCTTGGTCATCCTGTATGTATTCGAGAACTTCTAGTCTGCGACGATCCAAGGCCGGATAAGCTAGACGCTTTATATCGTATTCCATGAGTTCACCGTACTGTTGGATAACCGAATCGTAGAGGGCAAATGTGCGAGAATAAAAATGAGTATAGTCACGCATACCCGCTCGTTGGGCTACCAAGTGATCGAGCTGGAATAGGCCATCCTTTTGGGCTTGGATCAATAAAGAATCGCGGTGTTTGTCCGCATTAGGTAGCTCTTTAAAGCGTTGCAGAAACTCAATTGCTCGAATTTCACGAACCAAATGCTCTCCTTGAACCCGGTACCACCAACTCTGGTATATACCATTAGATAATAGTTGTTTTGCGAGTTCCACTTTTTGCTGGCTTAGTTCGAGCATGGATGCCACGTCCCCTCTGGTAAAAACACTTTCTTGCTGAGAGATAGCCTGGTCTAGCGGGGCCACCTCTTCTTGGTAACGCAGGAAGTTTTCGTAGGCCGGTAAAGGTTGTTCATTTTGGTTAGTTATGGTCAAGCCTTTTGGGAAAGCCGCACGCTCTACGTCTATGTTGATGGCCTTGGGTTGATCTGAAGACTGAATAGGTAGGGCAAGAGGGAAAAATTGATCTTGAATACGTATATGATACCATTGGATAGATGCGTTGTCTGACTCAGTATCCGTTTCACCACTCCTTGATAGGTTTGGTACCTCAAAGGTGAAAGTATTGTCATTCTGAATTCCATTAAGAGTAATTTTTTCAGAATATTTATAATGCACTGGAACTTCTTCGAGATGGAGGGTTGCATCATCCAGATAATCAACTGTAATTGTCAACGTGGTGGATGAGGGGCTAGAAGAACACGACCACAAAAGCAGTGTTAGTGTTATCAGACTTAGAATTAATTTACGTATAGAGCTAATATGCTGTGTTTTCATAGTGAATAGGTATAAGTGTAAATATGTCTAGATTAAAACAATGTCTTTAACTTAGAAAATTCTATAACACAAAAAGCTCTAAAGAAATTCAAAAAGCTATGCCAGTGCGAGGACTAGAAAAACTAGGATTATTCAGGCTTTGCATGATTGCTACCTCCGGTACTCAAAAAAGAAACTGAATTTGTACGACTGGTAAAGAGTGTGCTAATGTTTCAGACCAACCGGTCGCCATAGTATACGTATGATCTTTCCATGGATAATGCATTTGCGAGGGTTGAAGGGACCAATTCCAGCTCAAATATTCACCTTGAAAGGATGATAATTGCTTACTCAGCTTTGTATGACTCGAATAAAGCAGAAGATCAAAAGCCATTAGAAAGCTGCCCTGTAAAATGATGGCTTGGCCGTACCCCTTCCAACGTTTGTTACCCATTTTGTAACCGCGATAGGCTAACCAAGCACCCCCACTTATGTATAGAATATCTAAGCCTGCATTAGCCAATAGAATTGTGTCAAAGCGGTTCATGTCATACAGTATTTCTGCAGAGGTAACACTAGTGTTGGTAAGGGTTCCTTTATACCCAAAGTAGGCAATGCCTGCATTAACAGTATTCCAGGCGGCATTCATTTGGTGAAAGTAGGATCTAGAACCATCCGTTCTAGCATAGCCCAAGCCTCCTGTAAGTAAATTTAATCCAGCCCAAGAACCTAAGATGAGCATTCCATTTTGTTGGAGTCGGAGCGACTGTTGTTGCCACCAAAGTGGATCTTGCTGACCATTTTGTGCCATAACCCAGGTGGGTACCCCCATTAAAAAACAGAAGAGAAGTAGCGTAAGAATTCGGCTTAGGTGAATATGGTTGTATGTAGACATGGTAGAAGGTTGTTAGGTGGCTTGGCGAATTTGTATGAGCTCATTTTCTACAATCGCAATAATTTTCGGCGTTTTACTAGTAATTAAATGCAGGCCGGTAAACGTTCCAAATGCAGGTAAAACCAGTTGGGCTGTGTACTGAACAAAGCAAGGTAAAATAATTCGCTGTCTGCCTTTACCCTGTATTTTTATGCCCGGATGCAGGTGCCCACTAATCCATCCTTCAATCGGGATTGCATTCATTGGGTCCATTTGTTGGGTATCATTTTCGGGTTCGTAAACAAGGGTATGGGTTGATGATTGAGTCCCACGATCGTGGGTGATGGAAGCCCCTTTATCGTGAAGGAAACGAATGTTTTTCACATCTAGATGAGAGAGGACCTGCAGACCTAGATCCTCGTACTTCTGTGCTGAGTATAGTTCGTGATTACCCAATATTAAAGTCATGGATAAAGAAGAGTAATGTCTGCGCCATTGCTCGAAATCATCCCATTCACTATTGGTTTCACTATGAAACAAATCGCCGAGAAAGAGGAGTCTTTCGGGGTTAAATTGGGCAACAACCTGGCTAAGTCGTGATAAATTATCCTGATTAACTTCGGTTGGTATTGGGATGCCATAACGCCTAAAATGCCCCGCCTTACCCAAATGAACATCACTTATAACCAGAGTTTTTTCAGTTGGATAATAAAGTACCCGTTGGGCCGAGAGTAGTAGTTCTTCTTCTTGGAAATGAACGATGATAGAATGAGCCGTAGTTTCAGACATGTTTAATGAGTTGAGCCTGCATTTTTTTAATCCGATCCATGAGTTTTTCACTGCTCATTTTCTCACGCAACCGGTCAACCATGATAGGAAAGGCATACGGGGTGAATCGTTTGGTTTCTCGATATTCAATGTTACCCACTTGAATGCGGTTGAGTACCTTCCTGAGTCTGATTTCATCAAATTGAAAATAGAGAACTTCATCGATGGCTTGTTGCAAAAGTAGGTGATCGGGTTCATAGGATTGAAATACATCAAAGAAAAGACTCGATGACATTTGAAGATGTCGAGTAGTACGGCCTTGGCCAGGGAATCCCTTAAAAACTAAGCCAGCAATTTGGGCTATTTCCCGAAATCGTCGTTTTGCAAGTTCAGAGTTATTGAGGCTACTTTTAATGTCGTTGATTAAATGCTCAGAGCTAAACAAATCTTTTTCTAGTGCTTGCTGAATAGGAATATCCTGATCAGATAGTAGTTCAAAACCATAGTCATTCATTGCAATAGTGAAAGTAATAGGGACTAGTTTGGCAATGCGATGTGCTATCAGTGTAGAGAGTCCTTCATGCACATTTCTTCCCTCAAATGGATAGAAAAATAGATGGCACCCCTCGCGTGAAAAGCTTTTTTCAATGAGTAATTGGTTTGGACCTGGTAACACGGACCAAGCCTGCTGCACAGCTAGAATGGGTTTTAAATAATCAATTTCTGCCGAGCTT
Organism: Balneolaceae bacterium UBA1514; assembly: GCA_002323515.1. GTDB lineage: Bacteria > Bacteroidota > Rhodothermia > Balneolales > Balneolaceae > UBA1275. The sequence goes on along the minus strand of DCQQ01000007.1, from coordinate 2,354 downwards.
TGATGCTTTACCTGTGGAGCATCTTGGCTGTAGTGATCAATGGCTCGCAACATACTCTCCTTGAGCATTTCACTCATATTGGAGGATAAAGACATACGTCCACCTAGCCAGCTGGGCACTTTAGCACTCCCCGAGGAAGCCCGTCGGACATAAGCGGTCATTTGCTCTACTCTAATAAGTTCTAAACGCCTACCAGAAAACCAGAATCGGTCGCCCTCTTTTAACTGACCAATGAACCACTCTTCAATGCTTCCAATACGACCACCACTAAGGTATTTAATCTGCATGTTAGCATCAGAACTAATGGTCCCAATATTCATACGATGTCTTCGTGCTAAGCTACGATTCACTACGATATAGCGTCCTTGGTCATCTAATTCTAATTTTGCAAACTCAGGATAGGCATGCAACGCGGGTCCACCACTACTTAAAAACTGAATAACTTTGTGAAAATCCTGTTCACTAAGGTGGCGATAAGCAAAGCTGCTACGAAGTTCTCGCAGAATGGCTTCCGCAATGAATCCACTTCCAACCGCCCGAGTCATTAGATATTGAACCAAGACATCTGTCGGGGATAAAATAGGAGGGCGTGGTTCAATTTTATCTTGCTTTACCGCTTGGCGAAGGGCATCTGCTTCGAGAAGCTCCAGAGCGTGTGTAGGTAAAAAGTGGATGATACTGGTTGCCCCAGGTTGGTGTCCACTACGACCGGCACGTTGAACAAAGCGTGCAACTCCTTTAGGACTGCCCACTTGAATAACAGTTTCAACGGGGCTAAAATCAACACCTAAATCTAGGCTGGAGGTACAAACGACCACCTTTAGTCGTTCATCGTGCAAACTTTCTTCCACCCAGTTACGCACTTTTCTGTCTAGTGAGCCGTGATGTAAGGCAATTTGACCAGCCCATTCAGGTACTCGCTCAAGTAATTCTTGAAACCAACGTTCGGCTTGTCCCCGGGTATTGGTGAAAACTAAGGTTGATCGGCTTCTTTGTAAAATAGGAATGAGTTCATCGATTAATTGTAAACCCAGATGCCCATGCCAGGGGAAAAACTCTATGGATTTAGGAAGTATAGATTCTACCTGTATTTTTTTTTGTATGCTGGCTTTAATGGTTACCGAATTCCCATAACGCTCTTCAGACCCCATTAATACTTCAGATGCCTCTTCCATGTTACCCAAAGTGGCAGAAATACCCCATGTTTTTACTTCTGGTTGAAGCGCTCTAGCTCTGGCTAAAAAAAGTTCGGTTTGCGTGCCTCGTTTACTACCCATTAGTTCATGCCACTCGTCTACTACTACGCTATGGAGTCGCTTAAAATAATATTCGTGGTTTTTTTGGGCCATGAGTACATGCAAACTTTCAGGGGTTGTAATGAGTACCTGAGGCATGGATTGTTCCTGTTTTTTTCGGATCGAAGCGGATACATCACCCGTTCGCCTGCCCACTTGAATATCAAGATCAAATGCGGCTAAACTTTGCCTGAACTGCCTTTCCATATCCTTAGCGAGTGCTCTAAGGGGAGTAACCCATATGAGCTGCAGACCTTTTTGGTTCTTTTTAGGTGTATCTAGCCACCGGATAAGGTGTGGCATCCAAAGGGCTAAGGTCTTGCCCGATCCGGTAGGTGCATGTAAGATACCTTCCTTGCCGTTTTGAACAGCCTGCCAACACTCTTGTTGAAATGTAAAAATTTCCCAATGATTGTTTGTAAACCAATCACGTACTTGATCTAAGCCACTCCTAGGGGGTTCAATAAGCTGTTTAGTGGGTGACATGTAAGAGTGAAGGTGGTGCTTTGTTGCGTTTTTTTGGTCTGATTTGTTGGATTAAAACTTTTCGAAAAAATCTATAAAAGGGCTTGCAGAGCTTTGTTATTTTTTAGAGTATATGAGTCTTGTAGATTTTGCAAGCACTCAGTTTTTAGACCAAAGTTTTATGCCGATATGTATGCATGTAAACTGGTCTAATACACACAATAAATACATCCAACTATCTAAATAGCGTTCCATTATGTGGTTGAACATTAAATCCTTCGACAATTATCAAGAAACTTTTAACCAAAGTGAGCAAGATAGACTCAGTTTTTGGGATCACGAGGCGGGTACTTTTTACTGGCGAAAACGTTGGGATCAAGTGCAGTCGGGAAGTTTTGATGAAGGCAACATTAAGTGGTTTGTTGGTGGAAAATTAAACATCACTGAGAATGCTCTGGATAGACATTTGAATACTATTGGAAACAAAACAGCATTCATTTTTGAGCCGAATCATCCCGATTCATTTCGTCGAACTATTACCTACAAACAACTTCATATAGATGTATGTAGATTTTCGAATGTACTTGAGAGTAA
>DCQQ01000018.1:23854-31462 GCA_002323515.1 Balneolaceae bacterium UBA1514 | reverse complement strand
TTTTCAATAGGCAGGCTAAAAACAGGAACGCCGCCGCGAATCGATGGAAGGTCAGTTGACTATGGCCCACTAGAAATTCAGTATGGCGACCATGAGCCAACACCATTCTCTTATTCAACAGATATCCGTGAACTTCGTGAAAAGGAACAGCTTACTTGCTGGATAGGATATACGAATGATGCTGTCCATGAAAAACTTAGAGAAGGATTTGATAGAAGCCCCATGTTTAATGGGCGAATTAAATCAGTTGGGCCCAGGTACTGCCCCTCTATTGAGGATAAGATTAATCGTTTTGCAGACAAAGATCGTCACCAATTATTCTTAGAGCCTGAAGGATGGAATACCTATGAAATGTATCTTAACGGACTCTCTACATCGCTGCCTGAGGACGTACAATACCAAGCACTGCGTATGATACCGGGTTTTGAAAAAGCTGTAATGCTTCGACCCGGTTATGCAATCGAGTATGATTACTTTCCGCCGCATCAAATTAAACGAAGCTTGGAAACAAAGCTGATAGCTGGATTGTTTTTTGCAGGGCAGATAAATGGAACAACTGGTTATGAAGAAGCTGCTTGCCAAGGACTAATGGCTGGCATAAACGCGGCATTAAAAGTTAGTGGTAAGGCTGAGTTTATTTTGAAGCGATCCGAAGCCTATATAGGGGTTCTAATTGATGATCTCATTAATAAGGGCACCGAAGAGCCCTATAGGATGTTTACCTCTAGAGCTGAACATAGAATATTGTTAAGACAAGACAATGCCGATCTTAGGTTAACACCCAAGGGTTATGAACTAGGATTGGTTTCACGTGAAACCTATGAGCGCTTTAATAAGAAGAGGCAACAATTAAAGGAATTAATGTCACTGCTCTACAATGAAACTGTACGGCCTGAATCGCTTAATGAATATCTATTATCAACGGGTACAACTGGATTAAAACAGCCTGTTAAGGCGTACAGTGTTTTGCCTAGACCGGAGGTTAGTATTGACGAGCTTCTAAATGTTGATGAACCGTTACGCGCTAAAGTATATGATATTACAGATAATAAGCTGGTCTTAGAGCAGGTAGAAATACAAATCAAATATGCTGGCTATATAGAAAAAGAGCATGAAATGGTTAGGGAGTTGGGTAATAAAGAACAGATTATCCTACCCGAAAACCTTGATTATGAACGAATAAAAAGCCTCTCTACTGAAGGGAGGCTGAAGATGCAAAAGATAAAACCGGAGACCTTAGGTCAGGCCAGCAGAATTAGCGGCGTCTCTGCTAGTGATATATCGGTATTAATGGTTTATCTAAAGCGGTTTTAACTATATGAATAAGGCGTGTATTATAGTTCGGTCAGTGGATAGTGCGCGTTATATTGAGATAAAAGAGCTGTATAAAAACAATCTCGCATCACTAAATAACTATATTGAAGAATTACAATGGTGGAATAAAAGAGTGAATCTTGTTAGTCGTGATGTCTCACGAGAAACAATTGTGAAACATGTTGAGCATTCTTTGTTGTTATTGTTGGTGCCATTAGTTAATGAAGCGGCGAATATATTTGATGTTGGTACGGGCGGGGGACTGCCTGGGCTGCCGTTAGCAATATGCCGCACAGATCACTCCAGACAGCGCATCGTGATGAACGATAAAGTAGAAAAAAAAATCTGGGCTGTTAGGCAAATGATCCAAAAATTGGGTGTTGTTGGGGTTGATGCTATAGCCAAAAACGCTGCGAAGATCACCTATCGGGACATTGGCGGTGTTTCACGTGGAACAATGGGGGAGTCTTCGGCGACTATTTGTATTACTAAGCATGCGTTTAAAGCTGATCAGCTTCTTGACTTAATATCGCCTGAGCTTGCTAATGAATTTGTTTTTTTAAAAGGGCAAGCAGAAGCAATGGAAGAAATAAAGAGAATAAAGGAGCCAGTAAGCGCGGTTATTTATAGCTTAGATGAAATAGATGAAACGGCTTTTTATCAGGGTAAGGCGATTGTTCACCTTAGCCGTTAATATGTTTTTAGTTCAATAGGAGTAGTATGTCGTGAAAAGTGCAGAAAGAAGACTAAAGCTTATTTTGTTGTTACAAAGGCCGGGTGGGAAAAAGACAGTCCAAGAGTTGGCCGATATTTTTGGGGTTAGTAGAAGGACTATTTTTAGAGATTTTAATGCTTTAACAGAAATTAATATCCCCATTAATTATGATCGGTATACTGGTTACGGATTGGTTGAAGGGTACAAAATGCCACCCCTTATGTTTAACTCAAAAGAATTAGCTACAATAATGGTGGGCCTGAATTTTGTTAAGTCACAGGTTGATCAACAGATGGTTCAGGATGCTACTGGGGTTGAGTTAAAAATAAAAAATGTATTACCGAATGACTTAAAGATACTCATGACTTCTTTGGAAGAGCATACAATAGTGGATCCTTATTTACGGTTCAATAGTCATCAAAAGAAAGGCGGGGATTGGTACCTAATAAGCGCGGCTATAGCAGACAAAAAAAGACTGCAATTTACATACACCACAAAATCAGGGGAGCGATCAACGCGGAAGATTGATCCTTATTTACTGGTTTATTTTCAAGATCACTGGAACGTGGTGGGTTGGTCACACAAACGAGGTGATATACGTAGCTTTATACTCGATAGGGTGGTATCACCGGTTATTTTAGAAGAAAACTGGCTGCCAAAACCAAAAATGAATGTAGACGCATTAATTTTTCGATTTAACGAACTTAAAAAATTAGTAGTACTAGAGGTCGAAAATTCTGAGATAGAACGAATGAGGGCGATTTTGCCGGCTAAAATAATTAAGCTAGAAGAGATAAAACTTAAAAAAATTAGGCTGTGTTTTGAGTTTGATAATATGCCCTTTTTGAATCAATGGCTTTTACAGTTTGGTACATCAATAAAAATAATCAAGCCTGAAACATTGATTTCTTTGCAGAAAAAAACACTTCAGGCTATGATTAATAATCTAGTTTAGAATGAAGATGCGTAGGTATTTTATTTTTTAGCTTTCTGTTTCGTTTACTTCATCCGCGTCTCCGCCTTCCTCTTCTTCGTTGACAACTCGGGTGACCGCTGCAATAGAACCATCAGAGTCTAATCTCATGATTCGTACACCTTGTGTATTTCGGCCCATAGTTCGAATGCTACCACAGTTCATTCGGATCACTTTTCCGCGCTGAGTTATTACCATTAAGTCATCTTGGTCAGAAACTTCTTTTAAAGCTATTAGACCGCCAGTTTTAGGAGTAGTTTTGAGGGTTATGACCCCCTTGCCGCCACGACTTTGTTCTCGATAGTCATCTACTAATGAGCGCTTACCAAAACCATTTTCAGAGATAGCTAGTACTGTAGCGTCATGGGTATTTTTTATGATAACCATGTCTACAATAGCATCATCTTTACTGAGAGTCATTCCTCTCACGCCAGAGGTGTTACGGCCCATCTGTCGGACATCGGTTTCATGGAAACGGATGGCTCTGCCATTACTATTCGCTAAAATAATATTAGAGTCTCCGTCGGTTAGCTCAGCCGCTAATAAACTATCATCGTCCTTAATATTTATGGCAATAATACCATCTCTTCTAGGTCTGCTGTAAGCCTCCAAAGAGGTTTTTTTTATTTGACCATTGACAGAGCACATTACGATGGATTTGTCTTTTAGGTATTCCGGATCATCGAGTGATTTTACAGGAACGAACGCTTTAATGGCATCATCTTTGTTAATTTCAATCAGGTTGACTATTGCACGGCCCCGTGCTAATCGGCCGCCTTCAGGTATTTCGTACACCTTAAGCCAATAACACTTACCGCTTTCACTAAAGAAAAGTATGTAATTATGATTAGTTGCTACAAATAAATGCTCTACATACTCTTCCTCACGTGTGGTGGTACCTTTCATGCCCTTGCCCCCGCGTCGCTGCCTTCTATAACCACTTAGTGGCATCCTCTTAATAAAGCCTTTGTTCGATATGGTCACAACAACATCTTCGTCTGCAATCATATCTTCAACACTAAAATCTTCAGCGGAGTAGACTATTTGTGTACGTCGCTCGTCACCGTAGCGCTCTAAAAGATCATCTAGTTCTGTTTTAATGATAGAATATTGTTCTGACCGGTCTGATAGTATTACACGATATTCGGCAATTTTTTCAACAATGCCTTTATACTCTCCATCAATTCGTTCTCGCTCCAGTCCAGTTAACTTTTGAAGCCGCATTTCAAGAATGGCTTTGGCTTGGACATCCGTTAAGGCAAAGTTTTTTCTTAGTTCTATATTGGCTATTTGAGGATTCTTAGATGCGCGAATTATTTTAATAACCTCATCTAGGTTGTCAAGTGCTATTTTTAACCCTTCAAGTATATGCGCCCTTGCCTCTGCAGCTTCAAGATCATATATAGTGCGTCGTATTATAATCTCAACGCGGTGCTCAACGTAGTGACGAATCAACTCTTTAATATCCATCACCTTTGGTCTTCCCTGTACTAACGCCAGGTTTATGATACCAAAGGTTGTTTGCATTTGGGTGTATTTGTATAGTTGATTTAGTACTACTCCAGCGTTCGCTGAGCGCTTAAGTATGATAACAACACGCATACCTTCGCGATCACTTTCGTCCCGTACTTCAGAAATTTCAGTGATTTTTTCTGAATGAACTAGATCGGCAATTTTTTCAATTAGAGTGCTTTTATTTACTTGGTATGGTATCTCGGTGATAACTATTTGTTCTCGACCACCTCGCAACTCTTCAGTATTGGCCCGAGCCCGGAGAGTCACTTTACCTCGTCCAGTTTCATAGGCGTCTTTAACACCTTCATATCCATATATGATACCCCCAGTAGGAAAATCTGGTGCTGTAATGTGTTTCATGAGCTCTTTAACTTCGATCTCTTGATTATCGATAAATGCTTGAATACCATTAATGACTTCTGTTAAGTTATGCGGAGCCATGTTAGTGGCCATACCAACAGCGATACCAGAGGCGCCATTAATTAACAAATTTGGTAGTGCACCAGGTAATACAGTTGGCTCAAGAAGGGTATCATCAAAGTTAGTTTGGTAATCTACCGTGTTCTTGTTAATGTCAGTCAAAAGTTCTTCTGCAACACGATCCATGCGCACTTCTGTATAACGCATAGCCGCGGCAGAATCACCATCAACAGAACCAAAATTACCCTGGCCATCGACTAAGGGATATCGTAACGAGAAATCCTGGACCATTCGAACAATAGAGTCGTAAACGGCAGAGTCACCATGTGGGTGATACTTACCTAATACTTCCCCTACAATACGGGCACTTTTTTTATACCCTCGATTATGAAGCATGCCGAGGTCATTCATCCCAAAGAGGGCGCGCCGATGTACAGGTTTTAACCCGTCTCGTACATCGGGCAGTGCCCGGGAAACAATAACTGACATCGAATAATCGATGTAGGACGATTGCATTTCATCTTCAATTGTTATGGGAATTATTTTTTCTCTAGCCATACCAGAAATATATTATAGGTGTAAATTAGTTATCAAGTGCGTTTACTTTGTCGCAGTGTTAGATATCGAGATTTGCGTATTTAGCATTACGCTCAATGAATTCACGACGGGGGGTAACATCATCACCCATTAATGTTGAAAACATTTTATCCGCTCCAGCAGCATTCTCAATAGTTACTAGCTGTAAAGTCCGTGTTTCAGGGTCCATGGTTGTTTCCCATAACTGGTCAGGGTTCATCTCACCAAGGCCCTTATAGCGAGATACATCAAATTTTCTCTTAGATTTCTTTAACTCTTTAATGAGTTTATCTCGTGTGTCGTCATCCCAAGCGTAATCGATGTTTTTACCAGCTGTAATTCGATACAGTGGTGGGGTGGCAATATATACATGCCCCAACTCTACAATAAGCCTCATATACCTATAGAAAAATGTAAGAAGTAAGGTTCTAATATGAGAACCATCCACATCAGCATCGGTCATGATGATGATTTTGTGATACCGCAATTTGTCGAGATCAAACTCTTCTTCTGAGTGACCAAGCCCTGCGCCAAGAGCAGTTACCATAGCTTGAATTTCTCGGTTCTCAAGAATTTTATTAATTTTAGCTTTTTCGACGTTTAATATTTTTCCCCTTAACGGTAGAATGGCCTGAAAGCTACGATTACGCCCCATTTTGGCAGACCCCCCGGCTGAGTCACCCTCAACCAGATAAATTTCACTGTGTTCAGGGTCTTTAATGGAACAATCGGCTAGTTTCCCTGGCAGCCCACCCCCGCTCATTACACTTTTACGTTGTATTAACTGCCTTGCTTTACGGGCGGCTTCTCTCGCCTCTGCGGCTAATACAACTTTTTCAATTACTTTTTTGGCAATCTTTGGGTTTTGCTCTAAATATTCATTTAGTTGATCATATACGGTCACTTCAACGGCACTTTGAACCTCCGAGTTTCCAAGCTTTGTTTTAGTTTGACCTTCAAATTGTGGCTCTGCAACTTTGACACTTAATACAGCCGTGAGCCCTTCTCGAAAATCCTCACCAGAAATAGCAACTTTGCTTCCAGGTTTAATGATTTTGTTCTTTTCTGCGTAGCTTTTTAATGATCTAGTTAGCGCTCTACGAAAGCCAGAGACGTGAGTCCCGCCTTCTCGAGTATTAATATTATTCACGTAAGAGTGAACATTTTCGGAATAGGAAGTATTATACTGAATAGCTAACTCAACGGGCACGCCCTCCACTTCTCCGCTAATATGTATAGGTTCAGGTGTAATTCCATCTCTGCTTTCGTCTAGATAACTAACAAAATCCGTTAAACCGCCTTCGTAATGATATACGGCTGTCCCTAATTCAGGATCGTATTCTCTTTCATCAATCAGTTCAATGGTGACCTCTGGATTGAGAAAAGCAAGCTCTCTCATCCGGTCAGCAATAATATTGAATTTAAATTCAGTGGTTTGGGTAAAAATAGTCCGATCAGGTAGAAAGGTGATGATGGTTCCCGTTTTATCAGTTTTACCCTGATTGACTAAAGGGGTATGCGTAATACCTTTTTCAAAACCCATTTTATGGATTACACCATCGCGGTGAATCTCTGCATTGAACCAGGTGGATAGGGCATTCACACAGCTAACACCAACCCCATGAAGTCCGCCGGATACTTTGTAGGTGTCTTTATCAAACTTACCACCGGCGTGAAGCTTGGTTAATACAACCTCTACGGCAGGTAGGCCAAGTTTTGGATGCATATCGACAGGAATCCCTCGGCCGTTATCCGCAATTTCCATGGAGCCATCTTTTTTTATGGCCACTGTGATATAATCACAATGCCCAGCAAGTGCTTCATCAATGGAATTATCTACTACTTCATTAATAAGGTGGTGTAAGCCTCGTTGCCCGGTATCTCCAATATACATGGCGGGTCTCTTTCGAACTGCTTCTAAACCTTCTAAAACCTGTATATTCGACGCTTTATAGTCGTTTTTGTTAGTTGTAGCCATAAATTTATTAGGGTCGCGTTGTAAGATGATCGTATTTACCAATAAAAATAGCGTTTATAGAGCCAAAAACAAAAAAAGTCAGGGTTATAATCGAAAATATCAGAGATGTGAGCGCAG
>DCQQ01000018.1:1218-23473 GCA_002323515.1 Balneolaceae bacterium UBA1514 | reverse complement strand
TTTGTGTTTTTTACCCTAAAATTCGTTGTTTTTTGAATTTTATAGCTCTATCTTTGGTGTCTATCTCAAAAAATTATAGAAATAAAAACATGTCGCGAAGAGACGATATTACAGGAAGAAAAGCAATGAACGGTTATCGTTCGTCAAAGGCGAATAATAAAACCAAACACCGCTTTCATTTAAATTTACAGAAACGGAGCTTCTATCTTCCAGAAGAAGATCGATGGGTTACTTTAAAAGTGTCCGCAAAGACCCTTCGCACCATCAATAAAAAAGGTATTTCGGCTGTATTAAAAGATGCACGCCGAAGAGGAACCTTACTTAAAAAGGTATAAAAGATGGCAAAAGGTAATAGAGTACAAGTTATTTTAGAGTGTACAGAGAAGCCAGGTAGTTCTCGATATGTCACTACAAAAAATAGAAGAACCCAAACTGAGCGCATGGAAATGAAGAAGTATAATCCTGTTCTGCGTAAGCATACCCTTCACAAAGAAATTAAATAACATAAAACCATGGCAAAAAAGCAAGTATTCGGTTCAGAAGCAATACAACAAAAAGCCTCTGCTCGTAAAATGGCAAAGGTAGTTGTTTCTACCAAAAACGATAGTGGAAAATATAGCTACAAAGAGGTTATGATAGACCAAGAAAATGTGGTAGAATTTTTGTCTAAGAACAAATCTTAATCCTGTTTCTCCGACATTATTAAAAAGGTTATGCATTTGATTGCATAACCTTTTTTTTTGCCTATTTTTTAGGAGAATAAGATAGTTGACATGCAGCCAAACTAAATAATGATAAATTCAAGTAATCGATGAACGTTAAAGAGACCATATTAGCCGATCTAATTACAGCGATGAAAGCAAAAGATTCGACGCGCTTACAAGTGCTTAGAAGCCTAAAAGCTAAATTACTTGAGAAAGAAATTGAACAACGTTCGGGAGGTAAAGCAGAGCTTTCGAATGAAGACGCACTTGCGGTCCTAACAAAAGCAGCCAAGCAACGTAAAGAATCAATAGTTCAATACACCGCTGGAAATCGATTGGATTTAGTAGAAGTAGAAAAAATAGAGTTAGAAATAATAGAGTCATATTTACCTGCGCCTATGTCAGAAGATGAAATCATTGAGCTTATTGATAACCAAATAAATAAGGTTGGCGCCGCAGATATACAAGATATTGGCAAAGTAATGGGACCAATAATGGGTCAACTCAAGGGTAAGGCTGACGGTTCTTTGGTTAACAAGCTAGTAAAGCAGAGATTAGAGAATTAACACCTATCGCTAATTAATTAATGGAGTTTGTATGGAATATATAGTAGATATATTTATAGGCTTACCCCTACTTTTTTTAGCTTATAAAGGCGCAGTTAATGGTATAGTTAAAGAAATATTGAATATTGTTGGTTTGGTATTGGCGGTTTATATAACCTTTAACTACATGGATATTGCAGCAACCTATGTGGCCGAATTATTTGAAGATGGTACCCAAAGCTTTATTCCCTTTCTAGCTGGCGCTCTATTATTCATTATAGTCTTATCTATGGTTTCTTTAATAGCATATTGGACACGAAAGTGGTTAGATGCTGTAAAACTCGGCACCGTGAATAGATTCTTAGGATCTTTATTTGGTATGCTCAAAGGCGCAATACTTATGAGTGCGATTTTTTTATTATTAGCAGGGTTTCAGGTTCCTCGAGAAGAACTTAGGGAACAATCCATACTTTTTCCCTATGTAATTCAGGCAGCTCCAGTTAGCTACAATGCAATTACCGCCGTTTACCCGGGTGCAGAGAATTTTAAAGACACTATTCGTAAAACATTAGAAAACTATAAACCGGTGGATAAATTACCGGTGATTAATCCATAATCCGTACAATGAGCGTTTTACCAGTTGAACAACAATTAGCACTAATCAAACGAGGTGCGGTTGACATTCTTCCAGAGGAAGAGTTAAAAGAAAAACTAAGCAAATCGATTGAAATATCTACACCCTTAAAGGTAAAACTCGGAGTAGACCCAACAAGGCCAGATTTACATTTAGGGCACTCCGTAATTTTGCGCAAGCTACGTCAGTTTCAAGATTTAGGTCATGAAGCCATTTTAATTATTGGTGGTTTTACAGCAATGATTGGAGATCCAACAGGGCAAAACACGACAAGACCACCACTTACAAAAGAAGAGGTAGCGTTGAACGCTCAAAGCTATATTGATCAAGCAAAAAAAATATTGGATACCAATCGGCTTCAGATAGTGAATAATTTAGATTGGTTAGGACCAATGTCTTTTATGGATGTAATCCATTTGAGCTCAAAAATGACCGTTGCTCGAATGATTGAGCGGGACGATTTCTCAAATAGATTTTCAAAGAATGAGCCGATTTCACTTCACGAGTTTTTATACCCACTAGCTCAAGGCCAAGATTCTGTTCACTTAGAAAACGACATAGAACTAGGTGGCACGGATCAAAAATTCAACTTATTGGTTGGTCGAAATTTACAAAAAGAACGTGGTTTAAACCCTCAAGTCTGTTTAATGATGCCATTACTGGTTGGCACAGACGGTACCGCAAAGATGTCCAAATCATACGATAACTATATTAGCATTAATGAACACCCCAACGAAATGTATGGGAAATCCCTATCTATTCCGGATAACCTTATCTACACGTACGTTGAGTTGACTACGGATATACCCAACGTAGATTTACCAGCCGTAAAACAGAAGATTGAAGTTGACCCACGAAATGCCAAACATGATCTAGCGTACACCCTAGTAGAGATGTATCACGGTAAAGAAGCGGCGGAAAGGGCCAGGCACCATTTTGAAACAACCATCATTCAAAAAAAGGTCCCAGATGACGCTCCAGAGTATAAGCTGAAAGGCGGACAAGAATACCAAATTCTCGAAATCATATCGGGCCTAAAATTTTCCCCAAGTAATGGTGAGGCAAAACGATTAATAAAACAAGGTGGAGTTAGTTTGGATGACGTAAAGATCATGGATATTAACTATAGTTTTATAGCCGAAGAGGGGAATGAGCAGATGTTGAAAGTAGGTAAGAGAAAATTTGCTCTGCTAAAAAGCGATTAAAATGGCAGATCTCAAAATAGCCTCATATAATGTGAATGGAATTCGTGCAGCCACTAAAAAAGGGCTACTCACATGGATAAATGAGACCGCTCCAGACCTTATCTGTTTTCAAGAAATGCGCTCAAGTGAAAAGGATATGCCAAAAGAATTAGCTGAGCTGAATTATATTCAATACCATCAAATAGCCCAAAAAAAAGGCTATTCAGGAGTTTCCATATTTAGCATTTCACCGGCCAATACTATACACTATGGCATAGGGGTAGATTGGATTGATGAGGAGGGCAGGGTGTTGACAGCAGAATATGATGAGTTTAGATTGGTTTCCTCTTATTTCCCAAGTGGAACGACAGGCGATGTAAGACAAGATATGAAAATGGAGTTCTTGAGTTATTTTATGGATTTTGCCATGGCTCTTAAAGAGGACGGGAAACCTACGATAATCACGGGTGATTTTAATATCTGTCACTTGGATTTTGATATTCATAATCCAGACAAACAGCATAATACGTCAGGTTTTCTGCCAGAAGAGCGTTCATGGGTGACACAACTTTTATCAAAAGGTTATGCAGACGCCTTCCGGGAAATATACCCCACTCTTAGAGACACCTACTCCTGGTGGAGTTACAGGGCGGGGTCCAAAGCCAGAAATAAAGGGTGGAGGATAGATTATCACATGGTGAGTGAGGCGATGACTCAAAGAATCTTAGAGGCAGAAATTGAATCAAAGTGGGATATGTCGGATCATGCTCCAGTAACCGTAACCTACCGGTTCTAACATGCCTACTCATTATAAAGGAAGCCCTAACGAAATAGCCACACTCAATGCTTTTATAAAGTTAACAAGGGCGAGTAATACCCTACATCAGCAATTATCGAGAAGTTTAGCCGATTATAAATTAACAGAAAGTCAATTTGGTGTGTTAGAGGCCTTATACCATTTGGGGCCGTTGAATCAGCGAAGCCTTGGAGAGAAAATTTTAAAATCGGGCGGTAACATTACCATGGTTATCGTCAATTTAGAAAAGCAGGGTTGGGTAACTAAGGCTAAAGACCAAAATGACAAACGCTCACACACCATTACTCTTACGGCTGATGGGAAACGCTTGATTGAAGATGTGTTTCCAGGACATTTACAAAGAATTTCGGAACTTTTCAGTTGCTTGGAATATGCTGAGCTAGCAGAGCTGTCCTGTTTGTGTAAAAAACTAGGGTTATTCGCATCCCAATGGAAAGTTGAGTAAGAGACCAGTAATACATTCTACAAAAAAACTATAGCTCTTCTTCCAATTTGCCAATTTGGTCTCGAATTCTAGCAGCCTCCTCGAATTCCATATTTTTTGCCGCATGTAGCATAGTCATTCTTAAGTGGTCTAAAAGCTTATCCTTTGACTCAAAATGAACTTCATTCATGGCGGTATTGGCTTTATAAGATAGCCCTTTATCATCAACTCTAATACTTTCCATGTAATCGGACTGGGCTGCTGCTTCTGCTTCTTTAGAAAAGTCTACTTTTTGGGTGGAAATAAGGGCAGGGTCAACCAACGGTTTAAGCTCTTTTTGTATGGTTTCTGGAGTGATTCCATGTTTCTCATTGTAGGCCATTTGGATTTCTCGCCGCCGATCTGTTTCTTCAATCACTTTACGCATGCTTTCTGTTATTTTATCAGCATACATAATGGCTCTACCACCTACATTTCTCGCAGCCCTCCCAACAATCTGAAATAGAGAGGTTTCAGAACGCAAAAAGCCTTCTTTATCAGCATCCATGATAGCCACTAAGCTTAATTCTGGAATATCAATACCTTCTCTTAAAAGGTTTATTCCCACCAGTACATCAAAATCACCTCTACGAAACTTGTATAAAACCTCTATTCGTTCAAGAGCATCAAGTTCGCTATGCATGTAAGCGGCGCTAATACCTATTTCTTTCAAGTATGCGCTTAACTCTTCAGAAAGTCTTTTCGTTAGAGTGATTACCAAGACGCGTTCTTTTTTTGCAACACGTAGACGAATTTCTTCTAAAAGATCGTCTATTTGATTTCCAAGCGGCCTTACCTCTAAAACAGGCTCCATTAAACCAGTAGGCCGGATAATTTGTTCAGTAAATACACCATCGCTTTTTACCAATTCATAATCTGAGGGTGTAGCACTTACAAAAATGGCTTGATTAATCATTCTCTCCCATTCTTGAAAGGTTAAGGGCCGGTTATCCAACGCCGAGGGTAATCGGAAACCATGTTCGACCAATTCAGTTTTTCGAGAACGATCCCCGCCATACATGGCATTTATTTGTGGCACGGTTTGATGGCTTTCATCCACTACCAGTAAAAAATCTTCCGGGAAATAATCAATGAGACAATAAGGCCGTTCACCTAGCTTTCGTGCGCTTAAATGCCTAGAATAATTTTCAATTCCACTACAATACCCTATTTCTTGGATCATTTCTAAGTCAAACAGAGTCCTTTGTTCAAGCCTTTTAGCTTCCAGGTACTTATCAAGGTCCAAAAGCTCATCGACCCGTTCGGTTAACTCAGCTCTAATAGCTTTTATAGTCTCTTCTTGCCGACCTTTCGAAGTAACATAATGGGAAGCAGGATATATCCGGAATTCTTGAACTTGCTCCACGATTGAGCCGGTTTCAACATTAAAAATTGACATTTGTTCGATTTCATCGCCCCAAAAAGCAATACGTAAACCCTCGTCAGAATAGGCCGGAAACACATCAACCACGTCGCCGCGAACTCTAAAAACACCGCGGTGAAAATCATTATCCTTTCGGGTGTAATGGAGATCTACTAAGTCATAGAGTAAGGTATTACGGGGAATTTCTGTCCCAACGGTTAAGGTGATGATGAGTTTTTCATATTCTGAGGGAGAACCAATGCCATAAATGCAACTCACTGACGAAACGATAATGACATCGCGGCGTCCGGAAAGTAATGAGCTGGTGGCGCGCAACCTAAGGCGCTGGATTTCTTCGTTTATGGATAAATCTTTTTCGATGAACTTATCTTGCGAAGAGATGTATGCCTCGGGTTGATAGTAATCGTAATAGGAAATAAAAAACTCGACCCTGTTCTCGGGGAAAAAATCACTTAGTTCGCGAAATAGCTGCGCGGCCAAAGTTTTGTTGTGGCTCATGACTAAGGTAGGTCGTTGAACCTGTTCAATTACACTGGCTACGGTTCGTGTTTTTCCGGATCCAGTAATCCCTAAAAGAGTTTGAAAACGGTCGCCTGCTAGAATTCCCTCGGTCAATTCTTTGATTGCCTGAGGCTGGTCGCCTGCTGGGTTAAAAGGGGATTGAAGCTTGAATTCAGACATGTGATAAACTAATTAAATAAAGGTAAGGCCTTTTTCTTTAACAAGTGTCCCACAGGATAAATTCATTGTATAAGAATTGGTAAATCAGATACACATGGCGTATTATAGCGAGAGTTTAGAACTAGAGTGGAAGAAACTGTATGCCATATAAAAACAAAAATCTAGAAGTTTTTCGCGATCAAATAGATTCAATAGATCAGCAAATACTTGATCTATTGGTTGAGCGCGGACATATCGTTAAACAAGTTACGGAAACAAAATTAGTGCATCAGTTACCTGTTTTCGTTCCTAAACGAGAACAGGAAAAGACGGCTGCCTTTAAGGAATTAGCTCAGGAAAGGGGAATAGACCCCACCTGGGCAGAGGATTTTTTACGCTTAATTATGGGTTCTTCAAGGCAGCGTCAATCTGAAGCGGCATTCCCAAGGTCTACCCAAGAGGCTAAACATATCATTTATATTGGGGGCGACGGCGGTATGGGTAAGTTGTACAAGCGTATTTCAGATCAAACCGGACACAAGACAACTAGTATAGATAAAAGTAACTGGTATGAATTAGATGAAGCCCTAGAGACAGCCGATATGGTTATTATTACGGTTCCAATTCATGTGACAGAATCAGTTATTCAGAGGTTAGAGGGAAGGCTTCCAAAACATGTAATTTTGGCTGATTTCACCTCAAATAAACAGCGACCTATAGATCAGATGAAAGCCATTCATACCGGTCCTATTTTGGGTTTGCATCCAATGCACGGCCCTGATGTAGAGAATCTCTCTAAACAACTTATGGTGGCGTGTCCGGTACAGCAGACCGAGCAAAGCCAATGGTTTTTAGAACAATGTGAACTTTGGGGCATAAGGTTAATTGAGGCGGAGGCCGAAAAACACGATCATGTGATGCATTTGGTTCAAGGCTTGCGACATTTTGTTGCTTTATTGCATGGCTCTTTTATGAAGCATTATGATCTTAATCCCAATGATATGTTGGATTATTCGTCTCCCATTTATCGCGCCGAGCTCATGATGACGGGAAGAATCTTTGCACAAAGCGCGGAATTATATGCAGATATTGTTTTTTCTAATGACGAAAGACGAGCCCTATTACTTAGATTTTTTGAACATCATGCACTACTAGCGGAGATGGTAAAAAACAATGATCGTGAAGGGTTTGTTAAAGAGTTTGAACAGGTTACTGATTTTTTTGGATCATTTGCGACCAAGGCACTAGAAGAGTCGGGTTACCTAATTAACCGATTGGCAGATCGTTTTGCTTAGAATTAAGGTGCTTTATAGTATATAGTTGTTTGAGGCTACATTCGTAGCGGCTCTTAACAAAATAAGTGCTCATTATTGGTCTTAGCTAAAGAATTGTTTTATTGGAGTTGGGAAAGTATTTTATTGCAATAGTATTTTTACCGGTATTCCTATTTATGCATCCCAAAAAATCATGCTTGAGTAAGACGTACAAATAGATTAGGTCTTGTTGATGAGAGGGTATAGAAACCGTATCACCTTTTATCGAGCCTTCCAGACCGAAACGGGCTTAACACCAAGAGAATTTATTTCAAGGAAACAAAAATCAAAACACACATAAATTATATCTAAAACTAGCTATGAATCGCCCTAAAGTAATCTCCGGTATTCAACAAATTGGTATCGGAAACACGGATGTAGTACAAACGACAGAGTGGTATCGGCGCCATTTTGGCATGGATATTCAAGTATTTGACGACGAAGCGACGGCTGATCTCATGCTCCCTTACACAGGTGGTAAGCCTCATGATCGCCGGGCCATCCTAAGCTTAAGTATGCGCGGTGGAGGAGGCTTTGAAATATGGCAATATACCTCTCGAAGACCTACTGCAATGGAAGGAGAAGTTTACTTAGGCGATCTTGGTATTAACGCCGCAAAAATTAAAAGCGTGGACGTTCAAAAGAGCTACGAAGAGTTCAATATGAAGGGCTTAAATGTGGTCACCTCACTGTGCAATAATCTAATAGGAGAACCACATTTTTTCGTTAAAGATCTTCATGGGAATCTTTTTCAGGTCATTCAGGGGCAATCTTTTTTTCGGAAAAAAGAGCGAATGCTCACAGGGGGGGTGACCGGTGCGCTGATTGGCTCGACGGATATAGATCGATCCCTAACTCTTTATCGAGATATTCTTGGATACGATACTGTTATCTATGATGAGGAAGGGATTTGCGATGATTTTGAAGGGCTTAATGGGGCAGATGTTTACTATCGACGATGCTTAGTTCGACATTCAAAGCCCAGAAAAGGGGGATTCAGTGCACTTTTTGGACCAACTGAAATTGAGTTGGTTCAACGCATCGATACCGAGGCCAAACTAAGCCCCCCAAAAAAATTATTCCATAACCGATATTGGGGAGATCCAGGATTTATTCACCTTTGCTTCGACGTTCAAGGAATGGACGCACTTAAAGAGGAGTGTGAGTCGAAAGGATATTCCTTTACTGTCGATAGTGCGAGTAGTTTTGATATGGGAGAAGCAGCAGGCCGATTTACCTACATTGAAGATCCAGATGGGACGTTAATTGAGTTTGTAGAAACTCATAAGGTTCCAATCGCTAAAAAGTTTGGCCTGTTTGTGGATATGACCAAGAGAGATCCCGAAAAATCACTACCAAAATGGATGCTTCAGGCCCTATCACTATCTCGTATGAAGCCTTTATCCTAGCAATTGCTAAATCAAACATTGTAATCATTGTGTATTTGGTTTGAATCTACAAGCATTCTTAACGGTTCAAGGCTTTTTGTAGATAGTCACCTAGGTCAAAATTCTCCAATGGCGCGTTCTTACGAAGGTACAATGGATGATGTGGATGGCCATTTTTTGAATGAGTCCCTCTAGTATAAAAATGAGGGCTCAAATCCTTAATCGCATCGTGAATATCCGATAAACATCGAAGTAAATAAGGGCGTTTTTCTATTAAAGCCCCCCATGCACACCATACATGAACCCGTGATTGTTGACTAAATTCGTACAAATAATGTCGAATCCAGTGTACATTTTCTTGATGAAGTACCAGCTGAAATCTTTTATGCATTTTATCAGGATTGGTGGCTCTTTGAGGGTACAGGTTCAACATCAACCAGCCATCATATCCGTGTTCCTCAGCAAATCTAGCAATCGAGGCGACAGTAGGGTCTAGGCGCTCTGGAGTGGCCGTGCTTGGATTTACCCCAAAACACACAAAAGGGCGAGTTCCTTTCCTACCCAAAGTAAATCGAGCTTTTGGTTCAGAATGATCGTACACCCAGGGCGTTACTTTTATGTCCTGTACTAATTGCATTAATGTACTGCCTTTTGGTCCGATAGGCTTTCTGCATCCATGGAATAGTCAGAGGAATTCTGTAAAAAGTCTTTGAAGTGTTGCGTGTTATATTGCGCCATGCCTTTTTTTTTCATGACAATGTATCCATTGCTATTAATTACATAGGTCGTCGGTACGACGGAGGTATCATAAATAGGAGGTTTTCGGGAGCGCGGAAAGTAAACCGGTATATTGTATCCTTTACGCTCAATAAAAGTCAGTGCCTTCTTAGGGTCTTCGTCCAGTGAAACCATCATGAAAACGACCTGTTCTTTGGTTCCCGCGGTTCGAGTCTTATCCTTATATAGAGCCTGAATATTGGGCATTTCGGCTATGCAAGGTGGACACCAAGTAGCCCAGTAGTTCATGAATATAGTTTTACATTTAAAACCGGCCAACGACACAGGATCGCCAAGCTCATCACTTAGATAGAAATTATAGTTGGCCAGTTCAAAATTAGCGGGTAAATCGTCATAATTTTGGATATCAGCATCTGTTATTTTGGGTTGAATGATATGCATACTAAGTAGTATGCGTTGTGCAAATCCAATCACCTTGGTATGCCACCCTCCGATATACAAAATAAGCCAGACAGCAATAATGATTCCCCACTCACTCAATTCCCGGCGCAATGTTAGTTTGGTGGTGGTGCTTTTCTCTTTCATACGCTTGTATTATGTACAGATTTAACTGGTTGATGAGTGCCAGTTGGCCGTCGCAACGAATCTCAGACGAACCACTATATTCCTAGATAATCGTTCTAATTTCATCTAAGGACTTTTTTTGAATCTCCGGCACTTTTACCCCTTCTCTTGGAAACCCACAAACCAATAATAAAAACGCCTTTTCATTGGAAGGTCTGTTAAGCACTTCATTCAAAAACCCCATAGGGCTAGGTGTGTGTGTTAGGGTGGCGAGTCCCGCATTATGCAAGGCGGTGATAAGAATACCGGTGGCAATTCCAACCGATTCTTTCACGTAATAATGCTTTTCTTTAGCGCCGCCAACTTTATGGGCATAACTCGCACTAAAAACAGCAATGAGTGCAGGTGCTTCCTCTAGAAATGGCTTCTCCTCGGTAGTTTGAAAGGCTTCAAGATCTTGTAACCAGTCCTGAGTAGCTCGTCCATTATAAAACAAATGTTCTTCTTTTTCAGCCGCAATCCGAAGCTTTTTTTTGACCTGAGAATCGGTAACCACTACAAAGTGCCAGGGTTGTTTATTCGCCCCGTTAGGAGCTGTTCCAGCACTTTTTATACACGCATCGAGTACTTCCAACGGGACTTTTTCCGACGAAAAAGCCCGAACACTCCGTCTTTTTTTTACAAGTTTATAAAAATCATTAGACCGTGCTCGCATCTCATCAGGGCTATATTTGGAATATTCATCCCAAGCACGGAAAGGAGCAGAATCTGGCATAAGGTAGGAGGTTAGGTTGATTGAGGGTTAAATTAGTACACCTGGTTTATGTCAATACTATAAAGATAACACCATTAATCTACAGGAACTTCGGATAAAACAACAGGAAACCGACTAGTTTGAACAAAATCCCACCATTTTTTGGTCGACTTATAGCGTTGGCGATAACGTTCCCGCCCACTGCCGCTTTGTAGAGTGGGGTGGTCTGCCATGCCCTTTAGCCAAGTTATAACAGAAGCCGAGTCCGCATGAAGCGTACCTATGAGCGGAAGTTAGCTAGCACCTATCACAGCTATAAGAATAGTTATGACAAGGGGGACCCTAATCATACAAGTAGTTGTGAAGAAATCAATGTGTAACGAACGAAAGTACCTATATGGGATTTTCATAATCCCGCCTTAGTGAAACAGGACTGTCTTGCTTGTTTTATTGTTAATGCTTAAATAAAGTACTAATAACAAACCAAATATTTTCTTTTCTCTCGGCTAATCTTCTGCTAAAATATGGAAACCAATCCGTACCAAAAGGCATATATACCCGTGTAGGATAACCAAGCCTGTTGAGATCAATTAAGCCTTGTTCTCGCAAGCCGTAAAGCATTTGAAATTCAACCCTAGAAGAGGGGATATCATGGTCTGCTAAGTAGGATCTAACCGCACGGATAAGTTGGTCATCGTGGGTGCCAAATCGTGGAAAAGAAGTGTTATTAATCAGCACTTCTGCATACACATTAAAGGCCTCTCGAATATTGGACATTTGCTGATAGGCTCTTGATCTAGACTCTTTGTACGCTCCTTTTACTAGCCGAACGTCTGCCCCTAAACCAGCTAATTCAGCAATATCCTCCTTACTTCTATGCAGCATCGCTTGAATTACGGTACCTACATGTTGAGCGCCGTATTTGGCATGAGCTCGTTTGAACAAATCCAAGGTAAGTTCGGTATATGCACTGCCCTCCATGTCAATTCGAACAAATTGATTTTGTGATCGTGCATGTTCCATTAGAGTAAACAGATTATCTGCACAATACTCCACATCAATATCTAATCCAAGCATGGTTAACTTGATAGAGATTCCACTCAATAATTTGTGTTGCTCAATCCCTTTGAGTACGTTAATGTAGGCCTCTACATTGTGGTCAGCCTGTGAACGAGAGGGTACATTTTCTCCAAGCAAATCAAGGGTAAGCTGATGATGGGCTTGATTAAGTTGTTTAGCAGCGGGTACGCTTGATATAAATTCTTCGCCAGCAACAAATCGCTTAGCAAAAACAAACGGTAATTTCATAGAGATAAGTAAGGCTTTTTAACTTCCAATTAATTGTTAATGACGAGGAGTGAGGGAAAACTAACCAATTGATCTTAAGCACAAACAGATATAGGATTAGCAAAGGTACGAGTTTCGTTTAAATTATCCACCTAACAGTAACCTATTTCTATTCATTCCGTACTGTTTCATGTGTCCACTTATGAGTGCATATTTAGGCACTTAAGCTTCCAGCTAAAGCAGATTTGAGGAGCCAAAGCTTTAGTAAACGCTTATAAACACAAGAATAAGTCAAAGAATAAAGAAGAACGAAATAGCTACATAACAGCATAGCAAAAAAGGCTAAAAAGTTACGGCCAAATGACCTCAAAGAAACCCTATAAACACCAAGATTATGCATCTCCAACCTCAAAAACCTGACACAGTTAGAACGATCAAGCATATTTCCCCCCCCTGTATTAGACCTATTTTTTGTGAGCTTCTCGCATCTAGCTTTTGCTCAATCACCGTATGCCTCACAAGATTTTACTGTATGTGATTATGCCGAGGTGGAAGTGTCTACGAGTGGTGGACGAATCGAAGTAATTAGAAAAAAACGACTAAGGTTACCGTAAACGCGATTGTTTACGTGAATGGAAGGAGATCCTCAAAATGCAAATTTAGATAACGGGTTTATAACTATAGAAGAAATTCAGGGCAAAATAGTGGCAAAAGCTGAAAAAGAAAGTAATATGGGGTGGTTACGAGGTGGTAATAACGTGAGTATTGCTTTTGAAATTGAAACGCCGGTTAATACAGAGCTCAATGCCAGAACTTCAGGGGGTTCCATTAGTACTAAAAACCTAGCTGGAAACCAGTATACTCGTACATCAAGCTGGGTAATACGACTTGAAAATATCGAAGGCCAAGCCGAAGTAGCTACTAGCGGAGGATCAATATGTGCTAAAAAGGTAACCCAGGACTAAAAGCCAGAACCTCTGGGGGCTCCGCCTCGCTTAAGTACTATAAAGCAGTATCTTAGATAGTGTTTATGGCATGAGTTTTAATTTCCGATTAGTTAGTTAATGAATTTATGAGGGAAGAATCCCTCGTTTTTTCTTTAGAGGAATAGGTGGTATTTTGTAACTATGCAAGAAATGAATGTAGAAAATAACACAGAAAGGGAACGACCAAGCTTTGAACAAGCTTTAAAAGAATTGGAACATATAGTTCAAGAGTTGGAAAAAGATGATGTGTCTTTGGAAAGGTCTATTGAACTGTATCAAAAAGGGGTTGAACTCTCAAAAAAATGCTCTGATTTATTAGATAAAGCAGAGTTAAAAATTCAAGAGGTTCAATCTAGTTCGAATTAATTTCTGGGTTAAACCATGGATTCAACCAATCATACAGTGAATAACGAGTCTTTAGTGTCTGTTTCTTCAGCGGGTCCCTTATTAAAGAATATTCAATCGCCTGCGGATCTAAAAAAGCTCTCAATGACACAGTTGCGAGAAGTTTCAGACGAATTACGTCAATTTATAATAGATACAGTCTCGGTGCATGGAGGTCATTTTGGAGCCTCTCTGGGTGTGGTTGAATTAACAGTTGCATTGCATTATGTCTACAATTCACCTAATGATAGTATTATTTGGGATGTTGGACACCAAGCATACGGGCATAAAATTCTGACGGGTAGAAGAGATCAATTTCATACAAACCGTACCTATGAAGGTCTATCGGGTTTTCCGAAGCGTTCGGAAAGTGAGCATGATGCATTTGGAGTAGGTCACTCGTCTACTTCCATTTCAGCTGCCCTTGGTATGGCAGTAGCAAATGACCTTGATGGTACAGGTAATAAAGTAGTCGCTGTTATCGGCGATGGCGCAATGACTGGTGGGCAAGCTTTTGAAGCGCTTAATAACGCTGGGTTCATGAATAAAGATGTGTTAGTCATACTCAATGACAATAATATGTCCATTGATCCCAATGTGGGTGCTTTGAACGAATATTTAGCGGATATAACCAGCAGTAAAACGTTTAACAGGGTTCGAGACGAAATTTATGACCTGTTAGGACATTTTAAGGCGGCCGGTGATACCATGCGTAAAATAGCTTCACGTTTAGAGTCGGCCATTACCGCGGCGGTAACTCCAGGGTCCTTGTTCCGTTCTTTTGGCTTCAAATATTATGGGCCTATTGATGGTCATGATGTTGATGGTCTTAGAAAAACGCTTGAAGACTTGAAAAATGTTAAAGGACCCAAGCTTCTGCATGTAGTTACTGTCAAGGGTAAAGGTTTTGCACCTGCTGAGAGAGAGCAAACTAAGTGGCATGCTCAAAGTTCACCGTTTGACAAAATAACGGGTAAATCATTAGCTACACCATCGGTGAATGTGAAAGCCCCAAAGTATCAAGATGTATTTGGCGAGGCGTTAGTTCAACTAGCTCAAAAAAACGAACAAATCGTTAGCATGACACCGGCCATGCCAAGTGGTTCTAGTTTGCTGCCTATGATGCACGCTTTTCCAGATCGAGCGTTCGATGTTGGCATAGCGGAACAACACGCCGTTACATTTGCGGCAGGTTTAGCAGCTCAGGGTAAAAAAGCTATTTGTGCCATTTATTCTACCTTTTTACAACGTGGTTTTGATCAATTGGTTCATGATGTAGCTATTCAAAAACTACCCGTTGTTTTTTGTATTGATCGCGCGGGCGTGGTGGGTGCTGACGGACCAACACATCATGGGGCTTATGACATAAGTTATTTACGTTCGATTCCGAATTTGATTATTTCTTCGCCATTGAATGAGCAGGATCTCAGAGATATGATGTTTACCGCATCAGAGTATGATGAAGCGGCATGGGCTATTCGCTATCCAAGAGGAGCATCAACCGGCATGATTGTAAGAGAGCATTTTGAGTCAATGCCCATTGGTAAAGGCAAAAAAATTAAGGATGGCGAGATCGTTGCTATAGCAACATTTGGTCCTATTGGTAAATATGCTATTCAAGTTTGTGAGGCATATGCTGCCGAGGGGATTCACATTGCGCATTATGATATGCGATACGCTAAACCTTTAGATATACAATTACTCAACGAAATTGCAATGAAATTTGACCACGTTATTACATTGGAAGATGCAGCGGTGGTAGGTGGGTTTGGAAGTGCAGTCGCTGAATATTATGCTACATTAGACATGGATTCTATAGCGGATATATCGGCCTATGAAAATAAAAATCATCCACCTAGGCTGCACATCATGGGTTTGCCAGATAGAATTATCGAACATGGAACCCAGCGTGAACTACACGATGAAGTGGGCATAGGACCAGAAGGTTTAACGAAAAAAATAGCTTCTATATTGACGTATCAAAAAGTCTCTGAATCTAGCGCCTGATAAGCTGCTTTTTGTATGAGTTTAGGAATACACGATTTTGATTTCGAATTACCGGAGCGACTGATTGCACAAGAGCCGGCCCACCCTAGAGATCACGCCAAATTGTTGGTGTATGACCGTGCAACTCAACGTATTCAAGATCGCTACTTTTACGAATTAGATAGCTTGCTAGAGGCGGATACCAAACTGGTCTTAAATAATTCACGGGTCGAAAAATGCCGTTTATTGTTTGAGGGTGGAAAAACAGAAATTTTTGTGTTGGATACGTTAGGTGCGTATCAGGTTCTGGCAATGGTTAGACCTGGAAAAAAGTTTAAAATGGGAAAAAGAGTACTGTTGGCACAGAACCTTCATGCCGAGGTGCTCTCAATAACCGAAGATGGACTTCGGATATTGAAACTTTCTCATTCACTTAGCGACGCAGTTTTTGCGCCATTTAAGCATACCCCTTTACCTCCTTATATTGCACAAAACGAAGCGTTATCAGAGGAGTATCAAACCGTTTATGCCAAAGATGAGGGAAGCAAGGCGGCGCCTACTGCAGGCTTGCACTTTACCCCAGAATTAATGCAGCGTATTGCTGATTCTGGTATTTCTGTTGAAGAACTCACGTTACATGTGGGCATGGGTACCTTTGCACCCGTTAAGACCGAGCGAATTCAAGAGCATATTATGCATGAAGAGAGGTATTTTTTACCTGAAGAGGTCGTTGAGCGATTGAATAATACACCCCATATTACGGCGGTGGGCACTACCAGTGTTCGGGTTTTAGAGTCGGTGGTAGTATTAACTATGGATGTTGAATCTGTGGCTAATAGAAAATTTGAAGCGGGAAGCGGTAGCACGGATATTTTTATTACGCCAGGGTACCATTACCAAGCGGTTGATGCACTAATCACCAATTTTCATCTTCCAAAAAGTACCCTTCTCATGTTGGTAGCTGCCTTCGTGGGTCTGGAAGAAATGCATCGTATATATGCTCATGCCATAGCTTCTGAGTACAGGTTTTACTCTTTTGGCGATGCAATGTTGTTGAGATAAATCTACTGAGATAAGCCCATCTTAGGCTTTGGCCTGGAATAGAATTAAGCCAGGGGTAATTTTTCCGATAAAAAGTTATAAAAGACCGAAAAAACACCATCGAAAATTATTATCTTTAGGTCTTATTTTAGGTAATCAGATACAAAATTGTTGTAAACCACTTGGTTTTACGTATTAACTGACCATCAGAATTGCATACATGTCAAACGTAGTTACGATTAAGCGAGGCGTCAATATTGATCTCGTAGGGGAAACCAATCCTGAACTAGGCACCCCTCATTCCATCTCCACTGCAGCTCTTAAACCCTCTGATTTCCAAGGCGTTCGATTCAAGTTGTCCGTCAAAGAAGGTGATGAGGTAAAAGCGGGTTCGCCTCTTCTTTATAACAAAGATGTAGAGGCAATGAAATTTTGCTCTCCCGTGAGTGGTGAAGTGGTTGCTATCGTTCGAGGCGCCCAACGAAGAATATTAGAAGTACGGGTGTTAGCGGATAAAAAAACTAAGTTCGAAGATTTTGGTGCGGTAGACCCGCATAGCATAGATCGCGACGCTGTTATCGAAAAAATGCTCCAGAGTGGAGTTTGGCCTATGCTTAAACAACGGCCGTATAACGTTGCAGCAAATCCAGAAATAACGCCTAAAGCAATTTTTATTTCTGGATTTGATACGGCGCCCTTAGCACCTGATATGGGGATAATTTTAGAGGGCCAGGAAAAAGAGTTTCAAGCAGGGGTAGATGCTCTTGCAAAATTGACGGATGGTCCAGTGCACTTAGGGCTTAGTGAATCTAAACCAACGGGTAAAACTTTGGCTTCGGTTAGAGGAGTTAAAGTTACCAAGTACAAAGGGCCGCATCCTGCCGGTTTAGTAGGTGTTCACATACATCATTTAGATCCCATAGATAAAGGTGAGCATGTGTGGACGATTGCACCTGAGCATGTAGTCATATTGGGGCATCTATTTTTGACAGGAACGTATAATGCGCGTACGGTTGTGGCTTTATCAGGCAAGGAAATTAATGAGCGACGCTATATCCAAACGGTTATAGGAGCCTGCGTAAAGGAGCTTTTAGAGAACAATTTATCTGATGATGTTCCTGTCCGAATTATTTCAGGTAATGTGTTAACAGGCACAAAGATAGAAGAAGATGGGTATATGGGATTTTATGAGCGCCAAATAACAGCTATTCGAGAAGGCGTTGAGCCAGAGTTATTTGGTTGGCTTATTCCCAAACCAAACAAGTTCAGTATTTCCAGAGCACTGCCTTCGTGGTTTATGCGACAATTAGGCCAAGTGAAATACGACTTGGATACAAATAATCACGGAGAACACCGGGCATTTGTGGTAAGTGGGGAATACGAAAAAGTATTTCCTTTTGACATATTTCCAGTACAACTACTGAAGGCCATCTTGAACGAAGATATAGATGCCATGGAGAAATTAGGATTGTATGAGCTGGTAGAGGAAGATTTTGCTCTGTGTGAAGTGGTTTGTACCTCTAAAATAAATGTTCAAAATATCGTGCGTGACGGACTAAATCTGTTGCGATCCGAAGTAGGCTAAATTAGTACGAAGTTAATTCAAACGATAAACTATTCAATTTCCAATGAAAGCTTTACACCAATTCGTTGACAATAATGTTCACCCATTATTTAAAGAGGGATCTAAATTAGAGAAGTACTGGCCGGTATATGACGGTTTTTACACCTTTTTATTTACACCCGGCCATCCGGCCGATGGAAAAGCCCATATACGAGATGGGGTAGATTTAAAGCGCACGATGAATACGGTGATTACTGCATTAATACCCACTCTTCTTTTTGGGATGTGGAATGTCGGATACCATCACTTTAATGCAATCGGAATAGACGCAATATTCTTTGAGCAATTCTTATTTGGTGCTATAAAGGTAATTCCCATGGTTATGGTTTCTTATGGAGTAGGCCTTGGTATAGAGTTTTTGTTTTGTGTTATTAAAGGGCACCAAATTGAAGAGGGCTACTTAGTAAGTGGAATGTTGATACCACTTATTATGCCGGTAGATTTACCCCTTTGGATGTTGGCTTTGTCCGTAGCCTTTGCGGTAATCATCGGAAAAGAGGTGTTTGGTGGTACTGGGATGAATATCTTCAATCCAGCTTTGCTCGCTAGGGCTTTTGCCTTTTTTGCTTATCCGACCTACATGTCAGGGGATAAAGTTTGGATTAACACTACTGGTACAGAAGGAATGATGG
Source organism: Balneolaceae bacterium UBA1514 (assembly GCA_002323515.1). Taxonomy (GTDB): domain Bacteria; phylum Bacteroidota; class Rhodothermia; order Balneolales; family Balneolaceae; genus UBA1275. The sequence goes on along the minus strand of DCQQ01000018.1, from coordinate 4,385 downwards.
CGGTTGATGGTTTTTCAGGCGCTACAGCGCTTGGCGATTACGCAACGACCGGTGTTTCTCAGTATAGTGCTTTAGACGCTTTTATTGGAATTATTCCTGGGTCGGTTGGTGAAACATCAGTAATAGCTATTATGCTAGGTGCTGGACTACTGTTATTTACAGGTATTGCTAGCTGGAGAATCATGCTAAGCGCAGTTGTTGGTGGAGTAGTAATGGGACTTATTTTCAACGCCGTTGCTCCATTTGCACTTAGCGCTGAACAAGAAGCATTTATGGCAGTCCCTTTTTGGCAACAATTAGTAATGGGAGGTTTTGCTTTTGGTGTAGTATATATGGCTACAGATCCCGTTTCCGGTTCGCAGACCGATACAGGCAAATATGTATATGGCTTTTTGATAGGATTTCTATCGATCATGATTCGTGTATTCAATCCTGCATATCCTGAGGGAGTTATGTTGGCAATTTTATTCATGAATACGATGGCTCCTTTAGTAGACCATTACGTAATCCAAGCCAATATCAAGAAAAGAGAACAAAGATTAGCCCTAAAAACAGCAACGGCATAATTATGGATGTAAATAAAAATTCATACACCTTTCTATTCGCTACGGCTATGGTCGTAGTGGTAGCGGCTTCGTTGTCCTTTGCGGCCACCAACTTAAAACCGTTCCAGGATACCAACGTAGAACAAGAAAAAATGCAAAGTATTTTGAGTTCTATCCAAATACAAGTAGAACGTTCTCAAGCACCGGAAGCATACGGCACATACATTACAGAAGCGATAGTTTTGCAAAAAGGAGAAGCCATCGATGGGCAAGATGCTTTTGCAATTGATTTAGCCAAAGAGATTAGAAAATCAGACGAAGAACGTGTGTCTCCTTTATATATAGCCGATAAAGAAGGTAAAACCTACTACATTATCCCATTGCAAGGTAACGGACTTTGGGGGCCTATATGGGGATATGTTTCTTTAAAGCAAGATATTAATACTGTATATGGGGCAACCTTTGATCATAAAGCTGAAACACCTGGGCTAGGAGCAGAAATCAATACACCCGTATTTGAAGAACAGTTTAAAGGAAAGCGTATGTTAGATTCTAATTTGACCTTTGTTGGTATTGATGTGCGTAAAGGTGATGCTTCTACCGAATATGAGGTAGATGGAATTTCTGGTGGTACAATTACTAGTGATGGAGTAGAAGCTATGATTCTAGACTGCTTAAAAGAGTATGTTCCTTTTTTAAAAGTGCATAGCGGCAAAACTGCTAAAGCAACATTAATTAGTGAATAGCGTAACAGCTAAATTAAGTTCATTCTTAAGATGCCTAATAAAACGACCTTATAATACTGATCTAAACAGCCAATCCTTAATTAACCACTCATGGCCGACGTATTAGAAAAAAAAGAGGAAGCAAAAGACCTACTAGTCGATAAGCAACCTAAAGAACCTCTTTTTAGTAAAAAAAACAGAAAATTATTAAACGATCCGCTTAACGATAATAATCCGATCACTGTGCAGGTATTGGGTATTTGTTCCGCTCTTGCCATAACAGTCAAACTATACCCCGCATTGGTTATGTCCATTTCGGTGTTGTTTGTAATGGCTGCGGGGAATGTGATTGTATCGTTAATGAGAAACTTTATCCCTAACCGGATACGTATCATAGTACAGCTAGTTGTAGTTGCATCTCTTGTAGCTCTAGTGGATCAAGTACTAAAAGCCTTTGTATATGATGTGTCTAAAGAACTTTCTGTATTTGTAGGTCTTATCATTACCAACTGTATTATTATGGGTCGTTTAGAGGCATTTGCCCTAGGTAACACGGTTTGGAAATCTTTCTTAGATGGGATCGGGAATGCATTTGGCTATGCTTGGATTTTATTAGCAGTAGCTTTTTTCAGAGAACTTTTAGGCTCAGGTACGCTGTTTGGTTTCCAAATTATACCAGATGCTTGGTATTTAGCTAACGGCGGGTTTTATAGTAATAATGGATTTATGCTTCTTCCGCCCATGGCGCTTATAACGGTAGGTATCATTATATGGGTACAACGTGCTCGCAACACTAAATTGATCGAGGAGTAATCATCATGCAAGAACTCGTTAATTTATTTGTAAAAGCCATATTTGTTGATAATATGATATTTGCCTATTTCCTAGGCATGTGTTCATATTTAGCCGTATCGAAAAAAGTTTCTACCGCTGTAGGACTTGGAATAGCCGTAATTTTCGTACTAACGATTACAGTACCAGTAAATTTCTTATTAGAAAATTATATACTTCGTGAAGGCGCGCTAACTTGGCTAAGCCCAGCATTCGCTGAGGTGGATCTAAGTTTTCTATCCTTTATTTTATTTATCGCAGTAATTGCCTCTATGGTTCAGTTAGTTGAGATGACGGTAGAAAAATTTTCACCAGGCCTGTATAACGCTTTAGGTATTTTCTTACCACTAATTGCTGTGAACTGCGCTATTCTAGGCGGTTCACTATTCATGCAGGAGAGAAACTTTATCGGTATAACCGAAGCTACTGTTTTTGGGTTCGGTAGTGGAATAGGTTGGTTTTTAGCCATCGTTGCTATTGCCGCCATTCGAGAAAAAATTCAATATTCAAACGTGCCTGCCCCTTTAAAAGGTTTAGGGATTACATTTATTGTAACCGGACTTATGGGGATTGCATTTATGTCCTTTATGGGGATTAAGTTATAACACCAAAACGTTTTTATACGATATCATCATGGCATTAGCAGCAACCACATTAATTGTATTTACCAGTGTAATAGTATTTTTTGTAGTAATACTACTTCTGGTATCTATTTTGTTAGGAGCGAAATCTGTATTAACTCCATCAGGGCCCGTTCAAATCACAATTAACGGTGAGAAAGAGATTGAGGTAGCCTCTGGGAGTACTTTATTGAGCACATTGGGTGACAACAAAATCTTTTTACCCTCTGCTTGTGGCGGCGGTGGAACTTGTGTTCAATGTAAGTGTCAGGTACTCGAGGGTGGTGGAGAGATCCTACCTACAGAAACACCTCATTTTACCCGTGCTGAACAAGCAGATAAATGGAGGCTAGGCTGTCAGGTTAAAGTAAAAGAAGACATGAATATTCAGATTCCTGAAGAAGTCTTTGGAATTAAGAAATGGCAAGCAAAAGTTGTGTCAAACT
>DCQQ01000018.1:0-828 GCA_002323515.1 Balneolaceae bacterium UBA1514 | reverse complement strand
GCGGGTGGATATATTCAGATAGAAATACCGCCATGCGAATTAGATTATAAAAACATTGACATTACGGCCCACCCGGAAGAGCACGATACCCCAGATAAATTTCAGCTTGAATGGGATAAATTTGGCCTATGGGATCTCAAAATGAAAAATGAGGAGACGGTAGAGCGCGCCTACTCAATGGCTAGTTACCCCGCAGAAGGGCGTAAAGTAATGCTTAATGTTCGTATTGCAACTCCACCATGGGATCGAGCAAAAAACGGTTGGATGGATGTGAACCCAGGTATTGCGTCATCGTATATATTCGATAAGAAACCAGGAGATACGGTGACTATTTCGGGACCTTATGGGGAGTTCTTCATTAAAGAAGAAACTCAATCAGAAATGTTGTACGTAGGTGGTGGTGCTGGGATGGCTCCTATGCGTTCTCATTTGTATCATCTGTTTAAAACCCTAGAAACGGGTCGTAAGGTCTCTTACTGGTACGGTGGTCGTTCACGTCGTGAGCTATTCTATCTAGATCACTTTAAACAACTAGAAGACAAGTTCGATAACTTCAAATTCTATGTTGTATTATCTGAACCATTCGAGGAAGATAATTGGGTCGAGAAAAAAGATGTAGATGATACAGAAGGCGATGGTTTCTTAGGATTTGTTCACCAAGCAGTGATAGATCAGTATTTATCTAAGCATTCTGAACCCGAAGAAATAGAATTCTATTTCTGTGGTCCCCCACTTATGAACCAAGCTGTTCAAAAAATGTGTGACGATTGGGGAGTGCCCGAAGAGAACGTAGCTTTTGATGACTTTGGCGGATAATATCAACGCGTA
>DCQQ01000035.1:94562-102121 GCA_002323515.1 Balneolaceae bacterium UBA1514 | reverse complement strand
GCAATGATAGTTTCTGATACCGAATTGAGCATATCTTCTGATAGGAGCGGAGATGGTGAATATGCCCCCATACCTCCCGTGTTTGGACCTTTATCGCCATCAAGTTGGCGTTTATGATCTTGTGCTGTTCCCATGATTTCAAAGTATTCACCATCGCACAAGGTAAATACAGATGCTTCCTCACCAGGCATGAATTCTTCGATTACTAAAGTTTGGGCTGCGGCTTGTAATGATCCTCTGCGAAGCTCTTCTAAGCCAGCTAGAAGTTCTTCCCGATTTTCCGGAATTAACACACCTTTACCACCGGCTAAACCATCTGCTTTTAACACTATAGGGTATTGATTATGAGCATCCACATAAGCTAGTGCTTCAGCATAATAGTCTCTTGTAAACACTTTGTATGCTGCTGTAGGTATGTTATGGCGAGCCATAAAATCCTTAGCAAATTGCTTACTTCCCTCTAATTGCGATGCAATAGTACTAGGCCCGAAAACAGCATGACCCTTAGCCTCTAAATAATCGGTTATACCAGCAACTAACGGTTGTTCAGGGCCTACAACCGTAAGACCAATTTCCTTATCCACGATGAATTCTAGTATTTGTTCAAAATCTAAGGCATCCAAAGCCACATTCACCCCACATGCGAAGGTACCTGGATTACCAGGTGCTATATATAAGGTATCGCAAAGAGGCGATTGGGATAAAGCCCAAGCCAATGCGTGTTCTCTTCCCCCACTTCCTAGGAGTAATACCTTCATATCCCTATTCTTCCTCTGGGCTTAGTTGAGAATGAACCTTTCCGGCAGAAATGCTCAACGCTTCCGCAGTTTCAACAATATCCACAAAGCTCTCTGCATCTAAACTTGCACCACCAATTAACCCACCATCAACATCTGGTTGGCTTAGTAATTCATGAGCATTAGTTGGCTTCATGCTCCCCCCGTAGAGAATACGAATAGCTCGTGCTGCTTCTGCAAACTGTTCTGCTAAGATGGAGCGAATAAACGCGTGCATTTCTTGTGCTTGTTCTGGGCTTGCTGTCTCTCCAGTCCCAATAGCCCATACCGGTTCATAGGCGACGACAACTTGAACTGCTTGTTCTTCGTTAAGACCACTGAAAGCAGCAAGAGTTTGGCTTTTAACCACCTCAAAATGTCGATTCTCTTTTCGTTCTTCTAATAATTCTCCGACACACACAATTGGTGCTAAATCATGACTAAGTGCGGTTTGTAATTTTTCGCAAACTAAGGCATCATCTTCATGAAAATAGGCCCGCCGCTCAGAGTGCCCTAAAAGGACGTAACTACATCCCGCTTCTACCAACATAGATGCACTTACTTCGCCTGTATAGGCTCCCTTTTCAGCCTCATGCATGTTTTGCGCCCCCACAAGTATATCGCTTTCGTGTAGTTGATCAATAGCCATAGATAAAGACACAAAAGTTGGACAAACCAAGACATCTACATCTTCAGAAATGACCGCCTTTCGCGCTTTTATGGCAGATAATAAGTCGGAGGTATATTCTGCTCCTCCATTCATTTTCCAGTTACCTGCAATTAGAAATTTTCGCATAATTAATAGATTACAAAATTAGTTCGAGGTTAAGTGTGGTGTGAGATACGGTATAAAATCATCAAGTTCTTCACCAATAAATTTCCGGATGATTCGGCCTTCGGCATCGACTAGTATTCGTGTTGGATAGTACTGGATATTGAAGGTTTCAACCAGGGATTTTCGATTCATTGTTGGTGGTTCCGCAATAGACCAGAAGCGATCTCTTTCTTGAAAAAACGCTAATATAGTGGTGGCACTTTCATCAAACGCAATCGTATATATTTGAAATCTACGTGGAGCAAAAAGTTGATAGCTAACCGTTAATTCTTCGTATTGCTGTTGATATAATCCATTTTCCATAAGAGTAAATTCCAGCAAAGTAGGCGATCCTTTAATACTCTCTTCGTCAATAGTATCCCCTTCGGTGCTAACAAAGCTAAAAGCTGGAATAAATGTACCTGGAGCTAAATCTTCAAGTTCAAAACGCATGTTTTTATACCAAAACGAAAGATCATCTTCTTCGTACAAACGCTTGAACCGGTCTAACCTATTTTTTCCCTCATCAACTCGTAAGGAATCATAATACAACTCAATGAGCATTTGATCGATTGCTCGGGCTTGTTCTTTGTTGGTGACGAGCGAGTGTAAGGAGTCTAAATAGTGAACCCCATGATCAAAACCATTAGTGGTACTGGTATAGTCTTTACCAAAAGTTAAGGCAAGCCCTAAGGACTGATCATTATCAAGTCCTTCGTTAATCAAGGACATCATTTTCTGTTGGTCAATATCGGAAAGTATTTGCACCGCTGCCTCAAGTGCGAAAGAGGAAGCAAAGGTTCCAGGATAATCTTTATACACCTGTTCATATAAATTGGCCCACTTTCGTAATTCATCTATAATAGCGGTATCGGCTAGTGCTCCTATAGCAATAAATCGACGAGTACGGGTAAATCCTGCATCAATCCGGTCAAAAACATCTACTGCCCGCTGTTCTCTGGAATCTACCTTCAACGTTTGACCAATACCTGGAAATTCTCCGGTGAAAAGTACGCTATCTCCCTGTGCTAAAAGGACTCTCATACTTAAAATTGGGCTTCCATCCCGGCTTATTTGGAGGGGATAAGCTCCTGCTTCATCAAAGCTTATGGTACCCTTAATTTGCCCCATACTATCGGTTTTTCCAATAAACAGGGTATCAATAACGCTATTTTGCATTTCTTGCGAGTACAATAAAAATTCAAAACCTTCTCTATTACGAGTTTGATCCAATGAATCTGCCACATCAATTTCAACAGCAAAGTAGCTTTGATTGATCGGTTCTGGGCGGTTACATTGGCTAAGTAGAAAAGCAAAGAATAACAAGACAATGGCACCTCGAACACTAGAAGGGGAAATAATACCCTTAGGTAACAAAGATTGTTTTAGTTCTGGCTTATTCATTTTTTTCTTAATTGTCGTTAATGCCATTTTTGCTGTTCTAATCGCTATTGATACGTTAGTTGCCTTTATCCTACTCATCATCAGATTTTTAGTCTAAATATTTACGAACAAATTCATTCGCCATTTTAGGATTAGCTTTCCCCTTAGAGGCCTTCATCACCTGTCCCACAAAAAATCCCATCAATTGCTTTTTTCCCTCTCGATATCGTTTGGCTTCATCTGGATTCGCTTCAATAACTTGCTGTACCAGATCATCCATATAATTAGTGTCCGAAACCTGGAGTACATTCAAGGCATCTGCTAATTCAAGCGCTGAGGTATCTTGTTCTAACATGGCATTAAATATGGTCTGTTGAGCGGATGAGCTGACTTTATCTGAAGTTCTGAGATCCAACAATTCAGCTAATCTTTGCACCGATAAAGGGAATTCTTTTATGCTAATACTTTGCTCATTTAGCACTCGGAGAACGTCACTTAAAATTAGACTAACCGAGGCTTTCACATGGCCACTTTCGGAGACCAGTTCTTCAAAAAAATCGGCAAGATATCGATTCTCTGTTAAGGTAACTGCATCGATTTCACTGAGTTGATATTGTTCCACAAAACGCTCTTGACGTACATGAGCAAGCTCCGGTAACTCTGCCTTTATCTCATCCAATAAATCATTGGTTACAATAATGGGCGGGAGATCTGGTTCTGGAAAATATCGATAATCATGCGCCTCCTCTTTAGATCTCATGATTCGAGTCTCCATTTTACTAGTATGCCAAAGCCTAGTTTGTTGAACGACTTCACCTCCCGCTTCTATAAGTTCAATTTGCCTGTAAATTTCAAAATCTATGGCTTTTTCAACATTTCTAAAGGAGTTCATATTTTTGAGCTCGGTACGAGTACCAAATTTTTCTCGTCCCCTTGGTCGTACCGAAACATTGGCATCACAACGCAAACTACCCTCTTCCATATTTCCGTCACAGACCTCAAGATATTGAACAATCTGTTTAATTTTAGACAGGTAGGCGTAGGCTTCTTGTGGGGTACGCAAATCTGGCTCTGACACTATTTCAATGAGTGGAGTACCCGCCCTGTTTAAATCTACCAACGTATTATAGGGATCTTGATCATGAATGGATTTTCCAGCATCCTCTTCCATGTGGATACGAGTAATCCCTATGCGTTTGGTGTACCCTTCCACTTCTATGTCAATGTATCCACCTTCACACATGGGTGTTTCAAACTGAGATATTTGAAAACCTTTTGGTAAATCAGGATAAAAGTAATTTTTCCTAGCAAAAATAGATTTAGGGGCAATAGAGCAATTGGTAGCCAAACCCATTTTAATTATGTAACGAACTAGATTTTCGTTTACTAGAGGCAGGGTGCCTGGGTGACCTAAACACAATGGGCTAACTTGGGTATTGGGTGCCTGGCCATACTGCGCTGCTACAGGAGCAAACGCTTTGCTTTGAGTTAGTAATTGGGCATGTACTTCCAAACCAATTACCGCTTCAAAATCTTTATGATCAATGGTATTCATAACTCTATTTATCCTACTAATTTAGACCCGAAAGATATTAAAGTTGACGCTTAGTATTTGTGTTTTTTTCGGGTTCCTGCCGCTTATAATAACAGGCGGAACAATGCTTGCAAATTCCCTATTTTGATTATAATTATAACTACACAGCGAAATTTTCTTTGTGACACAACACAGCTAAATTTCAATGTCCCCAAAAAGGATTACCTATGATCCGACAAAGAACGAAAGAGCAACTCGCTTCAAAACTAATATGGACGGATACTTTGATTTTGTCTAGTTTTATAAATCTACCAAAAAACAACTTATTTGTGAGGTTTTTTGGATTAGCCTTACTGCTAAATGGACTATTGGCCTGTACTTCAACCACCGAAAAAGGAATAGGAAACGCATCAGAACATACTCAAGCGATGCAAAGTACTATTGAAGATATTGATGTTACTACCTTCGCCGCACTTATGGAACAGGATTCAGTGATAATTTTAGACGTTAGAACCTTAGCAGAAGTTAATGCAGGGGCTATTGAAGGTGCTATTCATCTTGACTTTTATCAATCTGACTTTCAAGATAAACTTATCTTACTCGATAAAAGCAGCACCTATTTAGTGTATTGCCGATCTGGCAATAGAAGCTCACAAGCATCGGCATTAATGACAGAGCGCCTTGGCTTCAAAAATGTAAAAAATCTTTTAGGTGGACACAAAGCATGGGCTAAACAGTAACATAAAGGTACTTATTTGGTACCGCTTTTCTCAAAGCTAAAGCTAATTTTTGAGAGTTGTTGCTAAGCTCCTTATTATTGCTTACAAAATGATACGTTGAAACTCGATTGAATACTTGGCCTCCCTCAAGCATTCCTTCTTTAGCCAAATCAAAGACCGTTTAAAAAGATATAATAAAGAGCAATGAAAGCAGACTACGATGTGCACCCCAGAAGTAAAATTGGGTTAGACTATTTAGGATTAGACAAAAACGACGAAGTTTACTGGAATTTAAACCCATCAGAACTCTACGAGCATGCCATTCTTCATGGCGAGGCTATTTTAACCGCTGATCATGCTTTACTTGTTCACACCGGTAAGTTTACTGGCCGATCTCCAAAAGACCGATTTATTATAGAGCAGCCCTCCATACAAGATGAAATAGATTGGGGTGTAGTAAATCAACCAGCTAGCAAAGAAGTATTTAACAATCTCTTTGCAAAAGTTCAAAAATACCTCAGAGATAGACGACTGTTTGTTAAAGATGCTTTTTGTGGCGCCGATACAAAAAACCGACTTAACGTCCGAGTTGTAAGTGAGGTAGCCTACCATGCCCTATTCACACATAATATGTTTATCCGCCCAAATGAAGAAGAACTAAGGGATATTGAACCAGACTTTACGGTTGTAGCAGCTCCTTTTTTCGAGGCGGATCCAAAAGTTGATGGAACAAAAAGCAGTACCTTTATCCTCTGTAATTTTGAGAAAAAGATTATACTTATTGGTGGGACTATGTATTCTGGGGAGGTAAAAAAGGGGATATTTTCCGTGATGAATTACCTGCTTCCCAAAAAGGGTATTATGGCTATGCATTGCTCAGCAAATCATGATAAGTATGGGAAGTCTGCTGTATTTTTTGGGCTTTCAGGAACCGGTAAAACAACACTATCTGCAGATCCCTCAAAAACGCTGATAGGTGATGATGAGCACGGATGGAGCGACGAAGGAATCTTTAACTTTGAGGGCGGATGTTACGCTAAGACCATTAATCTTAATGAAAAAAGTGAGCCCATGATTTTCGCTACCACTAAAATGCCAGGTACCATTCTTGAGAATGTTATTTTAGATAAAAATCGAGAGCCTGATTTTACTGATGTAAGTCTTACTCAAAATACACGCTGCTCTTACCCTATCGATTTTATTCCAAATGCTAGCGAAACTGGTATGGGAAACCATCCTGAAAATATTATTTTTCTGACGGCAGATGCCTTTGGGGTACTACCTCCTATTTCAAGACTTACGCCCGAACAGGCTATGTACCATTTCATCAGTGGATATACCGCAAAAGTGGCTGGAACAGAAAGAGGTGTTACCGAACCCCAAGCAACTTTTTCGGCTTGTTTTGGATCACCTTTTATGCCTTTACATCCAACCTTATATGCTGAATTACTGGCTGAAAAAATCAAAAAGCACAAAGCTAAGGTCTGGATGGTAAATACGGGATGGACTGGCGGAGAATTTGGAACAGGAGAACGTATTAAATTACGTTATACTCGAAAAATGCTCAGTGAAGCTATCGCAGGGAAACTTGACAAAGTGGAGTACGTAAAAGATCCAATCTTTGGATTTCAGGTACCCATTCAAGTAACAGATGTCCCTTCAAAGGTACTCATTCCTCGTTACACTTGGGATGATGCGATGGAATATGACAAAAAGGCTAGAGAATTAGCTCAAATGTTTGTGAACAACTTTAAACAATTTGAATCCCAAGCTAGTAAAGAGCTTTTAAGTGCCGCACCAAGAGTGTAGCTCGGTGGCAAAAGAAATCGTTTCACAGTTTGGTTTTATTCTACCATTTCTTGCATTTTTTCTAGATTATCCTGAATGCGCAGCCCTTCTATAACTTGATGTAACTGACCTTTCATAACCGCATCAAGATTATAAAGTGTAAGATTGATTCTGTGGTCAGTTAGGCGGCCTTGTGGGTAGTTATAAGTTCTAATTTTTGCAGAACGATCACCTGTAGAAACCTGACTTTTTCTCTCTGCTGCCCTAGCCTTTTGCTTTTTTCCCAACTCGATATCATACATTCGGGCACGAAGCATGGCCATCGCCTTCTCTTTATTTTGATACTGTGAGCGCTCTTGTTGGCACTCTGCAACAACACCTGTAGGCTCGTGGGTAATTCGAATAGCGGAATCCGTTTTATTGACATGCTGACCACCGGCCCCACTCGCTCTAAACGTATCAATTCGTAGATCACTCGGGTTAATGTGAATATCCACCTCCTCTACTTCTGGTAGTACAGCAACGGTTGCTGCTGAAGTATGTAC
>DCQQ01000035.1:50719-94241 GCA_002323515.1 Balneolaceae bacterium UBA1514 | reverse complement strand
CCCTGACTTTCAGTAGCAGGAACCCGCTGAACCCGATGGACTCCAGACTCAAATTTCATTTTACCAAACACTTCGTGGCCTTCTAGGGAGAAACTTATCTCTTTGCACCCCCCTTTTTCTGATTCGTTCAAGCTTAGAATTTGAAGTTTCCACCCTAAATCGTCGGCATATCGGCGATACATATCAAATAAATTTCCCGCAAAGATAGCCGCCTCATCACCTCCTGTACCAGCTCTAACCTCGACTATCGCATTTTTTGAATCCTCAGGATCTTTAGGAACCAACTTAATTTTAAGTTCATCTTCTAGTCGAGCTAATGCTGCTTTAAGTTCTTTGTTCTCAGCTACAGCCATCTCTGTGATCTCAGGATCCTCATTCATTTCGATTAGCTCAATATTACCCTTAAAGTTTCCCTTTAATTCAGTATATCGATCAAAATCCAGTACTACCTCTTCCAGATCACTTCTTTCTTTGGTAAGCTTGGTATAGTTTTCGGGGTCATCGAATATACCAGGATCACTCATTGCTGCATTCAGTTCATTATAGCGAGCTTTGAGTTGTTGTAATTTTTTTTCTAAATCCATTTTACGTTATTTGTCCTGAAAATACACAATAGCGTACTTTATTGTATAGGCAATTCTTAGCTGCTTGTAAGTACTATTAATTTGTACTTTTAGCTAAGTTATGAACGCACTATTTTGTAAATCAAGTTATAGACAGTAACCCATCAATCAACCTAAAAAGACATTAAATGACCGATATCAAAGGGTCCAAAAGTCTCATCACCGAATCTCATACTATCCCTGCCTCATTTACTATTGGTTTTTTAGGAGCAGGTCAATTAGCAAAAATGAGTGCAATTGAAGCCTATAGACTTGGCATTCAAGTGGCCGCATATACGGATCGCAGTACCCACGAGCCCATGCATTATATGATCCCTATGGTAACAACTGGTTCTTTTGAGGATGTAAAAGCGATGACGGAATTTGCTCAGAAGTGTGATGTATTAACCCTGGAAAATGAGTTCATAGAATCAAGCGTGTTAGAGCAAGTTCAAATCAATTCAGCTACACCTATCTATCCAAGCCCTGAAGGCTTTGCTAAAATTGAAAATAAAATCGTTGAAAAACAAAGTTTTGAAGAAGCCGGAATACCCGTCACTCCCTATAAACAAATCCATGATCGCGAAGATTTAAAAGATTTTGGTCACCAATATGGCTGGCCATTTGTACTAAAGTCTTCCAAGGGTGGCTATGATGGGTATGGGAATGCAACAGTTTCTGGTTTGAATGAAGCTGCAGATATGTTTACCAAACTGGGTGGGCAAAATGGTCATGATATCTTAGCCGAGGCATTTATTGATTTCAGTCACGAGTTAGCAGTCCAAGTTGCGCACAACGGGCGGGAGTATTCGGTGTACGAATGTTGCGAAACAGTTCAATCAAAGCATATTTGCGTGGCAGTAGTTACTCCAGCAAGAGTGCCCGATTCAATAAAAAAATTGGCACAAAAACGCGCCTTACAAGCTATGGAGGTCTTAGGTACAAGAGGCATTGTTGCCTTTGAGTTTTTTTATACACCAAATGGCGATGTTTTATTGAATGAATCCGCACCTCGTCCACATAATTCAGGTCATTACTCCATAGAGGGCTGTGTAACTTCCCAGTTCGAGAACCATATAAGAGCAGTACTAGGGTTAGACCTTGGATCGACTCAACTTACCCACCCTGCTAGCGTAATGATCAATTTATTAGGTACGCAAAATAGAACTGCTCAAGTTGAATTCAGCGAAGCCCTACTCTCCGAACCCAATGGCCATTTGCATATGTACGGTAAAGTTCAGAGTAAAATCGGAAGGAAAATGGGCCATTACACTCTTTTAGGAAATGATAGTACCAGTGTCTATGAACGAGCTATGCGTTTAACCGAGAGCGTACAAATTTAATAGTTGATTGACATATTTTTTTATTGTTTCTCTAATATGTAATTTTAAATACACACTAAGAAAGTAAGGAATTCTTTTATGGCAGATAACATTGAAGTTGGATTAATTATGGGTAGCGATAGTGACTGGCCTACCATGAAAGAAGCCGCAGAAATAATGGATACAATGGGTGTTAGCTATGAAAAAAAAGTAGTATCTGCTCATAGAACACCCGATTACATGGCAGAATATGCCAAAAATGCCTTCAATAAAGGTCTTAAAGTCATTATTGCTGGTGCTGGTGGCGCCGCACATCTTCCCGGTATGGTGGCTAGTCATACCATCTTACCCGTTATTGGTGTACCTATTCAAACAAATGCCTTGGGCGGTGTGGATAGCCTATATTCGATTGTACAAATGCCCAACGGCATTCCCGTTGCTACCGTGGCTATCGGAAAGGCGCAGAATGCTGGATTGCTAGCCTGTAGAATCTTAGCCAATAGCTCCATCGAGCTACAAAATAAGTTGAAAGAATTTCATCAGAAAATGGCTGAAGAATCGTTCAATAAATCAAAAAACCTGTATAAAGATAGTGGTTAAGTACATCAAAAAAAGGGTGTGGATAATTTTGTTGGTGTTGGTTGATTAATACCGTAATTTATGAATGGATTGGGTATGATATCCAGATGTACGTTTCTTTGAATCCTGTAGCTGTTGCTGTCTGCTTCTCTCCGTAACTTTAATTACTTAATTATTTTTTGATATGAACATTTACGTAGGAAATCTTAGCTATGGGGTTTCTGATGACCAATTACGCGAAGTCTTTGAAGCTTATGGAACCGTTAGTTCCGCAAAAGTTATTTCAGACAAATATTCTGGCCGATCCAAAGGATTTGGATTTGTAGAAATGGATGATGATAACGAAGCAAGAGCTGCAATCGAAGATCTCGATGGAGCAGAAATTGATGGTCGTTCATGTAAAGTGAACGAAGCTCGTCCTCGTGAAGAGCGACCAAGACGTGATAATTTTCGTCGCTAGTCACCACTATGACTGTACAAAGCCTTCTCAATCGAGAAGGCTTTTTTTTTACCCATTAGTATCAATTTTTTAACTAATACTATATTTTTGATGTAATTCACACTCAAAGCTATTTTTACAGTGTAACAAATTAGGAGCACTTCCATGATAATGACAACAACCAACAATCTTGAAGGAAAAGTGATTAACCAGTATTTAGGCATTATATCCGGTGAAGCTATACTCGGAGCAAACATTTTTAAAGATTTTTTCGCTGGTATTCGCGATATCGTTGGTGGCCGATCTGCTTCTTATGAAAAAGAACTAAAAGAGGCTAGACGCATTGCATTTAGCGAGTTAGAAGAGAAGGCTTTTCAACTTGGTGCCAATGCAATTATAGGTATTGACGTAGACTATGAAACCATTGGGGAAACAGGAAGTATGCTCATGGTGAGCGTCACCGGTACGGCTGTACAATTTTAGTTGGCTAACATGTACCTAAAAATCTTTGCAATACTAACCTGGTTACAGAAAACTAGGCCACTGCTGCGCGATATTTATTCTAACTTTATTCGGTGTACTGCTGAGCGATCCTTCACTAAAAATTTTGCCTCACCCCAGCTTGCTGGGCCAAATTTACCTCTAGCGTTATTGGAGAAGCCGTAATTCTCTGTTGGGATGCCGAGGATATTGGTATCTAATTTTCCGTTTTTATTTTTGTCGTGATATACAGCAATAGCATATTGACCATAGGCTAAATCATCTATTTGCCATTCAACCATCGTGTCGCTAACTGGCACAATTTCAACATAACTAGGTTCGTCTAGATATCTATTTTCTGAGTCAAACACAGCGATTCTAATCTCACCAACTGTATCTTCTACCCCCTCTACTACCAAAGTAAAGGTAGAAAAAATGTTTTTTTCTACTGTATAGTCACTACTAATCAATAGCCAGGGTGTTAGGAGTAAAAGGCTTCGAGCTACTTTTCCTATATGCATAGTACAAAAATTTAACTTAGTGAATCCGTACCTAAGTGAAAGAACAAAACGGTTTTATTGCTCTAATTACGATACCTAAACAGTACAATGTATATTTGTGAATACCATTGACTAACGGTGACTTAAGCGAATTCATTCCATAAAAAAAGCCTGTCTTCCAAAAAGACAGGCTTATAATTATTTTAGGGCTGTGTTTAACCCGCTGTTCGTACCGTTTTAATGATTCGTGACGCAACTTTGTAAGGGTCTGCATTAGATGCTGGTCGTCGATCTTCAAGTCGTCCTAACCAACCGTCTTCCACGGTACCCACTGGAATACGGATTGATGCGCCTCGATCGGATACACCATAGCTGTACTTATCAATGGACTGTGTTTCATGCTTACCTGTCAATCGCATGTCATTATCGGCACCGTATACATCAATATGCTCTTGTATAAAGTTTCCAAAAGCCTCACATACCGCTTTGAAATAGACTTCACCACCCTCATCACGCATTTTACCATTGGAGAAATTAGCGTGCATACCTGAACCGTTCCAATCTGTATCACCCAGTGGTTTTGGATGATAATCTACTGCAACACCATATTTTTCAGCGGTTCGCTCTATAAGGTAACGACCTACCCAAATTTCGTCACCAGCTTGAGCCGCACCTTTAGCAAATATTTGAAACTCCCATTGGCCGGCAGCTACTTCTCCATTAATACCTTCAATGTTAAGACCTGCTTTTAAACATAGGTCCAAATGTTCTTCAATAATTTCTCTTCCGTATGCTGATTTTGCACCTACACCACAATAGTAAGGTCCTTGGGGTGCCGGGTATCCACCAGCAGGAAAGCCAAGGGGTAAATTGGTTTCTGGGTCAATTAGGAAATACTCTTGTTCAAAGCCAAACCAAAAATCTACGTCATCTTCATCGATTGATGCACGCCCGTTGGATTCGTGCGGGGTACCATCTGCATTAAGAACTTCAGTCATCACGAGATAAGAAAACTCACGATCCGGATCTGGATAAATAGCGACTGGTTTGAGTAAGCAGTCAGAACTGCTACCTTCGGCCTGTTCAGTTGAACTACCATCAAAGGACCACATGGGACAATCCTCTAAATTTCCACTAAAGTTGTGTACAACCTTAGTTTTACTTCTTAACGTTTGCGTCGGCTTATACCCATCTAGCCAAATATATTCGAGTTTTGCGTATGACATATATAGTAAAGTTCAGATGTTTGAGTTTAACAGTACAAATATAAAGTAATTTATTTAATCTACCCAATTTATTTAAGTGTAATTATATATACACTATAATTTAATTTATTTGGAAGCCCTTTTATCTAATTTATTAACGTTAAAGAGGGGTTTTAATAGAATTTAAGCAATTTTCTTAAGCTCATTCGCCTTAGCCCATAATTTTTTAAGCTATCCACCTTTAGATGTAATTATACCTTATTTTAGCATAATCATGACTTCAACTTTTTCCTTACATCATTGGATACTTGCTGTACGGCCTAAAACTCTCACAGCAGCCTATACGCCTGTAATTATTGGGGCTAGCCTGGCTTATTTGCAGGATAGTTTGAATATTCTAGTAAGTTTGGTCGCATTGTTATGCGCCACGCTTATCCAAATAGGCACCAATTTTGCCAATGATTATTATGATTACAAAAAAGGAAGCGACCGAGCTGACCGAGTTGGCTTCAAAAGGATGACTGTTGCAGGACTTATTCAACCAAATACGATGAGAAATGCAGCTTACATAACAATGATACTTGCATTTATTGCTGGGTTGTATTTAGTGTATATAGGAGGTGCAATTGTCTTGGCTATAGGAGTTAGCGCTCTTGTTTTTGGTATTATGTATACAGGAGGCCCTTACCCTCTTGGCTACAATGGGCTTGGTGATCTTTTTGTATTTGCCTATTTTGGTCTTGTTGCCACCATGACTACCTATTATTTAAATACCCTTGAGTGGTCGAGTACAAGTTTTTGGGCGGCACTCATACCGGGCGCACTTAGTACTAATATACTAGTGGTTAACAATTTACGCGATGTGGCTCAAGACAGAGTCAGCGGAAAGAAAACGTTAGGGGTCTTATTGGGAGAAAAAGCCTTAAAATGGGAATATACTGTCCTTCTTGCTCTTGCCTTTGCGATACCTCCACACTTTTTTGTGCGTTTAGATGCCTCTATTTGGATTTTTTTACCTTATCTAAGTGTTCCTTTATCCTTAAAATTACTTAGTGAGATTTGGTCGCATGAGAAAAAATCAACACTCAATGGAACCTTAGAAAAAACAGCCGCATTTATGTTCCTTTATGGGTTTTTATTTACCATAGGCTTAGTCATTCCATAGCTGGGTGGCCAGCCTAGGTAACTACAATCATAAATGGATAGTTAATAGATGTTTAAAGGAGTTGAAGGACTAAATTAAAGCTGAATGTACACATTAAAAGGTAAAACAGAACACATCTGATGAGTCTTCATTTTTATACCTATAAAAGCCCATTCACGTCTGAATTTATACAGGCTAAAGGATCTATGGGCTCATCCCGTGAAGGAATCCTAATTGAGTGGAAGCATTCAATGGGTTCAGCTTGGGGGGAATGTGCTCCACTTCCCGGTTTTTCTAGCGAGAGTCTTAAAGACTGTGAAAGATTGCTTATTTCACATAGAAAAAAACTTGAGGAGCAGTTACACCTTTTGCAGACTCATTTGCCCCAAGAAAAAAGTACTAGCCGACTTTTTTTTGACTACACTTACGCACAACGCGCAACAGATCTACTCTACTCATGTATTCCAACTAATTTTCCATCTATCCAATTTGCCTTAAGCATGATGCTATACGATTGGGGTAGCCAAAGAGAAAATCTCCCACTTTATTACTTAGTTCGTGATCATGCCTATGAACTAGACCCCGTTTATTCAGCCACCACACAGACTTCGACTCAAATGGTCGATTCTTATTCAAGTCAAAAAAATCATGATGCCCAAATCCCTATTAATGCTTTGCTTCCTATAGCAAGCCCAGAAGAATCACTCAAGCTAGCCCAGAAAGCTTGGTCAAAGGGAGTTAAGACTATTAAAATGAAGGTAGGTCCAAAACATCAAGAAAATTTGAATCGAATGGCTATTATCCAGGATATCTTACCTGATATGAAATACCGGCTAGATCCCAATGGGAAATGGGAATCTGAATCCCTTAAGCCATATCAGAAGGACTATCATCGCTATGCCATAGAATATATAGAACAAGCCGTTGCCCCTAATATCTTCACCAACTTTTGTCTGGAACTAACACCCAAAGCACCAGCAATGGCAGCGGATGAAAGCAGTGTTGATTTCTCGTCTTTTACCTCACTCTTAGGCCATCAACACATATCTTATTTTGTACTCAAACCAACACTAAGTGGTGGAATTCCAGAAATGATTCAACGCTGCGTTATAGCCCGTGAAAAAGGTCAAACCTGCATCTTTAGTAGTGCATTTGATGGCATCATTGCACGATATACCCTAGCTACCCTGGCTTGGATGAGTAACCAACTTACTGGGCATAATTTGGCACATGGACTAGATACAGGTCGTTGGCTAATAGAGGATTATTTAAGTCCTGAACGTAGTCTCGTCCCCGAAATACAACAGGGAATTTTCTCGTTACATGCGACCTATTTTGATGATCAGCCCCACAGTACAAGCCCTGAATATAGTAACAAGATCCAACATCTTGGCCTGTTCATAATGCGCAATAAACTCACACCCATTATCGAGCAGCAAGGATGAGTATTTCGATTGACATACCACAAGAATTTCAATTTTCATGTTCTTCTGATTTTATTTTTTTACATGCCGCAAGTGTTGAAAACCAATCAATTAGGTATTCACATATAGCTTTATATAGTCAAAAGCTACCAAATTGGTTAGAAGCTCATCAAGATGAACCCCACACCTACATCCTTCAAAGCAATAATTCTGCTGAGCTTTGTTGCCTAGTTGCGGGTTTATTCCTATCAGGGATACCCTTCTGCATAGTTGACCCAACATGGACCAACTCTCAAGTGCGGGAAGCCACCCAAGAAATACCATTTACGAGCTTTTTAAATGACAGGAATATTTCAGCACTTCATACCAAATGGTTGTCGCTAATTCCAAGTCAAAAACAAACCACTCACGAACTTAGCTTAGTCGTGAACAAAACTCCTTTTGCGTTCTTGTTTACATCAGGTAGTAGTTCCAGACCAAAAAGAATATCTCTTCGACATTCTCAGCTTTGGGCAGCCTATCAAGCCACACAAGCTCAAGTACAACTAAGCCCAAACCAGAGTTGGGGACTGTGCCTACCCCTGCATCATATTGGGGCTCTGAGTATAGTTTTAAAATCACTGCTTTCTCACTCATCCATAAGCCTCAGTAGCTCATCGGATGTTCAACGTTGGAATTCTTGGCTAAATGGATGGCACCATTGCCGGGTAATATCGATGGTACCCACCCAACTTCATAAATGGCTCGAACACAATCGCACCGAAAACATTTCCTCGCTAGTTTCTGAGGCGTTCCGCTTCATTATTTTGGGGGGCGGACCTACTAATGCTCCTGATGTAGATGAAGCAGGTAATCTAGGTTGGCCCATATTACTTAGTTATGGGATGACCGAAACCTTTGCGCATATATGCTCAATCCCCACTTCCGAACTTCCAAAGCCCCTAAAAGAACCGCTACCTGTTGGACAGATGCACCCAGCTCAATCCATAGAATTACGCTATGAAGAGGACACTAATGATCATATTATCTGGTTAATGGGTACCCAGATTTTTTCTCCTGAACCTTCGCAAAATCAACTGCTACAAAGCTTTGATGAACAAGGGTGGTTTTGCACTGGGGACATAGGAAAAGTAGATGATAAAGGCCTGTTATACATTCAAGCTCGTAGACTGGATCACATAGTAAGTGGTGGTGAGAATATAGCCGTAGACTGGGTGATTGAATGCCTAAAGCAACATCCATCCATCCATGATTGCGCCATAATTGGAGTGGCTGATCCTAAATGGGGACAAAAGGTTGTGGCTTTCATTGAACTGATTTCAACATTAAGCAGCTCGGTGACTACCCCTATGGTTACATCTAATTCTGTTTCTACCCAAGCAGTTAGCATCCAAAAGGAACTTCAATATTCCTTGCTCCACGAAAAAGAAGAGCTACAAACCAAGCTTACCGAAGAACTTTTAGATCAATGCCGATGTTCATCTCTCCCAGCTTCTCATCTACCCAAAGAGTTCCTCTACTTGAATTCACTTCCACGTACTTCACTCGGGAAACTGAACGTACCTAGTTTGCAGAGCTTGTACGCATTAACCCGAGTGAAATAATATAGCAATAGGCACTGGAGTGGGCAGTAAAGCGGCTTAATCTAGTCCAACTCGCACAAAAATCTTATCAACCTGTTTGCTGTGATGGGCTAAATCGAACAGTTCGTCAATCACTTCGGAACTAAGCTGATGGCTTATGATAGGGTCTTCTTGAACCAAAGGTTTGAATGGTATTTGTTCTTGCCAAGCGCGCATCGCTAATGGTTGAACAGCATCATAGGCTTGTTCACGAACCATTCCCTGATCGATGAGTTTATTCAACACCCGTTGAGAAAATACGAGTCCGTGCGTTTTCCATATGTTGGACTCCATATTGTCCTCAAAAACTACCAGGTTTTCCATGACATTGGCAAAACGATGAAGCATGTAATCCAATAATATAGTGGCATCGGGTAATATAATTCGCTCGGCAGAAGAGTGAGAAATATCACGTTCATGCCAAAGAGGTATGTTTTCAAAGGCAGTAAGCATGTATCCTCGAAGTACTCGGGCACAACCAGTGATGTTTTCAGAACTTATTGGATTACGTTTATGTGGCATGGAGGAGGATCCTTTTTGTCCTTTATGAAAAGCTTCTTCAACCTCTCGCACCTCACTGCGCTGCAAGTGACGTACTTCAACAGCCATTTTCTCCAAACTAGATCCAATTAACGCTAAAGTCGATAGGTAATGCGCATGGCGATCGCGTTGTAAGGTTTGAGTGGAGATTGGTGCTGGTTTGAGGCCTAATTTTTCACAAGTATGAGTCTCCACCTCAGGTGGAATATTCGCAAAAGTCCCTACCGATCCTGATAGCTTTCCAAATTCAACCGCATCGGCTGTTTGTTCAAATCGTTCTAGATTTCTTTGCATCTCCGCATACCATAGGGCACATTTAAGTCCAAAAGTAGTGGGCTCGGCATGTATCCCGTGAGTTCGACCCATCATCATGGTATATTTATAATCTAATGCTTTGTTTTTAAGCACATCAATCATCCGATGGAGGCCATTTTGGAGTATTTGGTTGGCCTTTTTTAAACGAACACCCCAGGCAGTGTCTACCACATCGGTAGAAGTGAGTCCATAGTGTATCCATTTTTTCTCATCACCCAAGGTTTCAGAAACTGTGCGAGTAAAGGCTACAACATCGTGTCGAGTTTGTTCTTCAATTTCTTTTATTCGATCCAGTGAAAAACCTGCCTTTTGGTAAAGGGTATCCACATCCTTTTGAGGTATCACTCCTATTTGCGACCATGCCCAACAAGCCGCTAATTCAACGTCGAGCCAAGCATCGAACTGTGCTTGCTCCGTCCAAATTGCAATCATTTCTTCGCGAGAGTATCGTTCTATCATAACATATAGTGTGTTAGTGCATTAGGGTAAAGATACGCTTTCTGCAGCAGTGTTTGTTAGTAAAAGTGTGAGCAATTGAGTCTATCAGTACCTGGAACCCGTGATATAAAATGCTTAAAAAATATATACTGATAAAATTTATTACAATAATTATTGAAGTAAAAAAGCGCTTACACATAAATTAAAAACGCTTTCAGTCATTTTTGCATAAATTTTTTATTTGTTTTTGCGTTTATACTAAGTAAATTTAGCACTCAAATTATCACTAACACAAATATATATGAAACGCACGTTAACAACTGCATTGACGCTTTTAATTGGTACTCTTCCTCTTTATGCTCAGGAGGCAGATGCCGCGACAGTGCAAGATAACCTAAATTATGTATGGACTATTATAGCTGCCTGCATGGTATTTTTTATGCAAGCGGGATTTACACTTGTTGAAACAGGTTTCACAAGAGCAAAAAATGCTTTAAATATCGTAATGAAAAACGTAATGGATGTCTCCGCAGGTGGATTAGCATTCTTTTTTATAGGCTTTGGACTAATGTTCGGAACTACAGCCGGTGGATGGATAGGAACTGATGGATTTGCTCTGACTGAAATCGGAGACTACTCAGCTGAATGGTCATGGACTTTCTTCTTTTTTCAAGCAGTATTCGCAGCTACAGCAGCCACTATTGTCTCAGGATCAGTTGCCGAAAGAACTTCTTTCAAAGCATATCTGATATTCTCTATTATTATAACTGCCTTTATTTATCCAGTCTTTGGCTCATGGGCTTGGGGAAGCTTATTTAACGGTAGTGGATGGCTAGAGGATGTTGGAGGGCTTTATTTGATCGATTTTGCAGGTTCTACTGTTGTACACTCAGTAGGAGGCTGGGCAGCTCTAGCTGGTGCTCTAGTAGTTGGTCCTAGAGTGGGCAAATATATCGATAATGTACCACAAGAAATTAAAGGACATAGCTTACCATTAGCTGCTTTAGGGGTTTTTATATTATGGTTAGGATGGTTTGGATTTAATGCTGGTTCTACCACTACCGGTGACACATCTATAGCCTTAATTGCTATTAATACGTTTTTAGCAGCTGCAGCTGGGGCTACAGCCGCTATGTTAATTACTTGGTTAACTACTGGTAAACCTGATGGGGCAGTGACATTAAATGGAGTCCTAGCTGGACTGGTTGGTATAACTGCAGGTTGTGCTAATTTAACTCCTGGTTTTGCAATTCTTACCGGGGCATTAGCTGGAATTTTAGTTCATTACTCAATGAAATTCCTTGAGAAACATGTTGATGATGCTGTTGGTGCGGTATCCGTTCATGGTGTATGTGGTGCATGGGGTACTCTAGCTGCAGGTATGTTCAACACTGGTGATCTCTTTAATCTTGAACAAATTGGTGTACAAATGATAGGGATTGGAGCTGCATTTGTGTGGGCATTTGGTGTCTCTTATCTAGTATTCAAACTAATTGATTCTATTGTCCCACTTAGAGTAAGCGAAGAATTAGAGCTAAAAGGTCTTGACATAATGGAGCATGACGCAGAGTCATATCCTGAATTTGTAGATTCTACTTCTTAATTAAAATCTTACTAACAAATACTTAACAATTAAATCAATAATCATGAAATTACTAATCAACAATATTACAAAAATAATCTCTGTCTTAACACTCACTTTGCTCATAAGCGTCTCTGGGAGTAAAGAAGCCTCTGCTCAGCTAGAAGTTAGCACTGGCGTAGACCTAGTTAGCACTTACGTATGGAGAGGGGTGGCATATTCAGGTCCTTCGTGGCAACCATATGTGGAAGCAGCAGCTGGAGATCTAACCGTCGGCGCTTGGGGCTCTCAAGGCTATGATGGTTTTCAGGAAATGGACCTTTATGCTTCCTTTAGCCTGGGTGATTTGAGCATTGGACTAACCGATTACTACTATCCAGGCAGTGACTACCTCGATGGAGACAGTCACGCTTTTGAAGTGAACCTAGGATATAGTTTAGGTAGTCTTTCTATTGGTGCTAATTATATAATCAACGAGGCTGCTGGTGCAGGCTCTGCTGGTGGTGATATGTACTTTGAATTAGGTTACTCCGGTTCAGCCGCCGATGTATTTGTGGGTGCTGGTGATGGATGGCATTCCGGCACAGGGGACTTTGGACTCGTAAATATTGGGATTACAAAATCGAAAGAGCTTAAAATAACCGATAGTTTCAGCCTACCCATTAGCGGCGCGGTTATCTTTAACCCAGATTCGGAACAACTATACATCTTAGCAGGAATTTCACTCTAAATTCTCCGTTTAGATAAGGACCTGCGTTTAGCCTCGCAGTCACTTTGCGAGGCTAATTTATGTCCAAAAGATATGTTATATCGACTGACTAAATCAAAAGTGAGAGGCTTGACTGCCCCTCACTTTTTTATTAAAGACAGCAATGCATTTAAGCGTCATCACTATTTGACTAGATAATTTGCACTTCAGCTTCTAAAGAAATTCCAAACATGTCTGACACCTCACTTTGAACAAAGTCAGCAAATTCATGAACCTGATCTCCATTAGCCCCACCGTGATGCACAATGACTAAGGCCTGCTGATCATAAGTACCTACTTGACCTTTTCTAAAGCCTTTACCCACCGCCTTATCAATGAGCCAACCAGCTGCCACTTTGGTGTAACCATCAGGCATAGGATAGGTTTTTACATCGGGAAAATGAGTTTTCAAACGGTCAACTTGCTCAGTGGGAAGTAGCGGGTTCTTAAAGAAACTCCCACAACTTCCCAGTGTTTGAGTATCAGGAAGTCGTGACTGACGAACTTGAATGACCGCATTAAAAATTTGTTGTTGGCTGGGTTCATCAATTCCTTGATGCATCAAAAAATGCCTCAAGGATTCATAATCGGCTTTAATTTGAGCGTCTTTAGGTAACTTAAACCGTACTTTTACAATAATTGCCTTAGCTTTTAACTCTTTTTTAAAGATGCTATTTCTGTAACCAAAGTCACATTCTTCTCTATCTATCCAACAAAGTTCCAAGCTTTCAGTGTGCATGTATTGTACCTTAGTAATGTACTCCTCAACTTCTACACCATATGCACCTATATTCTGAATAGGCGCAGCCCCAACACTACCAGGGATGAGTGCTAGATTCTCCAATCCTATCCATCCTTTTTCCACCGTCCACTCTACCAATTCATGCCAATTCTCACCGGCTCCTATTTCTAATTCTACAGTATGTTCGTTTTCATGAATTATGAGCTTTTCTTTAATCCCAATAAGTAGGACCAAACCTTCATAATAACTTGGTAAAAGCACATTTGACCCTCCTCCTAGCACAAGTACCGCCACCTTGTTTTTTTTCGCCCAAGCAAAGGCTTCTGCTAATACTTCCACGCTGTCAATTCGCGCAACATACTGAGCAATGGCAGATACTCCCATTGTAGTATGGGATGATAATTGAACCTGTTGCTCAATAGTAATTGCCATAGAGTATTAGGTTGAGGCGGGAAGCAACTTTACCCGAACTTTTTTTATCCTATTTTTTTGGACAGAATGAACTGTTAATTCAACATCCTTGTAAATAACCCGCTCACCAACCATAGGTAGATTCTCGGTAATACTATAAATTAGCCCGCCCAGTGTCTCAAAATCGTCTTCTTCTGAGGTTAGTTCACGTTCTAATACATCCTCCATATCATCGAGGTCAATTTGAGCATCAAAGACATAAATTCCGTTTTTAAATCTTTTGTACAGCCTTTCTTCCTCATCTCCTTCATCTACCATTTCACCGACTAATTCCTCCAAGATATCGTCCATCGTAACCACTCCTTCCGTTCCTCCATATTCATCCACTACCACAGCCATGTGTGTTTTTTCTTGCTGAAAATCTCGAAGTAAATCATCCAGTTTTTTTGTCACCGGTATGAATAAGGCCTTGCGTGATATGGTCTTCCAATTGATGATTTGATCATCTCCCTCTGAGTGAATATAAGGCAGAATATCTTTGGCATAGATGATCCCGTGAATAGTATCTAAGTCATTTTCATAAAGTGGCATTCTAGAAAGACTATGTTCACGGATCCGAGCGAGTACATCTGGGAGTGAATCTTCTACGGACACCCCAATTATATTAACCCGTGATGTCATTATTTCACGAACAATAATGTTCCCAAATTCAATAACATTTTCTATAATCTCCCGCTCATCTTCTTTGATTGAACCTTCCTGCTCACTTACTTCAGCCATCATTTTTATGTCATCTGAACTAAAGGTGTTAGAACTTTTTGGTAACACTCGCTCCAAGCTAACTGTACTTTCAGCTATTAACTTAGCTAAGGGTTTAAGAAGGATAAAATAGAAGTAAATGAATCCACTTAACTTCCTTGATATACGGAGGGGATTATTAATTGAAATAACCTTAGGAGTAATTTCACTAAGAATTAAAATCACAAAGGTAAGTACAATTACTTCTATGGTGTAAACCAAGAATTCAGGGGCATCGGTAAAACCCATTAGTGAACCAGTTATCACTGCAGCCATAACTGAGGCAATAATATTGGCAAAAGTGTTTCCAATAAGTACCGTGGCTAGCAGCCTCCTCGGTTGATTAAGCATCGTAGCCACTCTCGCATCTATCTGAGAAAAGGCTTCATCTTTTTTGAGTAAATCTTGTTTGTTTATGAGCGAGAAAAAGGCGACTTCAGACCCAGAGAATACGGCTGAAAAAACCAATCCAAGAAACATGATGACTAATTGGATGGACAGGGTGGTTAATTCAAACTCACCACTCTGAATCCATCCAACAAACATCCACCAATTAGAAAGGTAAATCGTCATCGATATCGTCTAAATTAACCGTTTTATTCACTCCCTGACTCGCACTGGCTCCACTGCTTTTTACGTTATTGGAACTTGGAGCTGACGGCATTTCCGACATGCCACCACCGCCACTTCCTCTGCTATCTAGCATGGTCATTTGCAAGGCCTTCACCTCAGTGGTATATCTTTTTTGCCCTTGTTTATCTTCCCACTCACGGGTCTGCAACGGACCTTCAACATAGATCATTGAACCTTTCGTGAGATACTGCTGACATATTTCGGCAGTTCTTCCCCAGGCTACTACTCGGTGCCATTCGGTTTTATCTTGATATTCACCATTGCTATCTTTGTAGCGCTCGTTTGTGGCTAGGTTTAGAGTGGCTACTGCGGTATTTGACTGTGTATATCGGACTTCAGGATCTTGTCCCAAACGTCCAATCAACATTACTTTATTTAATGAACTCATATAATTCTGTTTTATTTAATATTGGTATAAGGTAAGACCCTTAAACCAATCATTCCTTACCATTTATATTTTTTTAATGAGTAATCGGTGCTAAACACCCGACATCTACTCTTCTTCAAACAAATGTGGCGCGTCGATCATGCCATTTTCATGCTCTTTCGATAACAAAGCATAATTAAATCCTGGATGAATAGCACTCCCTCCTACGACTCCTTGCTTATTTAGGGCTATAACACCCACCTGAAGTGATTTAAGTTCTTTTTCTTTTGAAATTATTCGGGCTATTACTTCATCGCATGCCTGCTGAGGGGTGTACCCTTGGCGCATCAACTCTACGGCCACTGAAGCTCCTGCAGATCGAATGACTGCTTCACCAAGTCCGGTAGCCACCGCGCCGCCCACCTCATTATCTAGATATAGACCCGCACCAATGATAGGGGAATCCCCTACTCGACCGTGCATCTTATAAGCAGCACCACTCGTGGTGCATGCCCCAGAGATATTGCCCGAATCATCTAAGGCCAACATACCAATGGTGTCGTGATTTTCTACATTGATCACCGGAGCGTACTTAGAGTCCTCAAGCCACTTTCGCCATGCATTTTCAGAGGCTTCGGTTAGTAAGTTTTCACGTTTAAATCCCTGTTGTTCTGCGAATTGTAATGCTCCTTTTCCCACTAGCATGACATGAGGAGTCTCCTCCATCACTTTTCTAGCCACCGTAATAGGGTGTACAATGTATTCCAAAAAAGCCACCGAACCGCATTGCTGCTCGTGGTTCATTATACAGGCATCCAAGGTAACCCTTCCTTCTCTATCTGGGAACCCCCCAAGCCCTACGGATTGATTGGTAGGATCCGCTTCCGCAGTTTTAACCCCCAACTCAACGGCATCTAAGGAAGAACCTCCATTCTCAAGGACTTTCCACGCTTCTTCATTGGCCATAATACCGTGAATCCAGGTCGATATTACTACCGGTTTTACAGGGTTTATTTTGTCAGACGACAATCCATTGAAAATTTTTTTGGCTGCATTACTCTCTTTTGCTGCTACCTGAGTGGCGGAAAAAGTGCCAATCACCGCTAATCCAGCAACGCCTGTCTTCAAAAATTCCTTTCTACTTTGACTCATTTTTTCTCCATTATCTTTAATTTTCATGCTGCTGTTATCCAGTTAGCATGATGCTTTGAGTATTCAGATCGAAATTTCTTTCCACCTATCAATCCTCATTCAACCAGCTACGCAGACCTTCTCTCAAAAGAACAATCTAAGATAATGTATTATTTATCGGTTAGATGAGAAAGTCCTGGCAATTCTTTTCCTTCTAAATATTCCAAACTAGCTCCACCACCTGTGGACACATGAGACACTTGATCACTCAAGCCGGCTTGTTTGACAGCCGAAGCAGAATCTCCTCCGCCTACAATAGTGGTAGCACCTTGCTCAGTCGCAGTGACCAAGGCCTGGGCAATGGACTGAGTCCCGACTGCAAAATTAGGCATTTCAAATACCCCCATTGGCCCGTTCCAGAGCACCGTTTTTGCTTGAGTAATTGCACCACTAAACAAGGTGATGGTTTCAGGGCCTATATCCAGTGATTCCCAATTATCTAAAATGCCATCTGCAATCACTACTTTTCTGTTGGCATCGTTTGAAAAATCATCTGCAATAACCAAGTCAACAGGTAACATCAAATTGACCCCTGCCTCGAGCGCTTGGTCAATCAATACTTTAGCCATCGGTATTTTATCTTTTTCTAACAAGGAATTCCCTACCGAATAACCTTTGGTCGCTAGAAATGTATAAGCCATCCCTCCACCAATAATAATGGTATCTACTTTTGTCAGTAACCGCTGAATCACCGAAATTTTATCAGATACTTTAGCACCTCCTAATATAGCGACAAATGGACGCTTAGGGTTATTCACACTGTCACTCAAATAGGTGATCTCTTTTTCAAGTAAAAACCCTGAAACCGAATTCTCCATGAACGCTGTGACTCCCGCTACTGAAGCATGTGCTCGATGCGAAGATCCAAAGGCATCATTTACAAAAACATGGGCATGGGCCGCAAGTTGTTGAGCAAAATGAGGGTCATTTTCGGTTTCACCAGCATGGAATCGAACATTTTCGAGCACCACTATTTCGCCCTCTTTCGCTACGGAAATTACTTTTTCAGCAGCCTCACCAATGCAGTCATGCGCGAAATGCACCGGTACGTTAACTAAACTAGCCAAATGTTGAGCTACCGGTTCTAAAGAAAATTCAGGATCTGGACTTCCCTTTGGCCGTCCTAAGTGAGAAGTCAACACAAGCTTAGCACCTTGATCAACAACATATTGAATGGAGGAAAGAGCTTGAACTACCCGATTATCATCTGTGATGCTGCCTTCGATGATGGGTACATTAAAATCTACCCGCATTAACACTGTTTTTCCCTTTACGTCAATATTATGTAGCGTTTTCTTTGCCATTTCTGAACCTTTAATGAGTGAATGTATGATGGATGATGAAACCGAAAGTATTCACTCGGGTTTATATTGTCCGAGTTTTTACGGTACGAGGTAGCGCATATTCTGGCTACAGAATTTAATTTACGCATCCCTAGAACCATTTAAAACTTTTCCTATGCTTGGATATGCAAGGAGATCATAAATATTGAAGGAATTACAATCGGCCGGTTTCTCTATTTTATTCTATATTAACTCAACAACAATGTAACAGTCTCTTACAGTAGTAATAGGTTTAGTGAAAACGATATGACCTCAAATTCCACCCTTTATTTTGATTATGCTGCAACTACACCTCTGGACAAAGAGGTTCTAGATGCTATGCTTCCTTTTTTAACCTCCGAATATGGAAATGCAAATTCGGCTCACCATTTAGGACAGCGAGCTAAAGTAATTGTAGAAAATGCTCGAGAACAAATTGCCTCCTTAATAGGTGCTGAACCTTCTGAAATCATTTTCACCTCAGGGGGGACAGAAAGTGACAATGCAGTAGTTCAAGGAGTTATGACTCTTGCTGGGGATAAAAATGAACTTATTACCTCCCCTGGGGAGCATCATGCCGTTTT
Source organism: Balneolaceae bacterium UBA1514 (assembly GCA_002323515.1). Taxonomy (GTDB): domain Bacteria; phylum Bacteroidota; class Rhodothermia; order Balneolales; family Balneolaceae; genus UBA1275. The sequence continues at coordinate 75,253 of DCQQ01000035.1, read as the reverse complement.
ACATCCTATTGAACTTTCCAAAATGAAAGGTTTTAAACCTGTCATGTCACCCTTAAACAACGACGGCGTTGTTGAGTTGGATACCCTTAGAGAGTACCTGAGCGATAAAACATGTTTGGTTAGCTTAATGCATATCAACAATGAGATTGGATCGGTAAATGATCTAAAAAAACTCTCCGACCTTTGCCGTGAGAAAGGGGTACTCTTTCATACCGATGCGGTCCAAAGTCTGGGAAAAATACCTGTGAATGTTCAGGAATTAGGAGTGGATTTTCTAAGTGGAAGCGCCCATAAAATTTATGGCCCAAAAGGAATTGGGCTTATGTACGTACGCAATGGAAGTCGATGGATGCCCTGGCTAACAGGTGGCTCTCAAGAGCGACGAAGAAGAGGAGGTACCACAAACGTACCGGGTGTTATTGGATTTGCCAAAGCCTTAGAAATTGCAACTCGTTCTATGGAACAGCAGCTCAAAACATACCAAGAGCTTAACCAACATCTTCTGAGCGAATTAAAAGCCCACTTGCATGCCTGCGAGTGGGAAATGAATGGAAAGCCAGGAGTTCATCATATTACCAATTTTTGCTTTCAAAATGCCGAAAAACAAGGAATTGATGGTGAAATGCTTCTACTCAACTTGGACATTGAAGGCATTTGTGTCTCTAATGGTTCAGCGTGCACCTCTGGAGCTGTTGAACCCTCACACGTGCTACTAGCTCTGGGACGGCAAGCCGAACAAGCCAAATCTAGCATTCGAATAAGCTTTGGTAAACATACCACCAAAGAAGATATCAGCCGATTGGTTCATTCACTAGAATCAGTTCTTTCTAGAATGTTCACCTTAGTTTAATACAAAGCTTAATGCAAGAAGTTCTGAGTATATGAATAGAATTTGCGTGTACTGCGGATCTCGAACTTCCGCCCAAACTATCTTCGGTGAATCTGCAGACCAGCTAGGCCACGAAATAGCCAAGCGAACTTGGGGAGTTATCTTTGGAGGAGGGAAAATAGGGATGATGGGCCGTGTTGCAGAAGCGGCGCTTGCCCAGAACGGTGAGGTTATAGGCATTATCCCAACAGCTCTAAAGATAAAGGAAGTTGTGCACAACGGGCTTAGTGAGCTTATTGAAACCCCAGATATGCACACACGAAAAGCAAAAATGGAGGAACTCTCTCACGCTTTTGTCATTTTACCAGGTGGTTTTGGCACTCTCGATGAATTTTTTGAAATATTAACATGGCGGCAGTTAGGCTTTCACAACAAGCCCATTATCGTAGTCGATATAGATGGATATTTTTCAGGTTTGGAACAATATATCCAGCGCGCCGTAGACGAGGATTACGTTCGCGAATCCAATTTAAAACTCTTTGATTGGGTGAGCACCGTAGAAGAAGCCATGACTTTTTTAGACGGTTATTTTCAAAAAAATACCGAATAAAGCTGTATTATTCCCTACGGATCCATGCATGACTTAGCTTAAAAAGAGAGTTAGTTATAATTGAAACCTCTACACCTTTGTCAACACGGCAATGTTCGATTTCAGTTTGCATGAACCCAAAGGAAACTCAAGCTTAATTACTTTATCTACCATGCAAAATCTCACCTTATCATTAGGAATATTACTCATCATTTTAGGCGCTGCTTCTTATCTGGGAACAGGTCAAGAAAGTGTTACCGCGTTAATCCCATCCTTCTTCGGTATTCTGTTTGTACTTTTTGGATGGTTGGGTAAAAAAGAATCACTTCGCAAACACATGATGCATGCAGCCGCTGGGCTCGCATTATTAGGTATATTTGGTACCATAGGAGCAATTCCAGATTTAATCGAGGCCCTTGGAGACGGTGAGATCGAACGACCGCTAGCTACCTATGCACGATCAGCAATGTTCTTAATGTGTATAGGTTTTTTAATCCGGGCCATCCAATCCTTTATTGCTGCTCGAAAATAGGCATAAAATCAGCTCTGAATCTTAGTCATCTTTGAAGATATCGCTAATTAAATGAGCATATTTTTCGGCGATGACACTACGTTTCACCTTCATAGTCGGGGTAATTTCACCCGTTTCAACCGTAAATTCATTAGCCAATAAGCGGAAATCACGAATTTTTTCGTGGGAAGCTAGGCTCTTGGAAAACTGCGCCATTTCTTTCTTATACACAGATTTTACCTCGTCCAAGTCCAACAATTCGTCCGTGTTAGTGAAGGTTAATCCCTCGGCATCGGCAAACTTTTTAAGTACTTCAAAATCTGGCACAATGAGAGCCGCCATAAAATTTTGCGCCTCACCGACCACTACCAACTGATCAATCCATTTACTGGACTTGAACATGTCCTCAATTGGACCTGGATAAATATTTTTTCCGCCAGCATTAACCAGCATGTGTTTAATTCTATCTGTGATTTTAAGATATCCGTTTACAAACCTACCTACATCACCCGTGTGTAGCCAGCCATCTGAATCAATCATTTCTTTTGTTGCCTCTTCGTTACGCCAATAGCCCTTCATTACGTTCGGCCCTTTACATAAAATCTCTCCTGCTTCTGAACTCAGTTTAGTTGGATACTCTTCCCCATTTATTTGAGCAATGATCTCTCCTTTTTCTAAGCTTTGAATCCCAACGGTTACCCCAGGAATCACCGTGCCCACCATACCTACCATTAAATCGCCAGGCCTGTTTGCAGTCATCACTGGAGAGGTTTCGGTTAGGCCGTAGCCCTGAAGAATGGGTAGCCCTGCGCATTGAAAAAAGGTATCAATATCAGGCGGAAGAGCGGCCCCACCAGAAACAAAAAGACGGACACGCCCGCCCGTTTTTTCTTTTAATTTGTCAAATACTAATTTATCAGCGATTGATTTTTGTATTGAAACTAATCCTCTTTTCCCGTCCACATATTTTTGACCTGTATTGAGAGCCCATTTGAAAATTTTCTGTTTAAAGGCGCTCCCTTCCTCCACATTTTTATTAATCACATTGAAGATTTTCTCAAAGAGTCGAGGTACAGAGATGACCACGGTTGGTTTTACCTCCGGTAAATTTCTAGACACCGTATCCACACTTTCCGCGTAATAGATTTCAGCACCACAAGAGATGATTGCATAGTAGCCGGCTGTTCGTTCAAAGGAGTGGCATAGAGGTAAAAAAGACAAACAGGTATCCTTGTCATCCCAATAAATATGATGGGTTGCCGCTTTAACATTACTGCAAATATTATTATGGGTAAGCATAGCACCTTTTGGCTTTCCTGTAGTCCCCGAGGTGTAAATAAGGGTACATACATCGTCGGGCTTTACTTTTTTAGCACAGCCCTGTATCATATCTTGATACTCTTTGTACAGTTTTTTTCCTTCTCTCATAGCATGATCAAATAGGCTAACAAAATCATGCTCCATGAGTTTTTTATTCTTTGGCATTTCGAATGCTACTACTTCTTCTAATTCCGGGCAGTTTTCAAAGACTTCAACAGCCTTTTTAAGCTGAATTCCGGTCGATACAAAAAAGATTTTAGCCTGTGAGTCCTGCAAAATATACTCACATTGATTGGGAGGTAAGGTCGTGTAGAGGGAAACATTAATTCCACCTAATAGTTGAATGGCTAAGTCTACTACCGCCCACTCATAACGGTTTTCACTTAGTATACCAACTGGGTCTCCGTTCTTAATTCCCTTACTTACTAAGTACCCTGCTAGGGCTTGTACATCTTCGGTAACCTGATCCCAGTACACCGGTTCAAAGCCAATAGAGGTATCTAATTTATGGTGAAAAACGGCCTTATTTTGGCCCGCATATTTCTTTGAAAGATTAACATATAAATCGGTCAGCGTATCAAAAGGTATTATAGTAGGCATAACAACTAGACTAAATGGATGGTGACTATATCGGAATATAGCATTCCCGCAATGAAAATCTCTACTTTTTTCGTTTTCACTATGTTCACAGTGACCTTGAACTAGCTTTGAAACAAAAATAATAGCGAGAAGGAGTTCTTATTTCCTTCATATTGCAACATTTGGTATATTATTTAAAAGGAAAAAGCTAGTGATCTGATGTAAATGAGATCATACTGGCCCCAATAATTATTTGAATACTCCTTATGGCGCATCCGGCACACGAAGAAACGATCGCTTTAGTAAAAGAAATTTTTAGGTCTTACTTAAAAGAAGGTAACCAACGTCAAACCCCCGAACGGTTCATGGTATTGGAAGAAATCTACCGTTCCGATGGCCATTTTGATGCAGATGAACTCTTTTTCAGCATGCAGCAAAAAGGCACTCGTGTGAGTCGTGCTACCGTATACAACACCTTAGACCTATTAGTAGAGTCCGGGCTTGTGCAACGCCAACAATTCGGGAAAAGTCAGTATCACTATGAACGAGCCTATGCTTACCAACAACACGATCACATAGTCTGTAATGAGTGTGGGCATGTACTCGAATTCTGTGATCCTCGCATTGGTGAGATTCAACAACTAATTGGCCAAATTCATGGAATGAACATCGAATCGCATTCACTCCATTTTTATGGACATTGTGAAGACAAAGAAGCTTGTGAGCATCGTAAAAATGCTGAAAAAAAGAGTTCGGAATCGCACTAAAAACCCCATTTCAACGCATTTTTAAGGCCTTTAGACAACTCGCGAAAAATAATAGGGTTCTAGTTTTTCTCTTGGCTATAGCTGAGTCTTACGAATAAAGGTGCCTGCTGCCCAACGGCTCCCAAGCCAGCCCATCAGTATTGATAAAGCCACCATAGCCCCAATCAGATAGTACCATTGCCCAAATGGCCAAACCAATAACTCAAATTCTGGGGCTAGTCTCGGAAACAAACGTTCAAAGCTCAGATGCAACACAACAGCACTAATTCCACCAGCGATTAGACCTTGTAAAATCCCCTCTATCACAAAAGGAGCACGGATGAACCCGTTGGTTGCTCCTACCAATTTCATTGCTTTAATCACATCACGTCGGGCATAGACCGTTAAACGTATGGTATTAAAGACAAGTAATATCGCAGCTAAAAGGACTAGTAAGCCTATACCTGTCCCTATTCGAGTAAGGGTTTGGAGATTAGTTTCTAATAGCTGGAGAAGTGACGCGTTATATTTTACATTCTCAATGCCAATCCACCCCTCTAATTCCGTTACTACTTCTACAATTTTTTCAGCAGGAATATCTCTACCTAAGCTAAGTTTAAATGAAGCTGGCAGGAAATCCAAGGCCACCAAGTCCTCCACTCCCAATCCAAATTCAGCCCTCATTATACTTGCAGCACTGTCCTTGGAAATAAAACTACTACTTTGTACCTCGTCTAAAGATAGTAACGCCTGCTCCATTGATTGAATATCTTGATCATCCAAGTCGTACAAAAAAACTTCTAATTCGACTGCGTCGCGTAAACTCAAGGCCCGATCGTATAAATTGTAGGAGAGTCGAAACAGTATCCCAATGAGCAATAAGGCTAAACTGAGAGAAAAAATAGAGGTCATTGACGCCCATTTTGTTCGTCTTAGTCCTGCAAAGCCTTCTTTTAATAAATAACTCATAGCCGTTTTATTGTTTAGTGCAAAATAGAATTAATTTCGAAATATCGCTTTAATACTTACTACCAATCTTCGACTAGGCATCGGAAAACTATCAGCTCCAAAATATCCAGGGCCTAAGAATCCTTGGCCTACATTTTCCCAGCGTAGAAACACCATCATAGAACGTACTCTAGAGGATATTTCAACATCAGCCCGAAGGAATGCAGGTTGTACCGCTAGTCCATTTTGGTGTACAGACCACCATTGAGCGGATGTATCAAAGGCTAAATTACGGCTAGCTAAGGGAGTGCCATATACACGAATACCCATTTTAGTATAGGCAGCCCGTTCAAACACATAGCCTTTCCAAAAAGCATGAGAACGTATACGAAACTGCATATCGGTTTCGAAAAGCTCCGCAGATTGCGATTGAATTTGACCATTTCCACGATTAAATGCCGTTGCACTCAGACCATATTCCCACTTTGAAGAATGGGCGTCTAAACCAATGCTCGTAGACCAAAAGCTATGTTCGTTCGCGTAATAGATCCGCATCCCATCCCCGGCCACCTCAGACGGTGCTAACAACGCAGTCCCTGATTCTATACTGTATCGAGCATTCACCCAAACCGATAGAAACCGTTCCGACCAAAGATCCACCGAAGCCGAAATATATTGGCTTTGTTGGAGCATACTTTTTGAATTATTTAGCCCAACATCAAGCTCATCATCCCGCCAACTGTTGGACGTCCAATACTCCTCTTGGATGCTCCGAAGTTGCGTTCCTTGCCCTAAGCGTATATCTGCTCGGGTATCCTTTCTATTAAGGTCTAGCCCCACCCATCCACTTAGCGCTACACCCCGGTCACCGCTGAGTACCTGCTCCACTCCCATTCTCAAGCTCGCCATCGGCATGACCTGCCAATACCCCTGTAGATTCGCATTAGATTCCCACCAATTTGATTGTTTGATGGAATGAAATCCAATATCTGATCCTGCCCTATTGGTAAAGCCCGACCAACGACCCTCGGCGCTAAGCCCCCAATTCGTGCCTTCCAAGGTGGTAGCACCGGCAAACCAGAGGGAGCGGATATTCCAAGCGGTAGTATCCGTGCCAAACGGCATGGTGAATTCGTGGGTAGTACGTCCTAGCTGTAGGGAAGACTGTGCAACAGAGCCAGAGTCTGGTCGGTGTCCCAGGCGCACAAACCAATCACTTCGAGAACTCCTGCTACTCACCGAACTACGCCGTGGACTGGGTCCATACTCCGAAAAAGGGAAGGCTTCAGGCACGTTAGAATATCCAAAAGATTCATCGGCTTCGAGGGAATTATTCGCCGCCCAAGCGTCTATGCGTAAGGTATTACTCAGATGATAGTAGCCCTTGGCAAACACTTGACTCCCTTTGAGTTCACTCGCAGGATAATCGCCTCCTGCCCTCCGGTCCCAAAAAGATAGCTCCAGATGGTTCCGCTCTGAGAAATTATGCCCCACTCCAAATTCCAAATTACGGTAAGTGAAACTGGATTCATCGTAATTGAGTGTACTAATAGGGTTTATTAGGTAGTAATCCCGTATTCGCCAATCGCTGCGCAAGCGATGAGTAGACTGTTCTTGAATAGACGACACCTTATATATAGGCACGTACTGCAGTTCTGGAAGTCCGGTTATCGGGTTGCTAAGGTCTATTCCCTCCAAGTAAACCGTCTGATCACCCGGCCCAAACCCCTGCACATAATGACCCGATGGTCGACCCACTGTACCCAATTCATACGCTATAACATACCTTCGTTGCGCCCAAAAAGTATACCCATCGGTATAATGCTCCCACCTCAACAAGCTGTCCGTACTCACTTCCCGCGCTCCCCAACTACTTCGCCCAGCCCAACGCCAAGGGTTAACTCCAAGCACTTCCAGACCCTCCTGCATGGCAGCTAAGCCGCTTGTATCCGCCTGGATACTTCCTAAACTCGATAAATTAGGCTGTGCATAAACCCTTTGGGTGGCCCCTAAACACAGCAAAAATAGCCCTAATAGAAGCAGTTGCAACCGCGCTATGGAAGCCCATTTGTTCATAAATGCAGTAAATCCCCACTGGTTGATGTATCCGCTGACCCCTTCTGAGCCTGATCCATTCGTTTTAGATATGCGGGATACACCTTTTGCAGATTGTAGGGCAGCTCATCCATGCCCAATAAACAGCGTCGCAAAATTTCAAAACTAGTAATAACTGATCTTCGTTTATTGAGGCTCCGAGAATGGCTGAATTCAACTCGAACTGCAAAATGTTCCGCAGGAGTATAAAAACCAAGCCAAACGGTTCCAACTGGCTTTTCAGGACTCCCACCACCTGGACCTGCCACACCAGTAGAGGAAATACTACATTCTACACCCAACCGCTCTGCGACGCCCTTGGCCATCTGAAGCGCTACCTCTGCACAAACAGCTCCTTTTTGCTCAAGTACGCTGGTGTCAACTCCTAGTTGGTTCATTTTTACTGCGTTATCATAAGCAATAATACCTCCTTGAACGTAGGCACTTGAACCAGGAGTTTCCGTTAACAAATGCCCCATTAATCCACCTGTACAACTTTCAGCGGTAGCCAAACGATACCCAAGCTGTGACAAAATCTGTCCCAGTGCTCGATCCAATGTACCCTCTTTTTCATCGCTGTAAATCAAATCACCAAGCTGCTGTTGAATCTTTGAACGCAGCCCATCAACCCTAGATTCCGCCTCTTTGCGACTAAGCCCTCGAGCCGTAAGTCGCAAACTCACCTGACCAGTCGAAGGTAAAAAAGCCAAATCAGTAAATTCATTTAATGACGCCTCAATATCATGCAACCAAAAATCAGCCAGATGACTCTCTCCTATACCTGCCACCTTAAGATAGCGAGTTTCTAATACATTCAAAGCTCCCCATTCCTGCAGTCGTGGGGCAACCTGTGTAGACATAAGATGTTTCATTTCATGCGGGACCCCTGGCAGTACAATGAGCAATGAGTTCTGTTCCTTAAATAACATTCCAGGCGCAGTTCCTGAGGAATTAAACAACAACTCTGCATTTTCCGGGAGTAATGCCTGCGCTTGATTGGAGGGAGAATAGGGTAGGTTTCTGCGCCGAAAAATATCCTTTATATGCTCCTCCACACTCGGTTCATGACGCATATCCACCCCAAACAATTCCGCTACACTTTTCTTCGTCACATCATCTAAGGTCGGGCCTAGTCCCCCCGTAGAAATAACCAAATCGGCCTTATCTAAAGCCTTTTGAATGGTAGATTTAATCTGTTCAGGAGCATCGGTGATAGTGTAAACCTGAGTAACCTGAACTCCTCTTTCATGCAGAAATTGCCCTAACCAACTTGCGCTAGTATTCACTGTATCTCCCATCAGGAGTTCATTTCCAATAGAAATAAGGTGTGCAATCATCTACAAATAGGTTGGGAAATTATAGTCTAAGTACTTACGTGTATATAATACGAAGTAATTCGCAGAAAGGTCGCTCACCCTACTCAATTTCCACTCCAGCTTTTAGCTAACATCTCTAAAGTGGTTTAAAAAAATAGTATCTTCATCATCATGGAGCGTCTTCCGAACATACTAAGTATAATACGCATACTGTTAACCCCCGTTTTTTTGGTCCTTTTTTTCGAGCCAGAACTATTGATAAAGCTAATTGCGCTTGGGGTTTACATCATCGCGGCGATCACCGATTTTTTTGATGGCTATTACGCACGAAAATACAATATCGAGACCTCGCTGGGTGCATTTTTAGATCCATTTGCAGACAAACTACTCACCCTTAGTGGCTTTGCGGTACTCCCTTTCATAGCGGCCGATCAGTTTCCCTGGTGGGCGATCATCGTCATTGCTGTTCGAGATATTTCTATCACCTTGCTTCGATTGTGGGCTCGCCGCAAAAATCTAGAAATGCAAACCAGTTCCTTTGCTAAGCTTAAAACCACAGTACAGATGATATTCCTTTATTTAGGCCTTGTTCTTGGAGTATTCAAGGGTGCCCCCCTCTTTATAGGCGACTGGGTTGCCCTAATTCTAAGCACCGATCTTATGTTTTGGTTACTTATCGTTGTGACAGGTATAACGGTATATAGCGGCCTTCATTATCTAAGCCAAAATCGTCACCTATTTCAACCGGTTTAGCCATTATGCTCCCCTCTTGTCAACGATTCCTAGCCTCCGGACTAGGTTCCGGCTACAGCCCCATTGCCCCGGGTACTTCAGGAAGTATTGCGGCCTGCATACTCCTCTTTTTCGGGTTAATACTATTCGGAATCCCTTTCTTAGTGGGTTTCGTGGTCTTTAGTGTGGCTGCAAATTTCTGGACGGCATCAGCAGCCGAAGCAGCCTGGGGAAAAGATCCAGGGGCCATGGTATTAGACGAATGGGCTGGCATGGGAATAAGTCTATGGGCTTGGCTTTGGACAATCGGCATAGAAGGGGGAGAACTTGGCTTAGTCCATCTTCTAGTTGCCTTCGGCTTCTTTCGACTATTTGATATTTGGAAGCCCTTTGGTGTGAATAGTATGCAGAAATTGAGCGGAGGATTTGGTATATTATTTGATGATATTTTAGCTGGATTGTATGCTGGAATAGGCTGGTTCATCGTTTTCCAAATTTGGTAGACTAAATAACTCATTGTTTATACGCTAGCACAGCTCTTTCCTCGTTTACACAATCTACTTAGCTAGAAAGCACCAATTTAGAGAACATGATTATAGACACCACATTTGCAAGAGAACTGGCCGCTGATTTATTAGAAATAAATGCTGTTATTTTACGCCCTAATGAACTTTTTACTTGGGCTTCAGGATGGCATTCCCCAATTTATTGCGACAATCGCCTCACCCTAAGACAGCCCCATATTCGTTCCAAAATTGCCGCCAAATTTAGTGAGTTTATTACCCAAGAATTTCCCGATATCGAGGTAGTAACAGGTACTGCTACCGCTGGCATTCCACACGCAGCTTGGGTTGCTGATAAGGTCAAAAAACCCATGGCCTATGTGCGTGCCAAGCCTAAAAGTTATGGAATGGGTAACCAGATTGAAGGGGGCGTCGCAAAAGGAGAAAAAACCGTAGTGATCGAAGATTTGGTCTCCACCGGTGGTTCTGCTATTTCGGTAATCAATGCCCTACAATTTGTAGGTGCCGATGTTCAAGCTATCATATCCATATTTAACTACGGCTTTGATAAATCGACCGAAAATTTCTCAAAGGTGAACGTTCCTGTTTTTAATCTCACTGATTATACCATCCTGGTTGATGTAGCCGTCGAAAAAGGCTTTGTTACTAGTGATGATCTAGAACACTTAGTTAAATGGAGAAACAACCCTGATACTTGGCCTAATTAGTCGGCATTTTAAAGTCCAAATGCTATCTAAATACTAGCTAGTTATTTGTGATTATTGCTGACTAGTCTTTTAGCCCGACTTCTACTAGCACCGGAAGATGGTCGGACGGGTATCTATCTTCGAGTTTATCGGTTAAAATAGCATGATAATGAATGGGCAGATCTTCACTTGCAAAGATATAATCAATCCGACGATCAGCTTCTATTTTAGTAAACCCTGTCCAGGTAGATGTTGGGCCATGATGAGGCACAATACTATGAACAAACCCATCGTGCAAAGACCGGCCATCAGGTAAAGGAGTGTCTGAAAGTAATGCAAGAGACGGCTGTTCCGAGGTAGCATTTAAATCCCCCATCACTATAACCGGTAACCCATTCGCTAATTTGGAAGTCTGTTCTTTAATCAAATGCGCACTTTCAAGACGAGCTTGCTCCCCTCTGTGATCAAAATGGGTGTTCAACACAAAGAGCTCTCGCTCTTCGGAGCTTGTAACAAAATGGGCCCAAGTGGCAATACGAGGAAGAGACGAATCCCAGGACTGACTTCCGGGAACATTGGGTGATTCTGAAAGCCAAAAGGTTTGAGCTGCCTTAACTGTAACAACGGAGCTTCGGTAAAGAATAGCACTAAATTCGCCGCCTTCATCCTCGTTTCGCCCCACTCCCACCCAATCATAATCCGGTAGTAACTCCATCAAATCCTGAATTTGATGCTCCAAAGCTTCTTGAACACCTATGATATCCGCTTTATGGAAACGAATTACACTGGCTACTAACTCTTTCCTATTAGGCCATGCATGCACCCCATCGGCCGGGTTGTCAAAACGAATATTGTAAGTCATCACTCGTAGGCTGTTAGGTCCTGTATTATTCGCGCTAGCTTGGACCAGCAAGGTCATAGATAAGCTAAATACTAGTACAGCGAAACCGAACAAGGTGGCACCCAAAAGGCGTTGAAGAGAAATTTGATTTGAATAACAATTAATCACGATCGATATGGTGTAGATAAAAATTTAATAATATGAGCCTAGCTCCGGCCCAGATAGATTGGATTGGCAACCGCTGTAATTTCTTGGGTCGGTGCGTCGCGCAGATTAAGGCGAATCAACCCAATATCCAAGTCTAATAATGAACAAGACCAGCTAACAGCGCCCGCAATACTGCTTTGCCTATACGCCTTAGAATCCACGTTTAATGTTTGGAGAAGTGAAACAATTGGGAACTCTTCTTGTGAGTGAGGGTCTTTTTGTTCCATCTTTTTTTTATCAAGTTCCTCTTCCATTTTATCCATTTTCTTATCTTGTAAATAGGATAAATACCCAACGGGTATTCCAAGAATTACAATGACTATTAGTATGTAATTCCAAACATTTTTCTTTTTCAGTTTCCCCATAACCTCATCCCTCACCATTTTTATTTTTTTCCATTTCTTGTTCTTTAATCTTTTTGTTTAGACCCTTTTGGTAATTATAGAAAAGGTATAATGAAATCAAAACTAATGGTGAGTAGTAGAGAATAAGTAAGGGTATATTTCCACTCTCCCATAATTCTTTTCTTATTCTATAACCAAAAATTTCAAAAAATACATATACCGAAACACCAATAATGATTAAGAATTGGTTTCCATTAGTGGTTTTTTTTAACCATTTATAAATAATAGACAATAGGTGGATATTCATAATTTATTGGTAAAGGGTTAAAGTAAGTCATCATATTTAGAAGTCATCAAACTTTCAATGTAATAACCAATAATTGAAACAATAAACACCCTAATAAGTATATATCCAACATCTTGTTGTTTCACAATAACAAATACTGAAATCAGAATTGTAAAACTAATCCATCTGATATTTTGAGTTCTTATAAAAAACTCTCTCACACAATTTCTCCATATGATTAAATAATAAAACCTTACTCCTTTAACTCTTCTGTTTTGGTGTTGAATAAGAAGTCATATAACTAAAACTCATTACAATAAATCCTACACCAAGAAGTAAATAAAATAAAACTTGATGGGGTAATACACTTCTTAGAGAAATACCTAAAAGCAGAATTACCAAACTAATTAAGAAAATGTTTTTATTGAGGATTACCATCAACCTCTACATTATTAAAGTTTAATAAAACATAACCCACACCCATTAAAAATCAAAAAAAAATAGTGAAGTAAAGAATGGAAAAAAGAAAAAGAACATATTTAAAGTTAGAACTAAACAAACTAACTATGGATATAAAATCATATGAAATCTATAGTGTAATAGAAACACTACAAAAGATGGGATTAATGGGTTTAATGGGATACACCGATGTATTCTTAATCAATCATCTATTAGAATTATCAAATGATGATTGAACGAGCTCTAAATGGAAAAATAGAACTCTAATAAAATCAGTTAGCATTATATCTTTTTTATTAAAAAAGAAGCTTATAGAGATGAAGGATATAAGTGATAAGATAGATGTGATAAATTTAGATTTACAAAAAGAGTAGAGGAGTGGTTATTCTTATTTGTGATGTAGAAAAGGAGTTGGTGTAAAAACCACACCTTTTTTTGTATCTTTGAAATATGATGGTAAATGATTTGATATATTTTAGAGAAAAGTTTTACCGTCATATCATCCTTAAATGAAACCACATTCTAGTATTTAAGTCATTAGAAAATAATAGTATATAGATGTTAAATCGTTTTACATTATAAATCACATTTACCATCACAAATAAGTTTTTATAAATGAAAGAAAATCAATTAGATATAAAAACAAAGTCCTTCTACATAGAAACCTACGGATGCCAGATGAATTTTGCAGATTCTGAGATCGTGAATGCCATTTTGCTAGAAAAGGGAATGAATCCAGTTAGCGATGCTGAATTTGCTGATATTATTTTAGTGAACACCTGTTCCATTCGTGAAAATGCAGAAACAAAAGTGTGGAACCGGTTAAAAGAATTTAGAGGTCTCAAAGCGCAAAATAAATCGTTAACGATCGGAGTGTTGGGGTGCATGGCCGAACGAATTAAAGACCAGATTATAGAAGAAGAGCAGCTGGTAGATATTGTGGTAGGCCCCGATGCTTACAGAGATATTCCCCGACTTATCGAAGAAGTAGAAGACGGCCGTAAAGCAGTAAATGTATTGCTTTCCCTGGAAGAAACCTACGCCGATATTGCCCCTGTGCGAACCGCCGGTAACGGAGTAAGTGCTTTTGTGTCTATCATGCGAGGCTGCGATAACATGTGTTCATTTTGTGTGGTACCATTTACTCGTGGCCGAGAACGAAGTCGGCCCCTAGAAAGCATACTGAAAGAGATTCGACAACTTTCTGATCAAGGATACAAAGAAGTGACTTTGTTGGGGCAAAACGTAAATTCCTACAAAGATGGCAATCACACATTCAGTACTCTTATGGACAAAGCTAGTCTATTAGATCCTGAAATGAGATTTCGTTTCTCCTCTCCTCATCCCAAAGATTTCCCAGACGAACTACTCTATCTCATAGCAGAACGCCCCAACCTGTGTAACTATATTCATATTCCAGCCCAGGCAGGAAGCGACAGTATGTTAGAACGCATGCGTCGACCCTATACTCGTGATCAGTATCTTCAGCTCATCGAAAAAATGAAGAGAATTATTCCAAGGCTCTCCCTGTCTACCGATATTATTGCTGGCTTTTGTGGAGAAACCGAAGAAGAACATCAGCAGACTTTATCACTCATGCGAGAAGTTGAGTACGATCTAGCCTACATGTTTGCGTACTCAGAGCGCGAGCGGACCCTGGCGTATAGAAAGTTTGAGGACGATGTCCTAGAAGAAGTGAAAAAACGTCGTTTATCCGAAATAATAAGTCAACAAATGTCCATACAACATAGACGTAACCAAAATGAAATTGGGCAGCGGCATGTGGTGCTGGTTGAGGGTACATCAAAACGTTCCGAGCAGCAAATGAGTGGTCGAACCGATACAAACAAAGTAGTTGTCTTTGATCGTAACGAATTTAAGAAAGGCGATTATGTGGAAGTAGAAATAACCGGAGCAACTTCTGCCACACTCATTGCGAAACCTATAGCCAAGACCAGTCTTGGAGCGTATTATTCGGCCGTCTTGGAAGCATAAACGGTATTATGCGTGTCAACCTGGATTTCATCAATTTCTTTCAGCTGACCAAATTACGGCCAATTTCCTTTATTAGGGATGCTTTTTTTCGAGTGGTCTTTTTATGGGTCACCACCTTATTAATCGGCTTTCAAAGCACAAGCAGTAGGGCTCAGGAACTAGGGCTTTGGGTACCCTCCTATGAAGTGGGTAAGGCCCAACGTACTCCTAGCAATCCTGACTCTAATCTTTCCATTCTGCATGATTTAGGTATTGAAACGCTGATTTTTTCGCTTGAACTACTCTCAGAGGGTAATACGCTTTCTACCCTTGCAAATCAATGGGGCGGAAATCTAGTGATCGATTATGGTGTTCAGTTTCTAGATGCCTACAAGCTTGAGAGGCAGCAAGATTCGTTGCTCAATCATTACGCCTCCGGCATGATGCTGGCAAGACAACAGCCCTCCATAACTGGACACCTTATGCATCGCTACAGTCCACTTCAGGATAGTCTATTTAGTCAACGTTGGTCGCAAATAACTCAAATTCTTAAACAATTCAACCCGGGTGAATTGTTTTATGTTGTACCCGGATTTAAAGGTAGTACCTCTCCAAGTTTTACCGCTGATAGCACGCGAACCCAATGGATTTCAAAGCCCTATATTTTTGAATCGCCGTTTAAGTGGGATGATCTAGTACGATTAGAAAACGCATTCCGATCTAATTCAGCAGCACAAGTCATTTGGTTTACTCCAACTTGGCTGGATGAGGCTTTCTTAGCACATCCAAGCTTGGAAGAAAGTTTAGTATTTTGGAATGATACAGGAGATTTTATGTTGGCAGAGCCAGCTGAAAAATTGGACCAGGTGAGTACACATTGGAGTAAGCCCTTCATGGTGATCCTTATTTTGCTCTTTTTAGGGTTATATCAACAATCTCAAGTCTATAGGCAAACGCCCACCCGATATTTCATAAATTATAGCTTTCTGATCGACGATATGCTGCGTTACTCTGAACGATACTCCCCTATTGGCTTACTATTATTTGTGATACGTGCAGGTGTTGTAAGTCTGAGTTGTGTGATTTGGGGCCTGAGTAATGGGAATGCTTTAGATTGGGCCTACCTGGGGCATCTTTTAGTGGGCCAAACAAAACTTTCCCCGAACACCTTTTTATTTTGGGGGCTATTAAGTTTTATTCTACTCGTAACACAATTCGCTGAATTACTGATACTTCGAATTCCCAAAAGCGGCTTTCGAACGATGCGACAAATCTTCGTTATATATAGTTGGAATATTCACCTGAACCTGATCTTACTGCTATTCATTTTTATTGCCTTTGTAAACCAATTTTCAATAGTCCATGGAATGACCATTCTTTATTCGATCATACTAACGTGGTGGATTGGCTTTGTTCTTTCAGCGATTCAAGGCACTAAAGAAGCCTATAGAGGTGGGAAACAATATCTATTTTGGTCGCTCGGTATATATACACTACTTGTTGGTCTTAGCATGTACACAATCAGCCAGTCCGATTCCGTTCAGGGAATAATGCGTATGTTTTTAGCTCTTTAAATGGCCAGCGAAAGCTTACCCAAGTAAACTTCTCGATCGTTTACACGAAACGTTTTACCCATAATCATCGCATCAGCTAAAAAAGCGATGAGCGCCGCTTCTTTTGCATCTGGAGGAAGCCCGAGTTCCTCAATATATCGCTGTGGATGTTTAGGAAAGTAGGCTCTTAAACCTTCCATAATCACCTTGTTATATATCCCGCCTCCACTCACATACCATTCAAAAGGACTATCGTAACTTATTTTTTTCATAGCCAATGCCACACTATCTATGGTAAACTGGGTGAGGGTTGCCACTAAATCTTTGGGTTGAAGATGCACTCCCAAACTGTCCATTTGATGATGTATATAGCCTAAATTGAATATCTCTTGTCCTGTGGTTTTAGGGAAATTTTCTTTGAAGAAATCTTCTTGCAATAAGGCTTTAACAAACTCTTTGTTCACCATGCCCTGCCTGGCAACAGCCCCATCTTCGTCGTATTCTTTACCAAAATAAAGGGACATAGCTTCATTTATTAGGGTATTTGCGGGTCCAGTGTCGCTGCTCACCACCTTCAATCCGGAGTTGATTGAAGGCAACCAACTCAGATTACCAATACCCCCTAGGTTCAACAGCATTCGAGATATTTTAGCATCTCGAAACAACGCCTCGTCCATCAAAGAAACCAAAGGAGCTCCCTCCCCTCCCACTGCAGTGTGTTTTTGCCGGAAGTCGGAAATTACAGGTAGTCCTGATGCAACGGCTAGTTGATCCCCATCGACTATTTGCAGGGTTGCTGTTCGTTTTTTGGCAGGAAAATGATAAACGGTTTGTCCGTGAGAACCAATGAAATCAACATCTTTATTGGTAAGATTCCATTTTTTTAATGCTATCTTGATAAAGGCCGCATAGCTATGAGCTAGCTTGGTATGCAAAATGCACAAGGTACCTAGTGGGACTTTTTCCTTTGATTGAACCGATACCAATAGAGAACGTATTTTTTCATCATAGGGTACCGTAAGGTGTTCTTTCACTTCTAATCCCTGTTCGGAACAATGACAATAGGCAATATCTAGGCCATCTAATGAGGTGCCTGACATGAGACCAATAACCCGACGGACAGGTTCGTGTGAGAGTTCATAAATTTGTTTAAAGTGCTTGTTCATGGAGCCTTTGTGCAATATTTTATCGAAAATAATCATTACGCCATGCAAACCAAAGAAGAACACGAGTACCAATCCTTTGAGCAGGATGTAGATCTGCTTGTACAAGCGCTTAAAGATAGTTTTGAGTCAACCGATGCTAACTACCGCATCGACGATCTCAACAACTCCTTGTATGTCTATGTAGAGGGTTTAGCGGATTACTCAGAGGAGGAAATCGAAGAATTCGCGGCTCCCTTGTTGGAAGAACTAGACTTAGATTTCGAGCATATTTTTTTACTTCCTTTATCTGCTTAGTGCCTCTTTAAAGTTGCTTGGTCCACCCAAAAAAATACATAGCGGACTTATACACAAGAATCCGAGGAGTCAGACATGAACCCGGGCACTCATCCTTCAAACTGGGGAGTTTTGAAGGATTCGGAAAGCCTTACCTGAGTGCTTGCTCTAGTTCAGTGGATGCGTCAGTGGATTGATCTCGATATTTGACAATGATGGGACACTGCATGCTAAGCCCTTGTGAGTTAGCCCAATCTCCTTTCATGGGACGGGAGCCCGGTATTACAACCGCTCCTTCAGGAATGGCCTCACCCCTTGGACGTATTTCCTCTTTAACCGCATCGTAAACGGGAATAGATTTTGAGAGAATCACACCTGGGGCAATAATGGCTCTTTTCTGAACCATAATCCCTTCAACTATAGATACTCCAGCGCCAATAAAACATTCATCCTCTATGATGACTGGGTGCATACCAATGGGTTCTAAAACTCCCCCAAGTTGCACTGCCGCCGATAAATGAACGCCTTTTCCTACCTGTGCACATGAGCCTACCAAGGCATGGGAATCGACCATGGAACCCTCACCTACATACGCTCCTACGTTAATGTATGCCGGGGGCATGATGATTACGGAGGGCGCTATATAGGCTCCTCGACGCACCGAAGAACCGCCGGGAACGAGTCGAACCCGATCTTCTGGGCTAAAGTATTGGGGGGGTAAATTGTGCTTGTCTACGAAGCCCTCGTAAATCCCTTCATAAGAGGTATTCACTCCCTCTTTAAAAGATTGCAGTATGGCCTGCTTAACTTCAATATTTACCACCCATCCATCCTTACTAGGTGATGCTGCCCGCATACTTCCAGTTTCTAGCGCATCTAAAATTTCTTCGTAATTCATTATTCTTAGCTTATATATTTAGGATTCCCAGTCTTGAAGTACCTTATCGGCCTCAATAAGGGTCTGTAGAGTTTCTGGTTGTAAATCGTTGAAGTCTAAGGGTAGGCGAACGTGAGCTGATGGAATCTGACCTTTATGCTGCATAATGGCTTTAGCGGGTATTGGACTGGGCGCATGAAATAAGGTTTCCACTATAGAAGCCCACTCTTTCAACAGTTTCGATGGATCTAGGTTGCATAATTTCCAGTAGTGATATGTCTTCTCTGGCCATACATTAGAGGCAACAGATACATGACCAATCGCTCCTGCGGCCACAAATTCTTTAATCAAATTATCATCTCCACAATACAATGGACTTTTAGGTGCCGCGGCCTTGAAAGCTCGAACATGATCCAGATTCCCACTGGCTTCCTTAAGCCCTAGATAATGAGGGAAAGTAGCAAATATATTTGCAGGTACCTCTGGGTCCATGTGAATGCCTGTCCTAGATGGTACATTATACAGCATACATGGGGTTTTAGTGGCTTTCATCAGATGGGAAAACCAGGCCATTTGCCCTTCTTTTTTGGGTTTTGCATAGATTGGAGCGACTAGTAGAAAAGCATCAACCTCTTCAACTTCGCAATAGCGCATAAAATGAAGCTGTTCTTCTAGTAAAAACCCTCCCAAACCCGCCATAATGGGTACCTTTATATCTAATCGGGTGCAAAAACTAATCACCGCCTTTTTTTGCTCGAGTCGGATATTTAACCCCTCGCCTGTACTACCTAAGAGTAACAGCCCGTTTCGGGCTTTTGACTGGGTCATTACCAGCTTCTCTAGAGTTTCAAAATCTATGCACCCATCATCGAGAAACGGTGTTATTAGCGCTGTCCAAATTGGAAATTCTTGCAGTTGATTAACATTATACACCATGTTCATTCACCTTATCAAATAAGTATTCAAATGTAAGTAATCCATTTTCTCCAAAATCGTTCAATTGCTCTGCTGCCCAAATAGCTCCGGAAGCAAAGATAGAACGATCCTTTGCTTGATGCCTCACACTCATTTGTTCTCCAGTGGTTTCGATGAGTAGCTCATGTATTCCACGTATATCACCCACCCGCTCGGAGCTAATAGGATAATCGTTGCCAAGCCATTGTTGCCACTTTAGAGCGGTTCCACTGGGTGCATCTAACTTTCCGGTATGATGGATATCCTTAATACATACGCTTGTCTGATCTAACCGCGCCAAATCCGTTGACATAGATTGTAGCGCTCGTCGGATTACCTGCATACCCATACTGAAATTTTGCCCGTGCGCCCACTTTAGCCTACGTTTTTTGAGTTGCTCATCAATATCGGATGGCCATTCGAAGCCTGTACTCCCCCAAACCACTGGCTTACCTATTTCCATGAGAGTAGGAATAAGACATTGAACGGCTGGACCTGGCACAAAAGCTATAATTGCGTCAACCATTGGGAAATTTTCAGGCTGAATGGGCTTGGATTGTCCAAATACAGCCACACAGCGATCACCTAACGCCTGGACTACGTAACTGCCTGTTTTCCCGCTTCCAATGACCGCAAAAGTTTCCATTCTATCCTATAAAACTTTGATGTAGGGTTTGAACAACTGCTTCTGCATCGGACTCTTCAACCAAAAAACATACATTGTTAGCTGATGCACCATGAGAAACCAGTCGGATGTTATATTCTTTTAAGGTACTAAAAAGTTGTCCACTTATCCCCAATGTTTGATTCAAAGCATTCCCAATGACCGCCACAAGAGCTAAATTGTATTCTACTTCAACATCACAAAAGTCATTTAATGCGCGCAGGACTGCCTCGGAAAGTTCGACCTTGTTAGAAGCTTTATGTGCAGTATCTAAGGTTAGTGAAACACTCACCTCAGAAGTAGTTACTAAATCGACCGAAATTCTGTGCTCAGAGAGTATGGAAAAAACTTTAGCTAAAAAGCCAGGTTGGTGCAACATCTCCAAGCTGTGTAAGGTCATGAGCGTTTGCTCTTTACGAACCGACAATGTTCGTACTACAGGGCGATTTAATGGATTTGTGACTATATTTGTCCCGGGTAATTCAGGTTCCATACTGGAAGCAACCCTGACTGGAATATTAGCTCTTCTCACCGGCTTTACCATTGCTGGATGCAACACTTTACCCCCAAAAATTGATAGCTCTGCAGCTTCATCGAAACTGATTTCATCGATGGCATGTGCGGTGGATACTACCCTAGGGTCCGTGGTATAAACACCTGCCACATCGGTCCAAATTTCTAAACATTCAGCCCCTAACGCCTCAGCAAACAACGCAGCTGAAAAATCACTACCACCTCGTCCTAGGGTGGTTGTTCGACCCTGAACATCGGCCCCAATAAACCCTTGTGTTAAGAGCACATTGCCAGGCTTTTGATAACTTACAAAGCCTTCATTTGCGGTCAAAAATTGCTGCAACTTAGCATAGGTCACTTCTAGATTTACCGCTGCTAACCCAAACCGTGAATCAGTGCATATGAAATCTCCTGCCCACTTAAGCTGTACATTCAACTCTTTTTCACGTAGTACCCAGGCAAAGAGCTGAGTAGATAAAATTTCTCCGAAGGCCAACAATGTATCGACCCATTGGGTTTCACTATGATCTTTGCTAGTCTGTTGTTTGCTAAGATGTGCTGAAAGATTACGCATACATTCTTCAACCGCTTTGATTGCCTCTTTTTTGAAGCTACACTGAGAAGCGATGTCCAGATGCCGTCGTGAAATCTGATCAAGTAAACCGTTCCCTTCATCTGTGTTTAATGGAAGACTGGACAAACGAAGCAAATGGTTCGTCGTTCCTGAGGTTGCACTGATAACCACCCAATTACGCTTGGGATTATCCACAATAATGTTCGCACTTCGCGA
The DNA here is from genome assembly GCA_002323515.1 of Balneolaceae bacterium UBA1514. Classification (GTDB taxonomy): domain Bacteria; phylum Bacteroidota; class Rhodothermia; order Balneolales; family Balneolaceae; genus UBA1275. The sequence continues at coordinate 53,478 of DCQQ01000035.1, read as the reverse complement.
CATTGCTTCGTAAGACCCAACACTGGTTCCTCCGAATTTTGAAACGATCATAGTATATTAATAAGTGTTTAAGCAGTCATAAAATACGGAGCTTCATGTTAATAGACATCCTTTATTTATATATTGCTCTATTAATATGTATGCCAATCATTAAACACCTGAGCATGCTCAACGCTAAACCAGATCTTAACCTTTAAAGAACATGCCATTAATCACCAACGACGCTATTGCTTTTGGATTATTAATGATCACTTTGGCAGGTATTTTTGCCACCGCCAACAGCTCACTTTCGTTTTGGAAAAGATTCTACACCTTTGTGCCCTCCTTGTTGTTGTGTTACTTTATCCCTTCGATATACTCAACCCTTGGATGGATTGACCCCAGTAGTTCTCAGCTCTACTACGTGGCTTCACGTTATTTATTACCTGCTTCTCTTGTGCTGTTAACCCTGAGCATTGATCTTAATGCGGTTCTAGGCCTGGGATGGAAGGCTATTGCCATGTTTTTAACGGGCACCATAGGTATCGTTATTGGCGGACCCTTGGCCATGCTTATTGTAGGTGCCTTGGATCCGAGCATACTTGAGGCTAGTAGTCCGGATAACGAAATTTGGAGAGGCTTGGCCACGGTAGCTGGAAGTTGGATTGGTGGAGGTGCCAACCAAACAGCTATGCTAGAAGTGTATCAACCCAGCTCAAGTTTATTTTCTGCAATGGTAACGGTTGATATCATCATGGCCAATTTATGGCTGGCTTTTTTGCTTTATGGAGCAAGTATAGCAACCAAAGTAGATCAATGGCTAGGATCCGATACCAGCGCCATCACACATTTGCGTAAGCAAGTGCAAGACTATCAGGACCAAATTAAACGAATTCCAAGTTTGTCAGATCTCATTAGTATACTCGCTGTTGCGTTTGGGATAACTGCCATTGGGCACATTATTGGTGATAACCTAGCCCCTTGGATAACAGTGAATGCACCAAAACTACGCGAATTCAGTTTAGACTCTGCCTTTTTCTGGATTGTTGTCATCGCAACCACCGGTGGGTTATTAGTGTCTCTCACCAAATTACGCACCCTAGAAGGTGCTGGAGCATCCAAAGTTGGAAGTTTATTCCTCTATATTTTGGTTATGACTATTGGTCTAAAAATGGATTTAATGGCCTTTTTTGAAGCGCCAGGATTTTTTCTAATTGGTTTAATTTGGATATTAATGCACGTGGTACTACTGCTTATCGTGGCAAAACTCATAAAAGCACCCCTGTTTTTTGTAGCCGTTGGGAGTCAGGCAAATGTAGGCGGGGCTGCTTCCGCGCCTATAGTCGCCTCTGCCTTTCATCCAGCACTGGCACCCGTTGGAGTGCTACTAGCCGTCCTTGGCTATGCTCTAGGCACCTATGGAGCGTATGCAACTGCCGAAATTATGCGATTAATTTATTAACTTTAATCTTCAATCTAATTAGAGTATAGGTAGTAGGTTGAGTTCGACGTAAATCATTCATCATCTAGAATATCCTTGAAACGAGCGTTCTTATTTTTTTCTAGTTTTGTAGCGGTGGCTGTTGTCATTTATGCAATGGCAATTATCCCAAATTTCACCGCCTTTAGGACTCTTTTTCAAAATGCGGAAGGGATGTCTGAAGGGAGTGAGTACGTGGCTAACACTTACTCACTGGTCGATTTAACCCGCTTCATAGGCAACAAACCAGAACATGTGAGTTTGGTTTCTATATCTATTGACCGGCCCGATTCCAGTCTTTATTACCAGGAAAACCGTCCCCGAACCATGGGTTCCCTAGGCAATCTCATCCTATTGTACGCCTATACACAGGCGGTTGAGTCTTCTCAACTAGATCCCAACGAAGAATTAGGCCTAGAAGAAATATCTAAATTTCGACTACCACTAATAAGCCAGAATGCACACGATGGGGCTATTGAACGATTGGTTACCGAAGAAAGTCCGTCGTTTACCTTAGAAGATGCCGTGCATGCTATGGTGGAGTTTAATGACTTGGTGTTGGCCGATTTTCTATGGGTAAAGCTTGGACTTACCTCCCTAGAAACAGGATTGGAGGAACTCAGAGACTCCCTAGACCTCAAGGTTACCGAATTACCACTTCCTAATGCCGCCTTGTACATGGCCATTGCAGAGCCTGCTTCCTATCTACCGGTATTTAGCCCAAAACAAGATTCTCTTCGCATAGACTCTACTCAGCGAGCCCTATTTCACTCTAAAGTACTAGAAGTTTTTTACCAAAAAACAGCCGATCCTGAGTGGTTTGCATCTGTTCAAGCTGCATTTAAAGTGAATCGAATTAACCAAAATTTTATGCAAGAACGAGATGCCCTTGCTCTTTTTCCACAGACTACGGCATCCGAATTAGCTCAAATAATGCGTTACCTCTTGCTCGATGATCGGCTCGACACAGAACTTCAAACTCATATTTTAAATGCCTTGGGTTGGCCCAATGGTTCTACTACGGTGGCCAGAAGTTTTGAGTCTTATTATGCACACTACGACAGCCGAATGGGCCTGTTAAGCGGAGTGGATTTTGGCACATCCATTTATACTGGTGAACGTCGTATTCAAGTGGTTCTTTTCGATGAATTACCGGTGGCGTTTTGGCACCATATGTCGGCTAACCACATGCAAGAAGATTTTCAACAGCGGTTGATCTGGGATCCCGCCCTTTTTCAAACTACAAAATTCGCCTTATGATCCGCCGCTTACTCTACTTTTTTTGGATTTTACCCCTCTA
>DCQQ01000035.1:0-50334 GCA_002323515.1 Balneolaceae bacterium UBA1514 | reverse complement strand
AAGGGGTTAGTATAGCGGCTGATGTAACCGATTTCGACATTAAACAAATCGCTGCCCAAAGTAACGGATATGTAGTTATCGAATTTCCCCTACCCGATGGCACCCAAGCGGAACGTAAGCTCTCCCTATCTATTCAAATGGCTCAGCGAGTTATCGATACTCAGGTAATCCCTATCCGGTACCTAGAAGAAAGTTGGCAACCCATTGTGATGATTCCAACCTATGAACTTCAGAGAAACACCTCATTCTTAAATGCTATTATTGCACTCATAGGATTCATTATCACCTTTACCGCTGCTATTTTTGCCACCAAGTACGTTCGTACATCAACTCGAAATGATACGGATATTCAGATTGAACGAGTGTAATTTCGCATCAAAGACCTCCCCTGTCCTATGACAACTCCTGGAACGCTTTATCTCTTGCCCAATACCTTGGGTAAAACCAACGGAAATGCCACGCATCCAGAAGAAGTACTGCAAATTATTCGCCATTTAGATGTGCTTATCGTCGAAAATATTCAAAATGCTACACGTTTTTTACAGTGGGTGGGTGACACGGTCCCTGAGTTTAAGATTGAGTTTTATCCGCTGACCAAAAAAACATCTGATATTGACCTTCTTGAATACATTAAACCCTTAAGAAAAGGCAAGAATGCCGGGGTGTTATCCGAAGCAGGACTTCCAGCGATTGCTGATCCTGGGGCTCGCCTAGTGGAGTTAGCTCACAAATATCATATCCCGGTACGACCCTTAGTAGGCCCTTCCTCCATCTTTCTGGCCCTAATGGGCTCAGGGTTTAACGGTCAGCAATTTCAATTTCACGGATATTTACCCATGGATGATAAGGCCTGTAGTCAAAAAATTCAGCAACTCGAAGGGCAGTCTAAACGGCACGATATTTCTCAAATTTTTATGGAAACACCCTATCGAAATACATCGATGATCACACGCATTCTTTCGCAGTGTAAGGATGATACCCGACTTTGTGTGGCATGTGATCTAAGTTTATATAGCGAGGAAATCATCTCCAAACCGGTTGATGAGTGGAAAAAAATACAGAAACATCCCGATTATGATCCCACAAAATGGAATAAACGTCCAGTGATTTATCTACTGTACGCTCGTTAGTTGATCAATTAGCTCAAAAGAGTTACTGCTAAATGGCCTAAGTTCACTGGAAATACCTAAGTTTGGTTTTCTGAAAACACCTAAAAATAGTATCTTATTAATCATCTTATAGTGCTATTTGCCCAAATACACATGGACCCAAAGCGGCCTTTACCTTTTTTTTCTGAACCAACTCTATCAACCTTCTTGTCGCGCAAGAATTTTTTGTGGCGGTTTACTCTACCCCTTCTAGTAGCTGCAGTGTCTTTGTTTAGCAATTTTAACGTTCGAGCTAACCATCCCTATATTAATCGAATTGAGAGTGGATTTGGTGAAGAATCAGTAGCTTTTGAACAAACTGAAGCTGGATTTTCTACCTCTATCGAAGATACGCTGCACATGGAACGAATATCATTTGCACCAAGAGGCGATGGATTAGGGTATGTAATTCGCTTTCATCAATCGACCCGTTTGGATTCCTTTTCGTTGATTCAACCAGCTTCCGATTTGATCCAACTAGAGTTGTATCACTCCAATATCGACACCCTCGGCATACAATTCCCTACCTATAACGAAGATATTCAAGAGGTTCGTCTTTACAAACTCGAGAATAGCTATGGGGTAGACATCTACCTAGGTCAACAACTAAAAGTCATTAGTAATGCGTATCTAGATATGCAGAGTCAAGACTTATTGGTGGCATTAACCTATTCAACCCCTAGAGAAGTAGAGGTGTTTACCCAGCAATTTCTTGCTCGAAATTGGTACCTAAGTATTAATCCAGATAATGCGCTCGATATACTTGCTCCGGCAGCGCCCAGCCCTCCGAACCTGGATCAAGAATATGAGCAAGTTAAAGGTAAACTCCGGTTTGATACGGTAATCATTGACCCTGGACATGGAGGACATGATCCTGGTAATGTAGGCTATCGTAATGCCCAAGAAAAAGACGTGGTTCTCTCCATTTCAAAAAAGCTAGGGAGCTATATCGAGGAATACCTACCCGATGTGAAGGTTATTTACACCCGTGAAACCGATGGCTATGTAGATCTTGAGGAACGAGGCTCCATTGCCAATCGCGCTGAAGGGGATCTGTTTATATCTATTCATGCCGATGGTTGGACTTCTTCTTCGGTGTACGGAAGTTCCGTTTTTTTTCTTGGATTACACCGAAGCGATGCTGCGTTTGAAGTGATGAAACGAGAAAATTCGGTATTCACCAACCACAGTGATGAACTATTTAATCTAACCGAAGAAGATCTTCTTATTTACGAACTCGCCCATTCTGGCTACATCGCTACAAGCGAACGAATCGCGTATATGATCGAAGATCAATTTAGAACGCGGGCAAATCGTAAATCCAGAGGGGTAAAACAGGCTGGTTTTGTGGTACTTTATCAAGCCTCCATGCCCGCCGTACTCGTCGAGACAGGTTTTTTGAGCAACCCCGCCGAACAACGATTTTTAACCAGTGATTATGGCCAGTCAATTATTGCCTCAGCCATTTTCAGAGCCATTCGTGATTACAAACTAGAGTATGAAAAAACCCAAAACTAATGCCTTGGTAATCGGGGTAGCCGGAGGAAGTGGATCAGGTAAAACCACTGTTGTGAATCTGATCTGTGATCATTTTGGTCAGCAAAACATTCTTAGGATAGAACATGATTCCTACTATCGAGATTTAAAGCATATGCCCTTTGAGGATCGTCTTCAGCAAAACTTCGATCACCCTGCTTCTCTTGAGACTGACCTACTAATCCGGCATCTACGAGCACTTCTTGAGGGTTACCCTGTACACGTTCCTCAGTATAATTTCGCTGAACACATTCGTAGCGAAATCCATCTAGAAGTCCAGCCCACACCCGTCATTTTAATCGATGGAATTCTCATTTTTAGTGAACCGGAACTACGAGAGCTTATGGACGTTAAAATTTTTGTAGACACCGATGACGATGTACGTCTGCTACGGCGTATTCAACGGGACATTAGCGAACGTAAACGAAACCTCGACAGCGTGTTGCTTCAATACGAAACATTCGTAAGACCCATGCACTTAAAATTCGTTGAACCCAGTAAGCGCTATGCCGACGTCATTATTCCTCATGGCGGGAAAAATGAGGTTGCTCAAGAGATGCTTATATCCATGATTCACAGGCAACTTGACAGTAGTTCGCTTAGCTAATTGATGTAACAGGCTCATTTAAGTGGTGCTTTTTAAAAACAGCTCCTCCGGCTTAGATACCGAAGTCCTTCAAGCACCAAATGTGGGCGTACCACCACCTTCATCCCTTCCAAAGAGTGGTCTTTCTGCGTTCCCAAATTGAATCCAACTACGGCGTCCTGTACGGGCCAATCTTCCCGCCTTTGATTAATTACCTGATCAAAGAACCAAATTGCATCTCCACCCGTAAGAATAATTTCTTGTGTGTTTGCTGCCCTAGCGACTTCCAAAATCATTCCTTCAATTCCTGCTACCCAAAAAGCATATTGTCCCCACCAAAGGGCATTCTGAGTACTTTTCGGAGGAAATTCGGAGGTTTTCTGAGCAGATGGAATAGGTAAATGAGGAGTTATTTGCTGCATACCAACTTGTACCGCCTTTAAGCCAGGTGCGATAACACCCCCATCAAACTGAGTTTGTGTCAAAGTATCCACCGTAACTGCACTACCTAGATCCACCACAACCACCGACCCCGAACAAAATGCATGCGCTCCATATGCGGCAATTAACCGGTCTAAACCCAAACTATTCACAGGGCTATAATTAATGCTAAGATCTAAACCTTCTATGGAAGCGTGATCAAGCCAAACCACCTCAAAATCATACTGCTCTCCCAATATTCTGAATAGCTCGTTCAAGCGTTCTTTGAAAGGGGCATACACTAAACTTGCCACTATATATTCAGTACCTTCGCTCAAAAATTGCTGGAAAATTCCGCTCAACGCTGCCTCCCCCTCTTCCCATGACACCGTCTGGACAACGAAATCAGAGTCTTTTTCCGACCATCTACCTAGTTTTAAAAAGCTACTTCCTCCATCAATATATAAGGTAGGCTCAAGCTCTTCTGACTGGAATGCCGCATGGGGAGTATCACTTAAAGAAGCATCTGGCCCGGAAGTTTTGGCCAAAAGCTGTTGAATATGTTCAAGCGTTCGGAATGTTACCATTGTCTAAATAGTTGAGTCGTAATCAAAGCTGAGTTATCTTGATTTCAACGACAATATACTAAACACCAACACAATGAACGTAGCAGATTCGATCGCTATCGTCACCGGCAGTAGCAGTGGAATTGGACAATCCTTTACCGAACAACTACTGCAAAAAGGCGCCACTGTATATGGCTTATCCCGATCACTAGAACGGATGGAAGCACACAAAGAGCAACTGGGTAATGTGGGAGCACGCTATATTCCTGTGCATATGGATATTTCCGATCATGATGCGGTTAAACACTGGGTAAAACAGACCTTCACCGATTTAAACCACTACCCCGACATACTCATAAACAATGCAGGACTTGGCTACTTTGATAATATTGAGGATTTAGCTCTTGAAAAGTTTGAACAAATGATGCAGGTAAATGTTTCCGGAGTTTTCTACCTAACTCGTCACATTACTCCGCTTATGAAAGCCCATCCTAATACCTGCCACATCATAAACATCGCATCAGTTGCCGCGCTCATGGGCAATCCTAAAATTTCGGTCTATAACGCTACTAAGTATGCGTTGAGAGGATTCAGCGATGCCCTATTCAAAGAATTACGTTACGATGGGATCAAAGTAAGTTGCTTTTTCCCAGGATCCATTGCCACCCACTTTTTTGATGAAATTGACGAAATAGAAGTCCACAACGCGATGATGCATCCGGACGAGGTAGCAGAAACACTCCTCTTTGTACTCGAACGATCGGATAATTTTTTAATAAGTGAGCTTACGATGCGTCCACTTCAACCCAAAAAGCCATGAGTCTAGGGAAGCTTCCTGAACAACTTAATAAAACAAATAATCCCGTGAGCATTACTATAATTATACTCGCAATGATTAGTTCTTTTTTCAGCACCTCATGCTCAGTCACTACCGAGGGACCTAGGATCACAGAACCAATTCACCTACTTCCAGACTCAGTGTACATTCCTTTACTCGCCAATATTCAACTTTTGCAAGTATGGAACAATAGCACAGATACATTAGACTTAGAGTCTGTGAAAAAAGACCTTTTTAGCACATTTAAGGTCAGTGAAAAGCAATTCTTAGACAGCCATCGATACTATCAAAGTGATTTTAAAGGACAACGAATCCGGTTAGATTCAGTAAAAGTTCTCATAGAAACTGAAAAACGGCGTGTTCAAGAATTCAGGCGAAACAACGAACAAACGAAGTAGGTTGTCAAGCAGGTCAATGTCCCACGAATTAGCAGGCGAATGAGTTAGTCAATTACACAAACCGTTAGCTAGCTAACAACTCGGTAACTGAGTAACTCTTTGGGAATTTCTTCAATAAGTTGTTGACTTAGTAGCCAGTAAAGTGCTGAATCTATTCGCTCTTTGCTCCAAGATAGCCGCTCCCGAATCTCAGAATAATTAAGACTCTCCTCACTACGTAACAAATCGAAAAGATCTTGTACCTGTTCAATGGTCAAGCCTTGCTGCCTAAATCGTTCAGCCCGCTCACAATTATCACAATGCCCACAGTCCTTTGGTTTGATTTCTCCAAAATATCGTCGTAAAAAAACCTCCCTACACACCATTGACTCAGCATAGAGTTGCATCCACTCTATCTTCTCTAGCGCATTCTTTTTCCTGCTTCGCAACAATCCTTCGTCTAGTGGTATTCTAGCCTGTCTAGCTTCCACTAACCTTATTTGGTACGCCGACTCTTGAATGCGATAGCGTATCCACCCGTCCTGATGAGCTAAAATTTCAAGGTACTTCTCAAATTCATCAAAACTCAAACTAGGCAGATCATGAAATAGTCCTTTGGTTTCATCCCATTCTATACGTAATTCTTGATGATAAGCATTCAACCCAAAACGACGTAAAAAACGGTCCATAAATAACTGTTTATCCATATCTTTTATCCCATCAATGATACCCCGCATCGCCTTCGGACTGTACAAAAATTGAAGCAATAACTCGCGAGATCTACTTTCTCGAAGCTCCAATAAACCCCATCGCTCAAAGGATTCTAAAATCGTTGCCCACCGCCTACCACTCCAACCGCTTCTGCGGCAAAGTGCATCCACTGAAACCGCTACCCATTCTAGCATTTCAGAGCCGACCGCAAGTTCCAACGCATCACATAAAATTTGATACTGCTTGGTTAACTCATCTATTGATGGATATGCCTCCTCAATTCGTTCTTTAGCTTTTCGTAGATGGGCTGGACGATAAAAAAGAATAGGATAACTTTTTTGCCCGTCCCTTCCAGCCCGTCCAGCCTCCTGATAATAAGCCTCCAAGCTATTGGGTGTAGTCTCATGAAATACATACCGGCAATTAGGCTTATCGATACCCATTCCAAACGCGTTGGTAGCAGCAACCCAAGAAAGTTTACCGCTAATCCACTGCTGCTGAATATGTGTTCGCTTATCTGCCGATAAACCTGCATGATACGCCTGAGCCGCTATTCCATGTCGCTGCATTCGTTCTGCCCATCGCTCGGTATTTTTTCGAGTCCCAGCATAAATTAACCCGTCACCCAAACCTTTCACTTTTTCCAGGGTACTCATCATTCGTTCAGTGGTATGCTCAGTCCGGAGTACCCACCAAGTCAAATTTTCACGATTAAAAGGCAGGCTAATGATCGTGTGCTCATCAAACCGAAGTACACTGCAGATATCTTTTTGCACTTCGGGTGTGGCTGTAGCTGTCAATGCAAGCCATTGTATGTGATCGGCTTTAACGGATATATGTTCGGCCAACTGTCTATAGGCTGGCCTGAATTCATGCCCCCACTCCGAAATACAATGTGCCTCATCTATAGCGATCATACTCAGGGGTAACTGTTCCAGTTCCTGCTTAAACCTCTCACTTGCTAGGCGCTCTGGTGCACAATATAGCAGGTCATACATCCCGTTTCGAGCATTAACCAAGCGCTGCTCACTCTCTTTGAAACTTAGCTTTGAAGTAATATATGCCGCTGAAATTCCTCGATCTTGTAACTGTTTAACCTGATCTTCCATCAAGGCAACCAATGGGCTTATCACTAAACAAAGTCCCTCAAAGCTTACCGCAGGTACTTGATAACAGAGTGATTTTCCGGCACCGGTGGGGAAAATGGCTAGGGTTTTTTGCCCTTCGCACACCGATCTAATCGCCTGATCTTGACCAGTTCTAAACGCCTCATAACCCCAATATTTTTGGAGGGAAAGCAGGCATTGTTCATACCTTTGCTCACTTAGACTCATCGATCTCCTTGGGTTGTTGGATATAGAGCAGATTCTTGAATTAACCAGCCACTTTATATGGTCGTGTAATGATCTAAAGATCTAAAAACTAATGATCTGACAACTAAAAAGGGTTGGTTTAACAAACTAAATTAATGGTAAATTGCCTTCAAAGATATTATCAAAAGATGTGTCTTCATCCAAATCAGATTCAACCATCATGGCTACTACATCCCCTACTTTTGAACATGAAATAAAGTGTTCATCATTTAAATCGGGCGTGACCAATCCATTGTCAATAACCAACTCCACAGCCGCTTCTACCCTTCTAGCTTCTTCTATCAGGCCTACATGCTCTAGTAACATGGCTAGGGATAAAATAGTAGCTAAGGGATTGGCTATATCTTTACCAGCGGCTTCTGGATAACTGCCATGGATAGGTTCAAAAAGGTTACTGCTTAGCCCCAAAGAAGCTGAGGGTAACAGGCCGATAGATCCAGTTATCACGCTAGTTTCATCCGAGATTATGTCACCAAACATATTTTCAGTCAAAATAACATCGAATCTAGATGGTTGTTGCACCACTTGCATCGCCGCATTATCAACAAACAGATAGTCTACCGAAACATCTGGATATTCAAGGGCCATTTTTTGAACCACCTCTCTCCATAGTCGTGAGCTCTCCAATACGTTGGCTTTGTCTACCAATGTTAATAAACCCCGACGTCTCGTTGCTGCCTCAAAGGCCATTTTAGCAATACGGATAATTTCTTCCACGGTATAATAACACGTATCAAAGGCCGCACTCCCTCCCTCTACACGTCCTTTATCACCGAAATAGATCCCACTGGTCAACTCTCGATAGACCACCAAATCGGTACCTAAAATACGCTCTTTTTTGAGTGGAGACCGATCCATCAACGAGGCAAACAATCGAACAGGTCGAATATTTGCATATAACCCCAAAGCTTTACGCAAGCGCAATAGACCTTGCTCTGGCCGAACTTTTGCGGTTGGATCATTATCGTATTTAGGGTCACCTATGGCGCCAAAAAGCACCCCATCGGACATTTTACATATATCAATGGTTTCCTGAGGAAGTGGGTCTCCTGTTTCATCAATCGCAATGGCACCCATGAGGGCGTAATCCAAAATAAATTCATGATTATAACGATTGGAAACAGCTTCCAGAACCTTTTTGGCCTGTTTAATGACTTCGGGGCCTATTCCATCTCCGGGTACTACCGCAATGCGTTTCTTCATAGTTAAAATTCGATGTGCTTTAGTTCAAAAGCGCTGATTTTTTCTTTTTGACTTAATAAAAAATCAATGTCATCGTACCCATTGATCAAACAGGTTTTCTTGTAAGGGTTTATCTCAAAATGTTCCTGTATCCCAATTTCAGGAACCCGAAGAAGTTGAGCCTCTAAGTTAATTTCGATAAATGTCATGGGATTGGATTGTACCGCCGCTAATAATTCTTTTAGGCTACTGGGAGACACTTGAACGGGTAACAAGCCATTATTTAATGCATTTCCCTTAAATATATCGGCAAAATAACTGGATACGACGGCTTTGAAACCGCAATCGACTAAGGCCCAAGCGGCATGTTCTCGTGAGGATCCACAGCCAAAATTTTCTCCAGCCACCAATATCGAGCCCGAATATTCAGGATTGTTTAGAATAAAATCGGATTTAGGATGACCTTGTTCATCAAAACGCCAGTCCTTAAATAGATGCTCCCCAAAACCTTCTCTGGATGTGGCTTTGAGGAAACGAGCAGGTATAATTTGATCGGTGTCCACATTTTCCTGAACCAAAGGAATAGCTGGACTTAGTAATGTGCTAAATTTTTCCATTAAGCGAGTGCCTCCTCATTTAGATACTTTCTGGGATCAACTACTTTACCTTCCACCGCAATAACGGCCGCAGTTAATGGGCTTACCAATAAGGTACGAGCTCCTGGTCCCTGACGGCCTTCGTAGTTTCGGTTTGAAGTAGATACACAATATTCCATCTTAGGGATTTTATCCTCGTTCATCCCCAGACAAGCCGAACATCCTGGACCTCGGAGCTCAAAGCCTGCCTCAAGCAAAATATCATGCAAGCCTTCAGCTTTGGCCTGTGCCTCTACCTGCTTAGAGCCAGGTACAATAAATGCTTGTACATTATCGGCTTTTTTCTTGCCTCTCACATAATCTGCCACAATACGGAGATCTTCTATTCTAGAATTAGTGCAGCTACCTATAAATACATGATCAATGGGAGTGTTCAGCAAAGAAGCACCAGGAGTAAATCCCATATATTGTAATGACTGAAGTAAATTATCCGGGCGCTCAACTTCTGTAGTAGTTGGAAGATGTTGTGTAATTCCCATTCCCATACCAGGGTTGGTTCCATAAGTAATCATCGGCTCGATGTCCTCGGCATTGAACACATACTCTTTGTCAAAAACAGCGTCTTCATCAGTATACAAAGTAGACCAATAGGCCAGAGCTTCCTCCCATTGTTGTCCAGAAGGTGCGTATTCTCTGCCTTTTATGTACTCAAAGGTAGTCTCATCGGGGGCAATCATTCCCCCACGTGCTCCCATTTCTATACTCATGTTGCAGATAGTCATCCGAGCTTCCATCGAAAGAGATCGAATGGCAGTGCCGGCATATTCCACAAAATGCCCTGTTCCTCCTGAGGTACTTAACTTTGAAATAATGTATAGAATGATATCCTTTGAATAAATTCCATTACCCAATTCCCCATCGATAATAATTCGCATAGTTTTCGGGCGTTGAATCAACAGGCATTGCGAGGCCATCACCTGCTCTACCTGTGAGGTACCAATACCAAAAGCCACCGCACCGAATGCTCCATGGGTCGATGTATGACTATCCCCACACACTATGGTTATGCCTGGTTTAGTAACCCCCAATTCAGGACCTATTACATGTACTATTCCCTGATTTTTATGCCCAAGGCCGTACAAATCTATGTCATATTCTTCGCAATTATGTGTGAGCATGTCCACCTGTAGACGAGATAGCTCGTCTTTGATGGGTAAATGCTGATCTTTGGTAGGCACATTGTGATCGGCCGTAGCTACGATTCGGTTTTTATCGTATAGTCCAATTCCTCTTTTTCGAATGCCATCAAATGCCTGAGGCGAGGTTACTTCGTGTATGAAGTGCCGATCAATAAATAGAATTTCTTGGCCGCCGTCGACCGTGTCTACGATGTGGTTATCCCACACTTTTTCAAACAGTGTTTTTCCCATATCCAGTTGTCTGGGTTTTCCGTACAGTATTCAAGTGGAAAATAGGGTTTTTTGCACCTAAGATGAAAATAATGTCAACAGATCCTGATCCTGAACTACTTTTTTTTCATCCGCTAATTTTAAAAAAGCTTCATAGTAGGGTTCCATTTGTTCTTGTTCGACGTCAAATCCCAATTTTGCTGCTCTAAATTTCAAAGCTGCCCGTCCACTTCGTGCCGTTAATACAATACTGGATTCATGCACTCCCACATCTAAGGGATCGATTATTTCATAGGTCTCTCTGCTCTTAATAACCCCATCTTGGTGAATACCAGAAGAATGTGAAAACGCATTACTCCCTACAATGGCTTTGTTTGGTTGCACGGGCATTCTCATTCGGTTCGATACTAACTCGCTCAATGATTTAAGCTGTCGGCTTTGAATACGTGTATCAAAATTCAAATCTTGATGCTGTCGTAAAATCATCACGACTTCCTCCAAGGAGGCATTTCCTGCTCGTTCGCCAATTCCATTAATGGTACACTCTACTTGAGTTGCTCCATGTTCAACCCCTGCTATGGAATTCGCGGTAGCAAGGCCCAAATCGTTATGACAATGAGTGGAAATATGCACCTTATCAATCCCTTTAACATGTTCTTTAACATATTTTATTTTGGCCCCGTATTGCCATGGCAAACAATACCCAGTGGTATCCGGTATGTTCACTACGGTTGCACCCGCCGCTATAACGACCTCTAACACCTTAGCTAGATAATCATTATCCGTTCTACCTGCGTCTTCTGCATAAAATTCCACATCTTCAACAAATCGTTTGGCATATTTTACGGCAGCCACTCCCCTTTCTAAAACATTTTCTCTGGTAGTTCGAAGCTTACTGAATACGTGACTATCTGACGTGCCTATTCCAGTATGTATTCGAGGCATTCTAGCGTTCTTTACCGCCTCAGCGGCGGCATCAATATCTTTTTCGACTGCTCTAGACAACGCACAAACCGTAGATTCGGTGATAATACCTGCTATTTTTGACACTGAATCAAAATCACCCGGAGAAGAAATTGGGAATCCAACCTCCATTATATCAACTCCTAGCTTCTCAAGAGCTAAAGCTATTTCTATTTTTTCATCGGTATTTAACTGACAACCTGGTACTTGCTCGCCATCGCGTAGTGTTGTGTCAAAAATTTGTATATGCTTGTGAGCCATTATACGGTGTTTGCTTAGTTGTTATTAGAGCGAATATAACGGGTAATAAAGCGACTATAAAGAAGTATAGAAACCGAATTCATACTATATTACAACATCCAAGACTATGATAGGGCCTTTGAATTCAGCATAAGTAATTATTAAGCCTGACTATAGACCAACAGAAACTGTTTTTTTACTACAATGGCCAACCAGCCAAACGATTATTTATTTCAACTTATACGCTCGCTAAGTAAAGCAGAAAAACGCAGTTTCAAGATCTATGCCATGCGCAATAGCTCCGAGGAAGCGAAATTTATACAACTCTTCGACGCCATAGATAAATCAAAAGAATACAGCGAAGAGCTTCTTATTCATAAATTAGATGAAATAAAAAAAACTCAACTCTCCAATCTTAAAGCTCATTTATACCGCCAGTTACTCACCTCGTTGCGATTGAACTACACCAATCATAATATCGATATACAACTACGGGAACAAATCGATTACGCACGTATCTTATATGACAAAGGGCTTTACAAGCAAAGCCTAAAAATTCTCGATAAAGCCAAATTAGTGGCTCATGAGCATCATAGGGTCCCCCTGGGCTCTGAGATTCTTGGTTTTGAAAAACTCATCGAGTCGCAGTACATCACTCGAAGTTTTGACCATCGCGCTGATGATTTGATCGAACAAACCAAAGAAGTACTACAGTCCGAGCAACAGTATCATCAACTTTCTAATCTAGCCCTGCGTTTATATAGCTTGTACATAAAAACAGGTCATGTCCGTAATGAGGCAGATTATCAGCGAATACACGCTTTTTTTGAACAAGCTCTGTCCTCCCTTAGACATGAAAAAATAGGGTTTTACGAGCAGCATTATCTTCACGTATCCCATGCTTGGTATAGCCTAATTGTTCAGGATTTTCTTTTACAGTATCGCCATGCTCAGAAGTGGGTCGATCACTTTCGCCTCCACCCCAATATGCTTCAAGCCGATCCAATTTGGTATCTAAAGGGGGTGCATGTCCTTCTTGAGGCCTTATTCATTGTGGGGCATTACGATCGTCATGAAGAGGAAATGAAAAAACTCAAAGAGTTTCTGGTAGATCCACCTTCTCGTAGCAACACAAACCTTGAAACTTTAGGTTGGCAATACTATTACACCTCACAAATCAACCATTTTTTCATGAATGGTGAATTTGAAAAAGGGATAACTATTATCCCAGAACTTTCAGCACAAATGCAAAAATGGAGCTATCGAATCGATTCCCATCGCATATTGGTGTTTCACTATAAAATAGCCTGTTTGTATTTCGGTGCAGGTAATTTGCAAAAGACCATTGAGCATTGCGCACACATTATTCAGTATCCAGATCCCCATCTTCGAGAAGATCTGCATTGCTTTGCCCGCATTTTAACCCTTATCGCTCACATTGAACTAGGCAATGAACAATTGGTTCAGTATCAAGTCCGAAGTACCTATCGGTTTTTACGACGTATGAATGATCTCAATTCTGTACAAGAAGAGGTGTTACTGTTTCTACGTAATTTACCTCAAACCAATGAGGATCAATTAGCTAGAAAATTCAAGAAACTCCACTCCAAACTCATTGAGCTTCAGAAAAAGCCGTATCAAAAAAGAGCTTTTTTGTATTTGGACATCATATCATGGCTCGATTCAAAAATCCAGAATATGACCATACAAGAGGTTATTAGACGTAAATTTCAACTACGCAAGCTGCATTAACTCCTTTTGGCCATTCCATTTATAGCCAAAGTTTATACCCTACAGTTATTGCAATTTTACAGAGATAGCTCGTTCTTTAGTATCAAACAATCAGTGGTCTTTTGATACAACAACGCGACATCATCGTTATTATAGTAGAGGTCATCGTTCAAAAACGATGAGGAAGCGTTGTTCGCATGTTACCAACATAATGCACTACAAGCCTTCCTCAAACAATCAGGAAGGCTTTTTTTTTGCTGGTATAAGGTGCTTTATCAAAGATTTGACACAAAGATTAATCGGACTCTAATACAACGATCACTCGGACATTAATGTATAGTTCTAGTTTGTACGCTAACGAATAAGGCATCACGTATCTCATTTCATGAAAGAACTTAATAAACACTCCAAGCAAATAACTCAGGATGGATCTCAACCTGCTGCACAAGCCATGTTACATGCCATCGGTTTAGATGAATCGGACTTAAATAAAGCATTTGTTGGCGTTGCTAGTACTGGTTTTGAGGGTAATCCATGCAACATGCATTTAAATGACTTAGCTTTTCATGTAAAACGTGGTGTAACGCACGCAGGACTTAATGGCCTCATATTCAATACCATTGGTATTTCAGATGGGATTTCCATGGGAACAGCAGGAATGCGATACTCATTACCTTCACGGGACTTAATAGCCGATTCGATAGAGTCGGTGGTGACCGGCATGAGTTACGATGCGATGGTTGCTATAGTCGGGTGCGATAAGAATATGCCAGGAGCCTTAATGGCCATGCTACGAGTTAACCGTCCCAGCATTATGGTCTATGGAGGCACCATTGCCCCTGGATATTACAATGGACAAAAGTTGGATGTGGTTTCTGCCTTTGAGGCATGGGGACAAAAAGTGTCAGGGGCCATTGATGACGCTACCTTTAAAGATATTGTCAAGCATGCATGTCCAGGACCAGGCGCCTGTGGCGGTATGTACACGGCCAATACCATGGCTAGTGCCATTGAAGCAATGGGGATGACTCTTCCGTACAATTCCTCCAATCCTGCCAACAGTGCCGAAAAAGTCATAGAATGCGAAGAGGCTGGTAAGAGTATGTTAAAACTACTCGAATTAGACCTAAAACCCAGAGATATTGTTACTAAGAAGTCACTAGAAAATGCATTTAGACTCATCACCTTATTAGGAGGCTCGACCAATGCGGTACTCCATCTTTTAGCAATTGCTCGCACCGCTGACATTGAGTTTGAACTTTCCGATATGCAGCACATAAGTGACACTACTCCCTTTATTGCTGATTTAAAACCAAGTGGCAGTTACGTAATGGAAGATCTTCACAAAGCTGGGGGTATCCCCGCAGTATTGAAAACAATGCTGGTTGATGGGATCCTTCATGGTGACCAGAAGACCATAACAGGGGCAAGTTTAGCTGAAAACCTTGCAGACGTTGCTGTCTTAAACTTTGAAACACAAAAAGTCGTGTTCCCCATACATGAACCCATTAAATCAACCGGACATATTCAAATACTTTACGGGAACTTAGCCTCAGAGGGCGCCGTGGCTAAAATAACCGGCAAAGAAGGGCTTCGTTTTGCTGGCCCAGCCCGAGTATTTAACTCTGAAGAGGAAGCCAACGAAGGTATCAGCTCAGGAGTTGTACAAAAAGGAGATGTAATTGTGATACGATACGTGGGTCCTAAAGGAGGACCTGGCATGCCAGAAATGTTAAAACCTACCTCTGCTATCATGGGCGCTGGCTTAGGAAAAGAGGTCGCCCTCATCACCGATGGGCGCTTTTCAGGTGGCTCACATGGCTTTGTAGTTGGACACATTACCCCAGAGGCACAAGTGGGCGGAGTCATTGGGCTGGTCCAAGATGGAGACCTAATCCAAATCGACGCTGAGGCAAATATCATACAAGTTCATGTATCCGATGCCGAATTGGAAAAAAGAAAAAATACATGGCAAGCTCCCCCACTTAAAGCTGGGAGCGGAGCATTGTATAAATATGCACACACCGTATCTACCGCCTCCAAGGGCTGCACTACAGATGAATTTTAATTGAATACATACACATTATGGCTAGCATAGACCTCCAACCCACAGAAAACAAATCTCCCTCCCACCAGACCACCATCACGGGCGCAGAAGCTGTAGTCCAATCCCTAATCCAAGAAGGAGTCGATATCGCATTCGGTTACCCCGGTGGAGCAATTATGCCGGTTTACGACGCACTCTATGACTACCAAGATCGCCTTCACCACGTTTTAGCACGCCACGAACAAGGAGCAATTCACGCCGCACAAGGTTACGCCCGAGCCAGTGGTAAGGTCGGCGTATGTCTAGCCACCTCAGGTCCAGGAGCCACCAATTTAATTACCGGAATCGCCGACGCACAGATCGATTCCACCCCATTAGTTTGTATCACCGGACAAGTACCATCACATCTCCTTGGCAGTGACGCATTCCAAGAAACCGACGTAATCGGGATATCTATGCCCGTCACAAAATGGAACTACCAGGTCACAAAAGCAGAAGAAATACCCTTGGCCATCGCCAAGGCTTTTTATATTGCTCGCTCAGGCCGTCCGGGCCCGGTTCTTATCGACATCACCAAGGATGCTCAGTTCCAACAACTAGATTTTCACTATGAAAAGTGCTCCTCCATTCGAAGCTACCGCGAAGAGCCTGCTATTGATATCGACCAAATAGAAGCTGCCGCAAATGCCATCAATGAAGCTGAACGACCCTACGTGTTGTTTGGACAAGGAATTATTTTAGCGGAGGCAGAACAGGAATTCAAAATCTTCGTTGAGCAGGGTAATTTACCAGCTGCATGGACTATACTTGGCCTATCAGCAATGGAAACCAGCCATCCACTCAATGTAGGTATGCTTGGAATGCACGGCAACTATGGTCCTAATTTACTTACCAATGAATGTGATGTACTCATTGCGGTAGGGATGCGATTTGACGACAGAGTAACAGGGGATTTGGAAAAATATGCAAAGCAAGCCAAGGTTATCCATCTGGAAATTGATCCCGCTGAAATCAACAAGAATGTATTCGCACATATTCCCGTCATGGGCAATGCTAAAAAAACTCTGCCTCTTCTCACTCAAAGGTTGCAGAAAAAAGATAGAAGTGAATGGGTGGCACAATTTGCTGAATGCGACCGACTAGAACATGAAAAAGTTATCCAAGAGGAGCTTCATCCCACCAAAGATATATTAACCATGGGCGAGGTCATTCATATTCTTAATGAAAAAACAGGAGGAGATGCCATCATTGTGACCGATGTTGGGCAACATCAAATGGTGGCTTGTCGATATGCTGAATTTGTACAATCCAAAAGCAACATTACCTCTGGAGGTCTGGGAACGATGGGTTTTGGCCTTCCTGCTGCTCTTGGTGCCGCTCTCGGTGCACCCAACCGCACCGTGGTCTGCGTGGTGGGAGATGGTGGATTACAAATGACCATTCAAGAACTTGCTACCGTATATCAGACACAAGCGAAGGTGAAAGTGCTCCTGCTCAACAACGAATTCTTGGGCATGGTACGACAATGGCAGCAGCTCTTTTTTGACAAACGCTATTCTTCGACCGAAATGATTAACCCAGATTTCCAACTTTTGGCTAAAGGGTTTCGAATGCCCACCAACCAAGTGACTCATCGTGATCAACTTGATCAAGCCTTAACAGAATTTATCGAAACCGACGGGGCTTATTTCTTGGAAGTGATGGTAGGCAAAGAAAATAATGTTTTCCCCATGATTCCCTCGGGAAGCGGAGTGGCAGAAATAAGATTAGACTAATCAGATGGAGATATTGGATATGGAAAAACAAGAATTTACGATTACCGTTTACACCGAGAATCAGGTTGGTTTGCTACATCGCATCACAACTATTTTTACTAAAAGAAAAATTAACCTGGAAAGCCTCACCACTTCGGAAAGCGAAATAGAGGGGATTCACCGATTTACTATCGCGGTTACTGAAACCGAAGAACAAGTCATTAAAGTAGTAAAACAAATTGAAAAGCAAGTTGAAGTGCTAAAAGCGGACTATTACAAGAAAAAAGAAGTGGTTCAACAAGAGCTAGCTTTATACAAAATAGCTACCGAAACCCTAACCAATGGAATTGAAATTGAACGCATCGTACGCGAACATAACGCACGATTCCTAACCATCGAGCGTGAATTTGTCGTCATAGAAAAAGCAGGATATAAACGAGAAACTAAAGCATTATTCGATGAACTCGAGCCTTACGGCATTAAAGAATTTGTTCGTTCCGGGAGAATTGCTGTTGCGCGGCAACAGTTCGGTCCTGGTAAGGAAATAGAAGCCTTACTGCAGACTAATAGCCCCAGTCTGTAACACAAGGGATGTACAGCAAGCAATAAAATAGTATATTCCTATTCACTCACTAACTAAATACCTAAATAATCATGGCATTATTAAATTTCGGCGGAGTAGAAGAAGAAGTAGTAACACGAGAAGAGTTCCCACTCGCCAAAGCAATTGAATCCCTCAAAGATGAAACAATTGCCATCTTAGGCTATGGAGTCCAAGGACCAGGTCAGGCACTTAATTTAAAAGACAACGGATTTAACGTTATTATTGGTCAGCGTAAAGGATCTAAAACATGGGATAAAGCAGCAGCAGATGGTTGGGTTCCTGGCGAAACACTCTTTGAACTAGAAGAAGCGTGCCAAAGAGGAACCATTCTACAATATTTACTCTCCGATGCCGGTCAGATTTCAGTATGGCCAACGGTTAAAAAAAATCTAAGCCCTGGAAAAGCACTCTATTTCTCACATGGATTTGGAGTTACCTTTAATGAACGGACAGGAATTGTCCCACCGGATAATGTGGATGTCATTCTGGTTGCACCTAAGGGGTCAGGTACCTCTCTACGACGTATGTTTTTAGAGGGTCGCGGTCTTAATTCGAGCTTTGCCATTTTCCAAGACAGTACCGGTCGTGCAAAAGAACGCGTTGTGGCATTAGGTATAGGAGTAGGTTCAGGATATTTATTCCCAACCACTTTTAAAAAAGAAGTCTATTCTGATTTAACAGGGGAAAGAGGAACACTTATGGGAGCCATACAAGGTATTTTTGCGGCACAGTACGAAGTGCTTCGTGCCAATGGTCATAGCCCTTCAGAAGCATTTAACGAAACCGTAGAAGAGCTCACTCAATCACTCATGCCTTTGGTAGCTGAAAATGGAATGGATTGGATGTACGCCAATTGTTCAACTACCGCCCAGCGTGGGGCCTTAGATTGGTGGAAAAAATTCAAAGATGCTACAAAGCCTGTTTTTGAAGATTTATATAAAGAGGTTGCGGCTGGAAATGAAGCCCAAAAGTCCATCGATTCTAACAGCAAGGACGATTACCGTGAAAAATTAGAAATCGAACTTACAGAGCTTCGCGATTCAGAAATGTGGCAAGCCGGCAAAACAGTTCGTACTTTACGCCCAGAGAATAACTAATTAGTTCCAATCATTGAGTTCACTACACCAATCCGACATCGATATACTTAAACCCGAAACACCCTCATCGAGTGTAACGATTCAGGATATTGAGAATGCTGCACATAAGCTCGAAGGCATCGCTCACCGAACTCCATTGATTTATAACGAATTATTATCCGAGCAGTATCAAGCCAACATTTGGCTTAAACGAGAGGACCTTCAAATTGTACGCTCCTACAAAATTAGAGGGGCATACAACATGATCCAATCTCTTCAGGAAGCAGAAACGCAACGTGGTGTGGTTTGTGCAAGTGCTGGTAATCACGCCCAAGGAGTTGCTTTTGCCTGCTGTAAGAAGGGCATTAAAGGGACCATTTTTATGCCGGTCACTACTCCTGAACAAAAAGTAAAGCAGGTAAAAATGTTTGGCCGGGAGTTTGTTGATGTGGTCTTAGATGGCGATGCCTTTGATGATGCTTTTGCTCGTGCAACACAGTTTTGCGAAGAAACAAATGCAGTCTTTATTCCCCCTTTTGATCATCCAAAAATCATTGCTGGTCAGGGTACAGTTGGAAAAGAACTCTGGGAAGATGCCGATTTTCCAATCGATTATATCATAGCTCCTGTTGGCGGTGGTGGTCTTTCTGCTGGAATTGGAAGTTATATTAAAGCATACTCCCCACATACCCAAATCATTGGTGTCGAACCTGAAGGCGCGCCAGCAATGTTAAAGTCTATTGAAGCGGGTAGAGTTGTCACCCTTGACGAAATCGATAAATTTGTTGATGGGGCTGCGGTAAAAAAAGTCGGACATTTCACCTTCGAAATTTGTTCCAAAATTTTGGATCAAATCATTATAGTACCCGAGGGAAAAGTGTGCGGAACTATACTAAATTTGTACAATGAACAGGCCATAGTGGTTGAACCCGCAGGAGCGCTCTCCATTACTGCACTTGATAACTGTAGGGAACAAATCAAAGGGGAGAATGTTGTATGCGTATTAAGTGGTAGTAACAATGACATTATGCGGACTGCTGAAATTAAAGAGCGTTCGTTAATGTACGAAGGGCTTAAGCATTACTTTATTGTGGATTTCCCTCAAAGAGCCGGTGCGCTTCGCGAATTTCTGGGTGATGTATTAGGTCCAGATGACGACATTACCTATTTCGAATACTCGAAAAAAACCAACAAAGATTTAGGCCCTGCCCTCATTGGATTAGAGCTCAAAAACAAAGAGGACATTCAGCCACTAATTGATCGGATGAATGCGAAGCAACTCAGCTACGAATACGTAAACGATCACCCACAATTATTCCGCTTTATTGCCTAATGCGTTTGTTGAGGGAGAAATAGAAAACTCTATTTTACATGTTTGGTGCTTAGGGCTTAGCCTTATAAAACCGCACGGACATAATCGCGCCGCATATCTGCTATGGCTGCTATGGATATTTCTTTCGGGCAAACCGCTTCGCATTCACCGAAGTTGGAGCAATCTCCAAAGCCTTCTTCTTCCATCTGTTCTACCATAGCCACTACTCGGTTGTTTCGCTCTACATCGCCCTGCGGTAGATGAGATAGATGAGAAATCTTAGCACTAGTAAACAGCGATGCAGAAGCATTTGGACATGCTGCCACACAGGCTCCACAACCAATACATGCGGCGTAATCAAAGGCTAAGTCAGCATCATTTTTCGGGATAGGTCTAGCATTAGCTTCTTGAGCAGAACCCGTTTTAACCGATACATAGCCACCTGCTTCGATAATACGATCAAAAGCCGAACGATCTACCACCAAATCTTTAATAACCGGGAAGGCAGAAGCACGAGGCGGTTCAATCGTGATATGATCTCCATCGAAGTAGTTTCTCATGTGTAACTGACAACAAGCCGTCCCTTTTTTAGGTCCGTGTGCCTGCCCGTTAATCACCAGATTACACGAACCACAAATACCCTCGCGGCAATCGTAATCAAACTCAACCGGATCTTTACCTTCTAGCTGTAATTCTTCGTTGAGCACGTCCAACATTTCTAAGAAGGACATATGTTCGTTTACGTTCGATAAGGTTCTGTCTTCAAAATATCCCTTTGCAGTGGGGCCACTTTGTCTCCAATATCGTAGATGAATGGTCATGTTAGTGCTCATGAAAATATCCTCTTATTTGTAGCTACGTTGCTTTAGTTCAACAAATTCAAAATTTAATAATTCTTTGTGAAGCTCTTCTTCCAGTACTCCATTGCGATCTTTAAACTCCCAGGCGGATACATAATTGAACTCTTCGTCGTTACGAATGGCCTCCCCTTCTTCGGTTTGAAATTCCTCTCTTAGGTGACATCCGCACGATTCATCTCGATCCAATGCATCCATGGCCATAAGCTCAGCTAATTCGAAGAAATCAGCCACACGTCCGGCAAATTCCAGGTATTTATTGTAATTATTTTTCTCACCTGGAACATATACATTGGTCCAAAACTCATCGCGTAAACTACGAATATCGGCTATAGCTTCTTCCAAGCCTTTCTTGGTTCTGGAAATTCCAATCTTATCCCATACAATTCGACCCAGTGTTCGATGAAAATCGATTATGGTTCGCTTACCATTTATGTTTAAGAGACGATCAATACTATCCTGTGCTTGCTTAGCAGCTGATTCAAAAGCTAAGTGATCAGTGCCATAACTCGTGCCTGGTTCTACATCTGCCAGGTAATTACCAATAGTGCTTGGAAGTACAAAATACCCATCGCATAGGCCTTGCATGAGGGCCGACGCTCCCAGTCGATTTGCTCCATGGTCAGAGAAATTTGCTTCGCCTGCGGCAAATAGACCTGAAATATTGGTCATTAAATTATAATCCACCCAAAGACCACCCATCGTGTAATGGACGGCTGGGAAAATGCGCATGGGCTGTGAGTATGGATCTTCACCAGCAATGTTTGCATACATATCGAATAGGTTTCCATACTTAGCAGCAATTACATCCTTACCGTCACGGGCAATAGCATCTCGGAAATCTAAATAAACGGCCAATCCAGTTTCACCTACCCCGAGACCTTGGTCACAGACCACCTTTGCATTTCGAGAGGCCACATCCCGTGGTACTAAATTCCCAAAACTTGGATATTTTTCTTCTAGATAATAAAACCGCTCATCCTCCGGTATATCGTTAGGATGACGATCTTCTCCTTTTTTACGAGGCACCCAAACGCGCCCATCATTGCGCAAACTCTCGCTCATGAGGGTTAGTTTGGATTGATAATCACCTGAGACAGGAATACACGTCGGGTGTACCTGTACAAAGCTAGGATTGGCAAACATTGCACCTTTTTTGTGAGCTCGCCAAGAAGCTGTCACGTTTGAATTTTTAGCATTGGTAGACAAATAAAATACATTTCCATATCCACCTGTGGCTAGAATTACCGCATCAGCTTCGTGCCGACAAATTTCACCGGTTACTAAATCTCGGGTAATAATTCCACGTGCTTTACCATCAATAATTACGACCTCAAGCATTTCGTGACGGGTATAGTACTCAATCCCGCCTAATTCTACCTGACGCATCATTGCCTGATACGCACCTAAAAGCAATTGCTGTCCTGTTTGACCCCGTGCATAGAATGTTCTACTCACCTGAGCACCGCCAAAAGAACGATTGGCTAACAAACCAGAATACTCACGGGCAAAAGGAACCCCCTGCGCTACGGCCTGATCAATAATACTGTTGGATACTTCGGCTAAACGATAAACATTTGCCTCACGTGAGCGGTAATCGCCCCCTTTGATGGTATCATAAAATAGTCTCCAAACACTATCGCCGTCGTTAGGGTAATTTTTTGCGGCATTAATCCCACCTTGAGCAGCAATAGAATGAGCTCGACGCGCTGAATCTTGAATACAGAAACTTTTGACTTTATAACCCATCTCTGCCATACTAGCTGCAGCTGCACCACCCGCTAATCCTGTTCCAACAATAATGACCTCATACTTACGACGATTGTTGGGAGCAACCAACTTCATTTCTTTTTTATGACGGCTCCATTTTTGCTCTATTGGGCCCTCTGGAATTTTTGCATTTAATGAAATCATGATTAACTCTCCTTACTTAATATGCAATTAATGAACCCATTCCACCTGTCACAAATATGTAGACAGGGATAAAAATAAAACCCAACATAAGCACAATGGCGAAAACATAGGCTCCCAATTTGAATGCATGGGTGTTGTTTTTGTTTTTCACACCTAATGAGGTAAATGCACTCCAAGCTCCATGAAACAGGTGAAGCATAATTAGACTTAGTATAACAATGTATCCTAGGGCGATATACCAGGTTGTGAATGAATCAATAACCAACTGCCGTAAATCCCTCATCGGCTCACCATCGGCAGACATAATCATTTCGGTCTCCCCAAACTTGAAGGACCAAATGTGAACTACTAAGAACACCAATATGGTAATACCCGATAATATCATGCTTCTGGAAGCTAGATTTTGCCGGCTTGCTCCCCCTCTGCTCTTATATACTTCGTAGCCAGATGAGCGAGCTTTACGCTTACCCAACCAGATAGATATTCCTAGATACGAGTGATACAACACAAAAAATAACAAACCTGCCTCGGCAATGTAGAGTAGTATTCCAAGGCTTTCTAATTTTTGGGTATAAATGTTGAATGCTTCAGCAGAGGCAAAAATGGCATAGTTACCAGCCAGATGAACAACCAAAAAAAGCATTAGTGCGATTCCGGTAATCCCCGTCATTAATTTTCTGCCCACCTGCGATTGTAACGCCTTTATAATCGTTGGCATGATGATAGATTTTATACTGCAGTTTACACCACTGTTCCGAGCATTGCTTAATTACGTCTGCTCTTAGCTAGTGAATTGGTGAAATATAATAAATTGTATGGCTAAAGTTCTTTAGATTCCGTCCATATTTCCACAGAAAAAAAGCTTTTTTTCATGTTCTTGCCAGAACAAAACAATTACCCCTCACTTAAAATCAAATCTTCGGTTTTTAACTGCCACTTAATTCCCATTTCAGATTCCGATGAAGTCCCTAGCCACTTGAACCAATTAAGAAAAATATATTACTCAGCAGCCCATCATTGTTAGGCCTGGAGGCTGCTGGAACACACCGAAACTGAACTTCATTAGCAAGAACACCAAAGTGACGATGGCGAGCCCAGAGGTACCGCCGAGCTTCCTATTTTACATCGGCTACATCATCACTAAATCGTGAATACCTTAGCGGTGGTTATACGAGAGTATGGAGGGACAAAATTAGGAAAATCCGGACTGTTTTTAGCTTATTCAGATGCAACAGATTTGGCCATTAACCAAGCCGAGCTTATTTCGTAGCAAACCTTTTACCTGTTGCAGATTGATAATTCATATGATCAAGAAAATCTGATAAAGCAGTGGATGCATCAATGGCAGTTACCACTGATATCCTCAGAATTTGGAATGCAGGTGCGTCGGTCTTTTCAGGTTAGTTGGGATCTATATGAAGACATACATGACGACCTGCACTTTGAGCTTCGAAGCTTGGAGCATCTCGCCGTTTGATGGGAGTGGAGTGAATTAGCGGTACGCCCAACTATCTAAGACTGATTTAACTGCTAAAACAAGTCTATCTCTCCTTCACGAGATAGGTAATTAAAAAACAAACACCTTTTCTACCAAGCGGCCTCTAAAAATGTGGCCGAGTTAAAAATGGCGGAGTCTAGAGTTGCTGGCACCTGAACATTGAAGTATTCCTCGTAGAGCATTCGCTGTCCATTCATAGTAAATACAACCTCGGGAGCTACCCACCCCCCTTTTATGGGTTCGTACTTGTTAAATTGGACTTCCTGCATGGTTCCAGCCCTACCAGGCTTCAAACTACGAACAAATAATAAACGCTCTTTTTCTATCCAAAATTGAGACAAGCTATCCGAGGGAGTATCCACTCCAACTACCCAAACCGCTTTACCTTGCCACTCGTCAGTGTACATTTTGGTCATATCATAGCCAACGGAGCTGAGCTGTTCCATACTTTTGGCAGGAGCTTGCTTGTATATGTCAAAGCCCAACACCAATAAATCATGCACTCTGGGCATTTCCTGGATGGCTTGGCCATTAGCATAGCCGTATTGAACCCCATCTTTAAAGAGTATCCCATTCCCAGAATTTTTCTCATCAAAATGTATGGCAAGTGCTCCAGGTGTTTCCATGGCTTCATACCACCATTGTACTCGCTCAACCTGTCCGTCTGCTGTATAAAATGTCGTCTTTTGATCAAAAGTCAGGTGAGTATACCAATCCTCCTGGTATCGCTCAACCATCCGCTGAATAAGGGCCATGGGATTCTCAGGTTCTACAGAGAAACGTGAATCTTGGGTTTCCTGCTCAACAGTTGTTGAGAGTGAAAAAGACGATACGACGAACAAAAGAAGAAAATAAACAGACATACTTACGACTAATCGTTTTGTTGTTTAGCTTAGAATGGGTCATTTGTTTCAAACATACCATATATTCAAGATTGTTAACACCCATAATTTTTTAGTACTATTCAACCAATTCATTCAGAACGTAATTTATGAAAATCTATACCAAACAAGGTGATCAAGGACAAACTGCTCTATTCGGTGGTGACCGTGTCTCAAAACATAGTATTCGCATCGAAACCTATGGCACCGTAGACGAATTAAATTCTATTTTAGGTGTGGCCATAGCCAATGAATATCAACAGTTCACCGGTGAAGTCATTAATGAGGTCCAACATCAGCTCTTTATTTTAGGTGCTGACTTAGCTACTCCATTCCATTCCGATGCCCGAATCGATCGAATCTCTGAGCAAGAAGTGAAGTACCTAGAACAAAAAATAGATTTCATGGAAGAAAGTCTTCCGCCCCTGAAAAATTTCATTTTACCTTCTGGAAGTATGGTTGGTGCTACACTGCATCATGCCCGTACTGTTTGCCGTCGCGCTGAACGATTAGCCGTGGTTAGCAGCAATCAAGAAAAAATTAACAACATGGTGCTTCAGTACTTGAACCGTCTAAGTGACTTTTTGTTTGTACTTGCGCGCTATGAGAACCACCAAAGCGGATGTCTAGAAAATCCTTGGATACCAAAAAAATAGGCTCAAAAAAAAAGCATAGTACCTTCGCAAAAGAACGGGCTTCAAAAGATTCAGCTGTACGTTCTACCCGTTCTAACAAGCGAACTCTTCTGTTCTACGGAATTACGGCGGCCATACCTCTGATCTTTTTTCTTTTATTAGAAAGTGGACTCCGGTGGGGGAATTATATGGGTGACCTATCTTTGTTTTCAGATCCGGGAATCGGAAAAAACGAGTATTATATACCCAACCCAAATTTTGCTGCCCGTTACTTTTTCTACACTAAAACCGTTCCCAATCCTTCCATAGACGTATTTAAACAAGAAAAAACGCCCGACATATACCGCGTTTTTGCCATGGGTGGTTCTTCAGCAGCGGGATATCCCTATGGCTTTAATGGCACCTATTCTCGTGTGGTCAAAGACATACTGCAAGATCGCATGCCCGATAAACAGGTAGAAGTAGTAAACGTCGGCATTAGTGCCATCAGCTCGTATACTCTATACGATCAAGTAGCTGAAATACTCCAACAAAAACCCGATGCTATTCTCATTTATGCTGGGCATAATGAGTTTTATGGAGCTTTAGGGGTAGGCTCCAACGAAAATCTAGGAGGCTTTCCATGGTTTGTTCGCGGCTATCTAAAACTCCAGCAATACAAAACTTTTTTACTCCTGCGAAACACCATTGTAGGTGCGGGAAAATGGACAGCCTCCCTGTTTGGTGGCCAAGAAATTGACCCTAATGCCACCCTCATGGAGCGAATTATCAACTCCCGGTCAATTGCCCTTGATGGGCCAAAACATCAACTGGCCATTCATCAATTTGATAGCAACCTAAGTGCAATTTTAGACATATTTACCCAACAAGGAATACCTGTATGGCTAGGCAGCTTAGCCAGTAACTACAAAGATCAAGCGCCTTTTGTTGACGTGCCGGTTGCCCTTGATGCCCAAGAACAACCCCTACCCCTAGCCTCAACGATCTTCCAAGAAGGCCAATCCCTTCTGGTTGATGGTGACGCCGATGCTGCGCAAACCCGGTTTGCATTCGCAAAGGATCTAGACGGATTAAAATTCAGAGCACCAGAGTCGATTAACCAAATCATTCGTGAAAAAGCTACCGCTTACGAACAGGTTCATTATGTCCCTGTCTATGAAACCTTCGTAGAGCATAGCCCAAATGGCATTATAGGTGATGAACTCATGCTAGAGCATCTCCACCCCAACGCCAAGGGGTATTTTCTGATGGGTGCAAGCTTTGCCCAAGTCATGCTAAAAAACAAAAGTCTAGCCGATTGGGTACAAATCTCACTGAATGATTCAGGAAGTGAGCGTCAAACCGGCAACATCCTCATTGAACAGGACCTCATTCTACAGGAATTCGAAGCCTACGAAGAGGGCATGTACCTGAGCGATTTCGACCACCGAGTGGCCTATCATCGCGTGCGAACCCTAAAACAGGGATTTCCTTTTGTTCTCTCAAACAATGCTCGCCCCTATCAACAAGGCTATAAACCCTTAGGGCCAGCTGACTCTTTAGCTTTTTTAGCAGTGCATGCTTCCAAAAGTTGGGATGAATCCAAAGTAGAACTAGGGGGAATTTATGAGCGTACCAACCGACCAGAGAAAGCATTCCTAGAATATATGGGACTTATTAGAAATCAACCCTGGAACGATTCACCCTATGTGTTCGCCGCACAAGTTCAATTAAACCAAAATAATTTTGACGCTGCAGAACCTCTACTAGAACAGGCCTATTCCATACAACCCAAGGATGCCTACACTACCAAGATGCTAGGGGCCATTATGGTCCAAAAAGGCGATTTGCAGCGCGGTATTACCTTACTTTTAGAATCTAGAGCGCTTTCTCCTAGTGATCCTCAAATGCTCTATAATTTATCTGGTGCCTACGGATTAAATAAGAATTACCAGCAAGCCATGGAGATTGCTGAGGAAGTGATCGCAATAACCCCTAATTTTCCGGGTATACAACAATGGAAGGCACAACTCCAACGGGCCTTGAATTAACAAAATATATGGTATGGCATTAATGGTTTCCATCTCGGGTATACGAGGCATATTTGGTTCTGATTTAACCCCTGAAAATTTAAGTCGTTTTACCGCGGCCTACGGTAGCTGGTTACAAGGTGGCACGGTAGTCGTAGGTCGAGATTCTCGAATCTCTGGGAAGATATGTGAAGATATTGTGGTTGCCACGCTTCGAAGCGTGGGATGTAATGTGATCCGAGTGGGTATTGTTCCCACCCCAACTGTTGCTATGGGGGTCTTCAAGTATAAAGCTCAAGGTGGAATTATCATTTCCGCCAGTCATAATCCAGGGGAATGGAACGCCCTCAAACTATTAAATAGCAAAAGTGAATTCTTAGATGTCGAGCAAGGCAAAGCCGTAATGGCACTGGCTGATAAGGGAGCGTTTTCCTATGTAGATGCCTTTCATTTAGGCGAAGAAATAGAGGACACTACCCTAATAGATTACCATATAGATTCGATTTTAGCCCTTCCCTTCATCGATGCCGATTGCATTGCAAGCAAAAACTTTAAGGTTGCAGT
The DNA here is from genome assembly GCA_002323515.1 of Balneolaceae bacterium UBA1514. Classification (GTDB taxonomy): domain Bacteria; phylum Bacteroidota; class Rhodothermia; order Balneolales; family Balneolaceae; genus UBA1275. The sequence continues at coordinate 21,507 of DCQQ01000035.1, read as the reverse complement.
AGATGCCGTCAATGGAGCTGGCTCCTACGCAATTCCAGCCCTATTAGAACGACTTGGGGTTAGGGTTTCAGCTATCCACTGTACACCAAATGGTCATTTCCCACACAACCCAGAACCCCTACCTGAGCACTTGGGAGAAATTTGTGAATTGGTAAAAAAAGAGCAAGCTGACTTAGGTATAGTTACCGATCCTGATGCCGATCGACTCGCTTTGGTTGACGATAAAGGTCGCTTGTTTGGAGAAGAATATACTCAAGCAACAGCGTTCGATTTTATCCTATCAAAAAACCCAGGCCCTTCAGCAACCAACCTATCCTCCTCACGTATTTGTGACGAAGTTGCCGCCAAGTATGACCAAAAGTGCCACCGATCGGCCGTTGGCGAAATTAATGTGGTCAAAAAAATGCAAGAAGTGGGTGCGGTTATTGGAGGAGAGGGTAACGGTGGGGTAATTTTACCTGACCTGCATTATGGACGAGATGCCTTAGTTGGGGTTGCTATCACCCTTCAATTACTAGCCGAACGAGATCTCATCGCCTCCGAATATCGGGACAGTTGGCCTACCTTTCACATGAGTAAAAATAAGATTCAACTCGATCAACTCGGAGCCCAAGCTTCTGAGGTGCTGTCCATGATTCAGAATCATTACGCCGATCTAAAACCGGACACCACCGATGGGGTCAAAGTGAATTTTGAAGAAGGTTGGGTTCATCTACGCCCTTCGAATACTGAACCTATTGTCCGGATTTACGCCGAGGGACCTAGTGTAGAGGCTGCCCATGCTTTTGCCAAACGAATTAAACATCAAATTGCCTCACGTTTTGGGGTTCTTTTGCTGGTTTTATGGGCATTTGTTGGCATGTCATGCACCCCAAAAAATGGACACATTTCGAGTCAGGATTCTTATGAAAGCTCTCGTGCTCAAACAGCACAAAACCTTAGCATTGATTCAGCATCTATGGAGGCCACCCTAGATACACGAGCCAGTAGGGCTGAACAACAACAGGATTGGGTATATACCGAGCAGGATGTGGCCATTTTCCATGAAGTTATGATGCAATTTAGCCCAAACAAAAATGAGAGAGTTGCCGAGCTAATTCCAAGAATAGGTCGCTTTTTCGAGGGACAACCTTATGTGGCGCATGCGCTGGAGGTAACCGATCAAGAGCAGCTAATTATCAATTTACGAGAGCTCGATTGCACCACTTATGCCGAACACCTACTGGCTTTATCCAGAACGCTAAAATCCAAGACTCAAAGCTTTGAATATTACGCAAAAGAGTTGGAAGCTATTCGATATAGAGACGGTAAAAGAGGGGCCTATACTAGCCGACTTCACTATTTCAGTGAGTGGATTTATGATAATGCCGCATCTGATTTGGTAGAAACTCCAGCCGATCAATTTGGCGCACCATACCCGAATCGTCTTGGGTTTATGTCCGAGCATCCCGATGCGTATAAGCATTTGGCAAGCAATCCAAGCTATGTGGTGCAGATTCAACAAATAGAACAGAAGCTATCCAGAAAACACTATGCCTACATTCCTAAGAAGGATTATGCGGCCATGGAAGCACAGCTTAACGAGGGAGACATAGTAGGCTTCACCACCGATATTTCAGGGTTAGATGTCTCTCATGTTGGTATTGTAGTTAAGGCTCAGGGGAAATTTCACCTCATGCATGCCTCTCAGACCAACCAGAAAGTAGAGGTTTCCAAAGAACCCTTGTCCTATTTTTTACGCCCAGCATCCAAACACACCGGCATTATGGTAGCTAGGCCAACCGACGTTTAATCAAACGAAATATCATGTCCACTCCCCTCTTAATGAATTGGAAAGAAGTAGAAAATCGCGCTATAAAAGGCAATCCAGAGCCCCCAAAGCGCATTGAAAAGTCCCATGAACAGTGGAAATCGGCCTTAGATGATGAAGTTTTTGCCATTACCCGGTTAAAGGGTACCGAGCGACCATGGTCGAGTGAACTATGCAGCAAATTTGAACCCGGCCTCTACGCTTGTGCTTGCTGCCAAACCCAATTATTTGATGCCAGCGAAAAATTCGAAAGCTATTCTGGTTGGCCCTCTTTTACCCAACCAGTTCAAAACAACGTGGTTGGCTACCTTGCCGATTCTTCCCACGGGATGATGCGTATCGAGATCGTGTGTAATTGCTGTAATGCCCACCTAGGGCATGTTTTCCCAGATGGCCCCGCACCCACTGGTCTTCGATATTGTGTGAATGCGTTGAGTTTAATAAAGGTATAAACAAAGGGCTATCGCCTGTTGGCTAGTTTTTTCATTAGCATCTACCAAGGAAATTTCAAATCCCTGGCCTCATAGGTTTTATTGCGAATCTGATAATTAGATTGGGATGGAGCCTTTTTTTGGAGTGGATCGTTACCAAAAAGTCTAAACAATAATGCAATTGGGCTAATAAAAAGCCAATATACCGCGCCTAATACCACCGGATTCACCAACAAGCTAAGCACAAAGGCAAGCCGGTACCATAGCCATACAATCCGGTTTCCCACACTGGGAAGCGCAATGAACAACCCACCCAAACCAATGGCTGCATACTCTAACCACTGGAGTTCTAAAAACCAGGCTATGCCCCAGAAACCCACCACCATGACTAACTGAGTCTTAGGAGTCATGAGATCATTATGTAGCTCTTTAAGGCTTTTTTGAATCACTGGTACCTGACCTTAGAATAAGGTGTAGATAAATGGGGCAATAGAAGATCCTCCACCAATAACAATTAAGGCACCTAGAAGTACCAATATAACAATCACAGGAGCCAACCAGATTTTCTTGCGCTCCTTCATAAATCCCCATAAATCTTTTAATAATTCCATGTTTTGTGTCTTTAAATTAGCTTAATCTTTTTCAAACATACGTTTTTTGACCCACTTGGGTTGCTCCGATTTAAGTAAAACATACTCATCCAACACCAAAACATCCATTTCTGTATCCATAAAACACTCATAGGCATCAGCTGGGCTACATACAATGGGTTCTCCTCGAACATTGAAAGAGGTGTTTATAAGCATTCCAAGACCAGTTTTGTCTTTAAATGCCTGCAAAAGAGATGCATAATCAGGATTGATTTCAGAGTGTACCGTCTGCACACGAGCCGAGAAATCAATATGTGTGATAGCAGGGATATCCGAACGTTCGACACCTAATTTTTCACGCAAACTGAATGAATGGAACCCTTCGGGCAGTTCATACCTATGCTTTTCGGAAACCGGGTAAACCAATAACATATACGGCGAGGGGTGTTCTAAACCAAAATATTCTTGAGCGTCTTCCCAAAGCACAGAAGGAGCAAAAGGACGAAACGATTCGCGATATTTTATCTTTAGGTTTAATTTTTTTTGCATGTCACTACGCCGCGGATCAGCAATAATACTTCTTGCTCCAAGTGCTCGAGGTCCAAACTCCATTCGACCTTGAAACCAACCAACCACCGCACCTTGGTGTAGATACTCAGCTACTACTTCGAAAAGATCTGGTCGTGGGTATTGGGTATATACCCCAACATACGGTTTTAATGCCTTTCTAATGGCATCGGTGCTGAATGAAGGCCCAAGGTAAGCTCCACGCATTTCGTCCATAGCTATCGCAGAAAAACTTGTTTGCTCTGATGTTTGTGTTTTTAAGGATTCACGCTTAGGTCTACGTTTTCCGTCAAAACTTAGATAATAAGCGGCCAATGCAGCTCCCAGAGCTCCTCCAGCATCACCTGCAGCGGGTTGAATGTATAGGTCCGTAAACAGATTTTCTCGGCGCAGCTGACCATTAGCGACACAATTTAGAGCAACTCCACCCGCCATACATAAATAGTCCGAACCAGTAATTTCTTGGGCATGACGAGCCATTTTAATGACGACCTCTTCGGTTACTTCTTGTATTGCCAGTGCCAAATCAGCCTGCTCAGGACTTAAATCCCGTTCATCTTGCCGACGTGGAATCCCAAATAAATCTTCCCACTTTTTTTCAGGAACCATTCGAAGTCCCGTGGTGTAGCTAAAATATGATTCATTCAACCAAATAGAACCGTCGTCATATAGGTGAATTAAATGCCGGTAAATTTTTTGTTTAAACTCCTCTACCTGCTTACTGCCATGAACCCCATAAGGTGCCAAACCCATTAACTTATATTCACCAGAATTAACCTTGAAGCCTAAAAAATAAGTGCAAGCCGAATATAAAAGTCCAAGTGAATGGGGAAAATTCAATTCTTTAATAAGCGTAATATTGGTCCCAGAACCTTTGCTAATCGATGCCGTTGCCCACTCACCTACTCCATCAATAGTCAATATCGCAGCCTCTTCAAAGGGCGATGGGTAAAATGCACTCGCCGCATGCGAAAGATGATGCTCAGGAAATAGTAAGGGTATTTTTTTCACCCCTTCAAATCCCATTTCGGTTAACGACTGCCGTATCATTCGTTTGAGAAACATTTTTTCTTTTAACCATACCGGCATTGCTGCTATAAACGAGCGAATACCACGAGGTGCGTAGGAAAGGTAACTTTCTAAAAGTCTCTCTAGTTTTAAAAAGGGTTTATCGTAAAAGACAATAACATCAACCTGCTGCAATGAGTAACCAGATTCATCGAGCACATATTGTATGGCGCGGCTTGGAAAGCCTGAGTCTTGTTTCTTGCGGGTGAAACGCTCTTCTTGGGCAGCGGCAATAATCGTCCCATCCTCCAAAAATGCAGCGGCCGAATCGTGATAAAAGGCGGATATACCTAAAATATTCATGCACCTAAGATAGGATTTCAGCCTTAATAAAACATAGTTTCCCTGCTTGTTTTTAACAGACAGCGTTTTTAATCGACAACGGCATTTTGTACTTTTAAATAACCTTTTATTTCTTAGACTATGATTATTTCGATGACAGGGTTCGGGCGTGGTGAAGCTAGCGCACATGGGGTGACAGCCATGGTGGAACTCAAGACCTTAAATTCCCGCTACCTTGATGTAGGCGTTCGATTACCGCAGCAATTTCAAGACAAGGAATTGCAGTTTAAAGAAGTGCTGGCGCAATACATCTCACGCGGAAAACTCAACGTTAGTATTTACTTAGATTACAAAGAATTTCAGCGCCAAGCTCCTGTTGTGGACGCTCAAAAATTAGCTAACTATGTTCAAATTCTCCAAGAAATTCAAACAACCATTGGATTAGAGGGGCCTTTAGAGCTCAATCAACTACTCAACTTTAACGATCTGATCACCCAGCCCGAACCGGTACAAGACCCCGAACATGACAAACTGTGTTGGTCCCTCATTCAGCAAGCTAATGCTATAGCCATTGAAAAGTTAATGGAAATGAAGCAGCAAGAAGGAGCCCAATTGGAAGCAGATATAAGCAGTCGAATATCAGGTATTCAAGAAGCCATAATTCAGATTCAGCAGACAACCGATGCCCGTGGTGAAGATCTAAAAAAGAGATTACTGGAACGAATTTTAACCCTCTTAGATGATGAAAAAATAGATCCAGACCGGTTAGAAATGGAGGTAGCTTTAATGGCTGATAAAATGGATATCACCGAAGAAACGGTTCGGTTAGCTGCTCATTTAAAATTCTTTATGGAGGCTATTCACTCCGAGGAGCATGCAGGTCGTCGATTAAACTTCTTGACCCAAGAAATTAATCGAGAGCTCAATACTATCGGATCTAAGGCCAACGACTCCGGCATAGCTCATGAGGTAGTGAAAGCCAAGGAAATGTTAGAACAAATCAGAGAACAAGTCCAAAATATCGAGTAATGCAGCCTCTCACTATATTGCTCGCAGCCCCCAGTGGGACTGGTAAATCCACCATGGCCAAGCGATTATTTGATGACTTCCCTCAACTAAAATTCAGTGTTTCTGCGACTACCAGAGCTCGCCGAAAAGGTGAATCTCATGGGGTTGACTACTATTTTTTGAGCATGGACTCATTCCAGCAAAAAATAGATGATGGGGACTTTATTGAATGGGAAGAGTTTTATGGTGGAACTCGATACGGAACATTACGTTCAGAACTTGTAAAAAATATAGAAAAAGGATATTTTACTTTGCTCGATGTGGATGTAAAAGGTGCCGTACGCTTGAAGTCACTATTCGATGAATATTGTTTGGCTTTGTTCTTGCGACCTCCATCACTCGAAACCTTGGAAAAGCGACTTAGAAATCGCAATACCGATAGTGAAAATTCCCTAAAGCTCCGACTTGAACGAGCAGAAGAAGAACTTGGGTATTCAGGTCAATTTGATTATATAATAACAAACGATGATTTAGAACGAGCCTACAGCGAACTAAAAGAAACTGTTCAAACCTTCATGAATTCATATTAAATCTATGCCGATTAAAACACTCGATATCGAACATCTAAAAGAAGTAACCGGAAATAAGTACGAACTCATGGTTATTTTGGGTAAAAGAGCCCGTCAGATCGCAGCTCAAGAAAAACTCGAATTAGACGAAAAGCTACAATACTTTGAAGGCTTTGAGGATGACGATGAATTTTCTTTTAACGAAGAACAAGAGCAAATTTCCAAGGCATTCGAAAAACTACCGCATGCCACTCGCCGAGCTATCACCGAGATGGAAGACGATGCTATTTATTATCGCAGACCTGAAGTAGATTAACATATGCTCTCCGGGAAACACATCCTACTAGGGGTGACCGGAGGTATAGCGGCGTATAAAGCGGCGTACTTGGTACGTGCTCTTCAAAAAAAAGATGCCCTTGTACGGGTAATTATGACTCCCGCTGCTACCAGATTTATAGGAGAAGAAACTTTTTCTGCTCTAACGGGTCACGAAGTGGGAGTACACACCTTTGTTCAAGACGATACCCACAAGAGATCAATATTAGGTGAAAGATCGTCTGAGGATGGCACCTCTGAACTAGTCCATAATCCTTGGACACGCCACATTCAGTGGAGCGAATGGGCAGACTTGTTTGTAATAGCTCCATGCACGGCCAATACCATTGCAAAAATTACCCACGGTAATTCCGATAATTTACTCACCGCTGCTGTACTGGCTTCCAGGGCACCCCTATTGATCTGCCCTACCATGGATGGGGAGATGATGAATGCTCCAGCTACTGCACACAATTTTGAACTCCTAAAAAGTCGCGGTTTTCATCTTCTAGAACCCGAGGAAGGATACTTGGCCAGCGGGCTCACCGGCAAAGGGCGATTACCCGAGCCCGATGATATTGTAGCGCACATTGAAACACTACTGGCTGCAAAAAAAGGACTTCTATACGGGAAGAAAATAGTTGTTACGGCAGGGCCTACACGTGAACATATTGATCCGGTCCGGTTTATATCCAACCCAAGTTCGGGTAAAATGGGACTCGCAATGGCAAAAGCAGCACACCGATTAGGGGGGCAAGTTCATTTGGTGCATGGACCAATTTCGCTGTCTATCCCAGAGGGTATTTACAGCTATAGTGTAGTATCCGCGCAGGACATGTTTGAACAAGTGAAAGTACTTCATCCAGCCGACCTTTTCATTAAAGCAGCAGCAGTATCAGATTTTAGACCCACCACTCAACACGATCACAAAGTCAAAAAGACACAAGGAGAGTCCCATATTTCCTTAGCGTCTACCCCAGACATTCTTCAATGGATTGGGGAGCATAAACATCCGTACACTATAAGCATTGGCTTTGCAATGGAAACCACTAATTTACTAGAACAAGCCAGAGCCAAACGAACTAAGAAAAATGCCGACTGGATTGTAGCCAATTATATTAGGACCCAGCAACAAGGCTTCGCAAGTGACTACAACAAAGTGACCTTAGTTGGGGATGGTGTAGAGGAATCGTTCGAAGGACCTAAAGATGACTTGGCTATGAGTCTACTGCGCAGCATATTTTTGAGCTAATCGATCTCTTATGAATAAAAAATTAGTACTCGTGCTTCTCCTTACTTTTGCTTGTCTTAGCACTGCTTATTTACTCATTTCCACCCCCGCCACCACTCCTATGCGTATCATATCGCAAGAGCACTTGGACAAATTAATACAGCAAGGACTTCAAGAACAAGGTATTGCAAACAACCATTACCGAGTCTATACGGCCATTCAGGATTCCCTTTTTACCCGTAAAGTATATCAAATCGACACCCCTCCAGGATTTTCAAAGACAACCCTTCACTATGAATTACACAGGCTGCTGGCAAATTATGGAGTTCAACTACCTGGAAAAGTCCTCTTCCCTGAACGTGATGTACACCTTTATGTTACCGCAAATGGTACTGTGCACCGCACCTTACGAGTTCGAACCAATCCTGATTTAACCCCTTCCTCAGATTCTACCCTTACCAATCAGCCTAATTCTACAGACTTATGAAAGATCGAAGTGGGTTACTTAAACGACTAGAACTCAAAGAATATCCACAACCTGAGGTTTGGTCCCTTCGCCACCCAGTACTTTTATGTCATGGCTTTGGAGCCATTGGCTCTTTAGTAAAACCCTCACCATTGCACGATCCTTGCATGTGGATGCGAGAACATGGACTTTGGGCCTTTGCTCCCAACATAGTCCCCTATGCTCCGATTGAAGTCCGCGCTCGAAGTTGGGCACGCATCATTACCGAACTGAGCCAGCGGCATTCAATAGTAAAGTTCAACGTAATTGCCCACAGTATGGGTGGGCTAGATATGAGATATGCCCTTACTCATTTAGGCATAGAAGAAAAAGTCGCTTCACTAACCACTATAGCTACTCCTCATAAAGGGACCTATCTGGCTGATTTTGTTCGAAGCACTCCAGAAGTGCTATCCGAACGTATTGGAGATATAGTGGACTGGTTTGCAGATAATGTGTACATCAAAGAGCGTAACGATGCTTTTGGTTCTGTAGAACAATTGACTCGTACCTATGTGCAAGAACACTTCAATCCAAGCACTTCCGATCCTACGAATATTCCACTTTTCTCCTATTCCGCAGCGGTGGGAAAAGGCACTAACGACCCTTTGAATCCCGTCTTCCTCTTCCAAAACAATCTAATCCATGAAAAAGAAGGTCCTAACGATTCTTTTGTCTCGGTTCAAAGTGCGCAATGGGGAGAGCATTTAGGTACTATTCGTCTGTCCCATTTAAACCAGATTAATGTTCAGGTAGGAACCAGAGAAGCAAAAAAGAGATATCTAGAATTTTGGACAGCCTTAGTCCAGCACCTTGAGAGCCGCAAGCTCTAAATCTTTTTTTAAAGGAGTGTGAAATAAAATGAAGCTGCTAACAGGTTCATGTAAATGATCTTTAGCTAAGGTTCAGGACTCTAAGCTCTGCTTCATTTCGTTAAGTAAGTCATAATCGGTTAAATCATACTGAATAGGTGTGACTGCAGCGTAGCCCTGATTAAGCAACTGTATATCTGCGTCCGACGAGGTATCCAATAATTCAAATTTCCCTGTTAACCAGTAATACTGTCGTTCTAATGGATCTTTGCGCCCTTCGTACTCTTCAACATACCTTGAATCAGCCATTTTCGACCACTTAAGCCCCTTAAATGGACCCGATGGGGCGTTTATATTAAGGGTCACCCCTTTTGGCAGACCTTTTTTAAGTACTTGACTAATCATTAAACGAGCTGCTGCCATGCATCCACTTAGGTCCGCGTCACTGTTGTAATCCGTGCACGAAACAGCGATAGATGGATAGCCTAAAACGGTGCCCTCTGTTGCAGCGCTTACGGTACCAGAATACAACAAGTTAATACCCGCATTACTCCCATGGTTAATTCCACTCAGCACCAAATCAGGCTTTTCCTCCAAAAGTTGATCATTAGCCAATTTTACGCAATCCGCAGGGGTACCTGTTACTGAAAAGCCCTCAATATCATCAACCACTTTTATCCGATTCGCTCGTAATGGGTCATGAATAGTAACGGCATGTCCAACCGCACTTTGCTCTCTATCTGGAGCTACCACCACTACCCGCCCAAACTCTGCGGCCACTCGCGCGAGTGCTTGAATCCCTTTTGAAAAAAATCCATCGTCATTGGAGACTAATATATGAGGTGTAGTTTTAGGCATATTGCTCATTCTCATTGGGGAAATCTTTGTTTTTAACATCTTCAACGTACTGTTGAACGGCCTGAGTCATCACCGATTCTACGTCGGTATAACGGCGCAAAAAGCGGGGAGAAAAATTCTTATTCATCCCCAACATATCATGCACCACTAATACTTGACCATCACACTCTTGCCCGGCACCTATACCAATAGTAGGTATCTGTAATTGCTTGGTTACCTGAGCCGCAAGGGTCGATGGAATTTTTTCTAATACCAATGCAAAAACACCCGCTTCTTGTAATTTCTGTGCATCCTCGAGTAATTGATCGGCCTCTGCCTGCTCTTTGGCTCGGACTTTATATGTGCCGAACTGATAAATAGATTGAGGAGTTAAACCCAGGTGTCCTATGACTGGAATTCCCGCATCTACAATTTTTTTAACGGTGTCTGTGATACTTCGACCACCTTCTAGTTTTACCGCATGCGCACCGGCTTCTTTCATGAGACGGCCTGCATTAGTAAGGGCCTCTTTTGGAGTAACTTGGTAACTCATAAATGGCATATCAGCGATGACCAGTGCCCTATCCACCCCACGAACAACACATTGAGTATGATAGATCATGTGATCCAAGGTGATGGGAACAGTGGTTTCGTTTCCTGCCATTACATTCGAAGCGGAATCCCCAACAAGTATTACATCGATACCTGCGGCATCAATTATTCTAGCCATAGTGAAATCATAGGCAGTAAGCATAGAAATCTTCTCTCCCTTCTGTTTCATTTCAACCACGGTTTGGGTGGTTACTTTGACCGGATTGGGTATGGAGTGTCCGGGTGTTGGATCACCGCTTTTACTTGTTTGAGTGCTCATAACAATAAGGGTAGATTATTCGCCTGTTTTCTCGACCAGGGCAGCTGAGGCCTCTAGTTCACAACAAATTTGCCCATCAACCGTAGCTTTACCTTTCATGGTAACAAAATTACGTCGCATATTGCCTAACTCGACCTCAAGAAACAATTGATCACCAGGAACTACTTGACGACGAAATTTACAGTTATTAATTCCAGTAAAAACCATTAAACTGTTGACTGGATCTTCCACTTTTTCGGTCATTAATAAAATAGCTCCAACTTGCGCCAAAGCCTCCACCTGTAACACCCCAGGCATAATAGGTTGACCTGGAAAGTGACCGTTAAAAAACTCTTCATTAACCGTCACATTTTTGTAGGCTTTAATAGAATTTTCGGATTTTTCAACCACTCGATCTACCAAAAGGAAAGGATAGCGATGGGGGATAATTTTTTTTATGTCTTCAATAGTCATCATACTCCTCAGTTTTAAAAATAGTTATTAAGCAACAATTCCAAGATAAATGTACGATATTCCGCCGGTGAGCGAAATAGCTTTACGGGATACAAACATGTTAGACTCATCCATTAAGCTCAAAAATTTAACACCTGCAGGAAAAGCCGCACTCGTTTTAGGCAAATAAGTATAAGCATCCCGATTTCCACTTAGCCAGCCACCCACTGTCGGCATAATGTGCTGGGAATAAAGCTCATAAGGAAACTTCATTAACCCTTTAGGCTGACCAAACTCTAAGATAACCACCTTACCACCCGGTTTTACTACTCGAGCCATTTCTCGAAGGGCTTGTACAGGGTCATCTACGTTTCGTATGCCAAATGAAATACTTGCCAGATCAAATCGATTATCTTCATAGGGTAAATTCATGGCATCGGCCACTTCAAAATCAATCTCCAAACCTTCCTTTTTAGCCTTATCGGGAGCAGGCTCAATCATTGGCCCACAAAAATCTGTTCCCAATACATATCCTTCTTGTCCAACCGCTTTCTTAAATGCAATAGCTAAATCACCAGTACCCGTAGCGCAATCCAGCACACTTTGCCCTGTAGCAACACCAGATTCTGCAATCGTCCGGTCCCTCCACACATGATGAATACCAAAAGAAAGTACCGTATTCACCCGATCATAATCGGAAGCAATATCGGCAAACATGGAACGTACTTTTTCACTCATAAGCTTTTATATAAGGCCTATAACAGGCGGATTTGTTGATGGATAGACTAACAATATACGTAAAAACTAAGCATCAAGCCCGAAAAGTGCACTAAGCCAAGTGCTCGGTAATATGCAGTTGTATAGGCGTAAATCCTCGTCCATCCCATCCAATTTCATAAATAGCTCCATTGCTATGCTCGATTTCATCCATCTGCTCCAAGCCGTAACCCAACCAAATCGACAATAAAATTCGTATCAATCGTCCGTGTACAACCAGTACTACCTTCTCAGGCTTTCTTCCCTCAGACTCATAACCCTTCAGAACTACGTCATTTACATAACCATTAGCCCGCGAATACACCTGCTCAGGATGTTCTCCTTCATGTACCGGTATGTTAGTCTGTCCTGATCTCCACTGCTCTTGTAATTCACGAAGGTAGGGCAAATGATCCGCCACATATGCTCCTTCCAATAACCCGAAATCCATTTCATCCAGATGAATGCTCGATGTAATTTGGAGATTCTGTGCGTGAGCCAAAGGCGTAGCAGTCTCTGCCGTGCGCTTCAAACTACTGCAATACAATCGGTCAATAGCCATCGAGTCCCCCTTAAAATACCGAGCAACCGCCTCTGCCTGCTTTCTACCTACTTCATTCAGTTCGGCGTCAATACCCCTACCCTGAAATCTTTGGCTCGCATTGTAATCGGTCTGACCATGTCTAATCAAGTAAAGAATGGTCCTGATTGACGCTTCCTGCATAGGATAATAGTATAGAGTTAGTTCTTTTTGCGGGTTTTATGATAGTTGGCCAAACGAATGAACTCGTCCTGCATAGCCTTTAGATTACCGGTTAACAAACCCTCTTTATACCCGTAGCGAATCAATACCATATTTAGTATCCGGTCCGTTATCGCGGTAGTGTCTTTCTTGCTAAAACGAGTATGTAAAAAATGAAAAGCCAAAGCAGCTAAACCTGTTTTAATAATTAAGAAGCTTCCTACTAACGCGCTGATTTCCAGCGAGGATAGCCCTAATTGTCCCCAGCCCTCAGGAGCAATTGAATCATAGGCGAGACCCATTATAAAAACCCCATATAACAGTGCATCTTCACAAATCCACCGAATAGATGGATGAGCCCAAGGATAAATCAAAGCCGATAGCTGAGTTCTCCAGAATAAATAAAAGCTCAAGCCCAATACTAAGCTCAATAACTCTGGGAGGGGACTGTAAACAAGCAGCATAAAAACTAGGACTGGAAACTGCTCTCTGCTTCGAAGCCAGTCGTCAGCCACTCGTACCAAATGTTCCAACGAATATCGCTTCAACAAACCAGGAACATAACTTTCGAGGCACTCTCTAGTTATCGCATACCAGTTGCCAAAGCTAGTTCGAAAACCGCCCGGCAATTCTACTAATTCCCATCTACTTTTCTTCCTTTGATCTGACATGAATCAAAAATAGCTATTATCATACTTAGGTGTTGGGACTTTACAGAGAATTATTCTACGGCTTTTTGAAACAGTTAAGATTTGAGCCTGGGCAAAATTTTATCGAAACTGGCACAAAATAAGCCATGGCTAAGGTAAATAGATACGTCCTTTTAACGCCAAGGGATTTTAGAAATTGCCACAGGGCGAAACAAGTAGAGCCTGTAGTATAGAAGTCGTACATTATAGGAATGGGCTTATTGATCCAATCATATACACTTGGACATGCAAGCCTATAGACCCCTTCCATATTCAATCTTCTCTCAGATTTACTAACTTGTACTTGATTAATCCTAGAAGCTCTTCGCGCTATGCCACCCTCTCGAAGTATAAGCAACGGCATTGCTGCCTCCCATCCCTCAGCCATGCTATAACTTTGATTATATCCTTTAGAATTCTGTCTCTACTGAGAAAGAGGGACTGGCACAAGTAGTTGTCGTTTAAACATAAGTTCTCCGTATTTTTTTGGGTGGGCTTGTTGAAATAATTCGGCTGCTGCCCTACCCAAATCCACCCCAATATCATAGGCTACGTTATGCTTTAAACGATGCATTAAGCGCTGAATCAAATGTGCTTCGTCATATCTCCTACAGGCAATCTGCCATTCAACACCTTCAGGATACATCCCTTTTTTAGGTTCCGGATAAATCTGAGCTAACTCACTTAAAATACAATACCTGCAAATCTGTTTAGCGGTACCTAAAAGTCGAATTCCACAATTCTGGCAGTGTACTGGAAAAGCCCAGAGGTTTTTCTTCGTATCGGGTTTTTCTGCCCATTTTCTTGTAGTCAACATAGTCATGTCTGAAAGGTATAAAAATAGATTCGTAGATTATTTTTTGGTCGCTAATTCCCCTAAATTGTAGGTGTTGCTCAATTGGGTCTATATTTGACTCTATATTTGGGGATGTATGAGGTATACCACCTATGTAGAGCAATCAGATAAGAAATCATAACATTTTATATTATGGCCTTAGGAAAAGACTTAGCCGGAATTAGAGAAGAACTAGGTGTTGATACTGATGAAATTCAGGGCTTGACCAAATTATCTTATGAAATCATCGCAGAAATTGAATCGGACGCTATTTTCAATTCGGAAATTTACAACGATGCATACATAAGGAACTTTGTACGAAGTTATGCCCGAGGATTAAAAATTAAGGAAGTCGTCATTTTACGAGCCTTAGATGCCATGGAAAAAGGAAGTTATGACCATGGTATATTTAAAGATGCTGGAGCTCCTAATCCAACAGATCCATTTGGTAAAGAGAATAGAAAACGCAACTTAGAAGGAGAGTCCGCCTCAAAAAAGGCCCCTATACGAACTGAACTTAATTATGATGCCAAAACGAAAGTAGACGCAACAAATAAGGCATTGGCGGATGCAGAAGCTAAAGAAATGTTAGACCAAAGTATCTCCGATAATAAGCAGCCGAAAGAAGCTAATGAGGTCAATTCTGAGGAAACTGGTCATTCAGAACAGCCTCCACTTACCAATTCAGACTCAACAACTACCAAAAAATCTGCTCATACCTCTGATAGTGAAGAAACCAATGCCACGGAAGAACCTGACACCAAAGTTGATTCCACTGATCATTCAGAAGACCACTCTAGGGAGGCAAAAGAAACTCCAATAGCCGAAAAAAACCCATCTGATAAGCCGCCTACTTCGTCCACTAAAACGACAGATAAAGTGAATTGGGCCCAAATGGGTAAACGGATCAATGCCCAACAAGAGTCCAAAAGTAATGTTGTGCTTATCACAATTCTAGCGGTAATCACCGTGAGTTTACTCGTATTCGGTTTTTTATACAGAAGTACAATCACCAGCTGGTTTACTGGATTTTCTGAAGCCCCCTCAGAAAACATGGCAGAAGTCACCGACTTTTATTCAGATAACATAATTATCGCTGATTCTTTAGCTGGGAATAACCTAAGCGACAACCCTGCCATTTTAAGCCAAAATTCCGAAATCACAGGGACTACCACTGGGGATGAGCAACAAAGTACAAGCTCGGAGGTAAATGAGCCTGAAACGTCTCAAAGTGTGACCGCGGTTGGATTAACCCAAACGGAAACGGCACCTCTTGATTCGATTACACTTCAAAATATGGCTCAATTTCCTGATACCATGCAAATTGTGATTTACGCTGCCTATAATAAGTTAGATCCAGTAAGAGTATGGAGTGATTTGAGAGAATCCGTTTTTCCATTATGGGTAGAACAAGGAGAGGCATACTACTTCGGTTTCAAAGAAGAAATCACTATTAGAGGACAGTTCAGTAGAATGCTTATTTTATTCAACAACACCGTTATTGAAACACCATTAAAACGATTTTCAGGAGTTCAAGAAAATACCGTTCGCCTCAATCGTGAGCGCTTAGCGGCTGCGGAATTTGAAGCAAAACCAGATTTAGTTCTACCCGATGGTGTATCCGAACCCGACTCCATTGTATATGCGATAAATTTTTAACCAATACCTGAATTCTATGAATCTGCTTGCTAAGATCAATTGGGTAACAAGCTCTACAAGAAATACACGAATTCATGGCTGAAAAACGCATACTGGAACTAAAAAAATTACTTCAGCAGGCCAACGAAGCCTATTACGATAAGGCTACTCCTTTTATGAGTGATAAACGCTTCGATGAATTACTCAGCGAACTATTTCGTCTTGAGAAGCAATATAATCTAGAAGATCCTCAATCTCCCACTGTTCGTGTTGGCGGCGCCGTATCCTCCACCTTTGAAACGGTTGTACACCCAACTCCTCTATTAAGTTTAGACAACACCTATAACGAAGAGGAACTAAATGAATTTGACGCCCGCGTACGCAAAATTTTAGGCCATGATTCATTTAGCTATCTGGTTGAACTTAAGTTTGATGGGGCCTCTATCCGATTACGCTACGAAAGAGGAGCATTGGTACTTGGTGCTACTCGTGGGGACGGACAACGGGGAGATGATATCACCAAAAACATCCGCACCATACAAGATATCCCCCTTTTTCTCGAGGGAAACCCACCGGCGATATTAGAAGTTAGAGGCGAAGCTTTCATGGAAAAAGAAGCCTTTACGCGACTAAATAACTACCGTGAAGAAGCTGGTTTAAGCGTCTTTGCTAACCCTCGCAACTCAACCGCCGGCTCATTGAAAATGCAAGATCCTAAAGAAGTAGCTCGACGGCCGATTAGATTTTTTGCTTTCGATTTACTGTTTGAAGATGGAATCAATCGTAATCAAGATCAAAAATTAGCCCTTATAAAAAAATATAGACTCCCTGCTAATGAGTTCCCTACCCTTTGTGAATCCATAGAACAGGTCCACAAAACCATTGAAGTGCTGGATCAAATCCGACATGAGTTACCGTACGAAACGGACGGAGTTGTTATTAAAGTGAACGAAGAAGCTCTCCATGAACAGCTTGGAAGCACCTCTAAATTCCCACGCTGGGCTATTGCATATAAATTTCAAGCCGAACAAGCTATCACCCGAATTAACGACATTAGCTTGCAAGTAGGTCGACTCGGCACCATAACTCCTGTTGCCGAATTAGAACCCGTCTTATTAGCTGGAACCACAGTAAAAAGAGCCTCCCTTCACAATGAAGAAGAAATTCAGCGTAAGGACATTCGTATTGGAGATCAAGTAAAAGTCGAGAAAGCAGGTGAAATTATCCCACAAGTTGTTGAAGTAGTTCCCACCCAAACAGAGCGAGCTGCCCCTTACCACTTTCCTACAAACTGTCCTGCTTGTCAGGCTACCCTTATTAAGTACGATGGAGAAGTAGCGTGGAGATGTGTTAACCTCCACTGTCCACCTCAAGTCCGTATCAAAATTGAACATTTTGCCTCTAGAGACACCTTGGATATAGATGGCCTTGGGGAATCGATGATTGACCTACTTGTTAAAGAAGGACTCATTGCAGATTATGCCGATTTGTATACCCTTACAAAAAAAGATATTCTCCCATTAGAACGTATGGCCGAAAAGAGCGCAACTAATCTAATTGAAAGTATAAAGCGAAGTAAATCACAGCCATTTGAGCGGGTGCTCTATGGATTAGGTATTCGTTTTGTTGGTAAAACAATAGCAAAAGATTTAGCACGAGCATTCGGAAGCATGAACGCTTTACAGCAGGCAAGTGAAGAAGAATTATTAGCCATTGACGCTATTGGCCCACGAATTGCCCAATCGGTAATAAAATTTTTTTCAGAGCCAAGATATCTAGATTTACTTAACTCCTTACAAGAACATGGACTTCAATTTGAAGGGAAGAGTATAAGCATCCGATCAACTTTATTCGAGGGTAAAACCTTTGTACTCACCGGTACCCTTCCCACTCTTTCCAGAGTACAGGCTAGTGAACTTATCGAAGAACATGGGGGTAAAATTTCTTCGTCAGTTAGTAAAAAGACAGATTTTTTACTCGCCGGTGAAGCAGCTGGTTCCAAACGAACAAAAGCTGAAAGTCTAAGTGTTCCTATTTTGGACGAAGCCCAATTTCTATCACTCATTGAGGATGACTCATTATCTTCTAACCCAAGTACACCTATCCAAGTAGAATAGGAGGAGTTGTAGCATGCAGATACATCCACTGGATACCGAGGAAATCGGACTAAAAACACTCGAAAAACATCTTATTCGTACCCATATCCATAAGCAGTTGCATGTGGGGGTTCCGAAGGAACATTCTGTGGATGAAGGCCGGGTGAGTATTAGCCCAGGGGGCGTGCGGATTCTGAGTGCCAATGGCCACAAAATTCGAGTAGAACGGGGTGCGGGTGCCGACGCCAAGTTCACCGATCAAGAGTATAGTGAAGCTGGTGCTGAAATCGTTGAATCTACCGAATCTACTTTTGATCAGTCAGATATCATGGTTAAAGTGGCCCCACTTACTCCGGAGGAAATGACTTGGGTGCAGGGAAATCAAACCATCATCTCAGCATTGCATCTGGGATCCCAGGAAGAAGCCTTTTTTACCAATATGCTTAAGAAATCTGCTACAGGTATTGCATATGAATTTATAAAGAGGGCGGATAATGAATTCCCACTCGTCCGGATGATGCATGAAATTACCGGTTCAATGGCCGTACAAATTGCTGCCCACTATTTGGAAACCAGCGATACCAAAGGAGATGGTCAAGGAATTATGTTAGGGGGGATTTCCGGAGTACCACCCGCTACTGTAGCTATTTTAGGCGCGGGAATTACTGCCGAATACGCAGCAAGAACTGCTTTGGGTTACGGTGCACAAGTATTTGTAATGGATAATGATTTAGCAGCCCTTCGCCGACTCGAAAATGCCTTAGATCGACGAATTATCACCGCAGTGGCCAACGAACAATACCTCCAAAATGCGTTAAAATTTGCTGATGTACTCATTGGTTCCGCTTTTCAAGAGGGAGAAAAAAGCTCGGTTTGGATAAGCGAGGAAATGGTACGGACAATGAAAACAGGGAGTGTAATTGTCGATACCGTCATCGATCAAGGTGGTTGTATCGAAACGTCTCGACCGACCACACACTCTAAACCCACCTACACTCAGCACGGTGTGACACACTACTGTGTACCAAATATTCCATCTAAAGTGGCTAGGACCGGTACCTATGCTTTAAATAATGTACTGGTTCCATATGTACTGGCCATTGGTGAAAATGGGGGAATACAAGAGTGTTTATGGAGAAATACAGCCCTTCGAAACGGTACCTACACCTATCGAGGGCATCTTACCAAACCCTCACTTGGTAAAGCCTTTGGATTGCCTGTACGAGAAATTGAACTACTCATCGCCTCACAAATTTGAGGACATTTACATGAATCCACAGCTAAATACGCTTCCCATTCATGCTCCTCGACTCTTGGTATTAGTATCCTATGAAATCTGAATTCTCTACCTCTAACTTTGTCCGGATCAGCGTCATCAATTGGGCGCTTACTTTGCCATTGCTCATACTTTTTGCTTGGCCATATTATTATGCGGCCAGAGAATTAGGGCTTGATCTGAGTTTCCGATACATCGGTGCCTTCATGTTCGCTATGCCTTTTTTATTAACCATTATTCATGGTCATGTGACTATGGCACTAGGTTCAATACACCGATACCGCTACTATGAATGGCTTGCGTCCAAACCCTACACCTTTGGACTTTTTTTTCATCCAGCGCTGGTTAAGACACGATTCCGGTTAATTTTTTTGCTGGTCAGCTTATTATTCCTTCCCTTTGGCTTTGCTTTAGGAGTGTAGAAAATGCTATAACAAAGACAGGTTCGATAAAAAGCATCCCAATCCCAAAGCCATTACCACCAACTAAAGTGCCTCTCCAGAAACTATAGCATCCACCACACTAGGATCTAATAGTGTTGAAGTATCACCTAGCTGATCAACTTCATGTGAGGCCACTTTACGTAATATTCGTCGCATAATCTTCCCAGAACGAGTTTTGGGTAAGCCTGGAACAATTTGAATTTTATCAGGCTTAGCAATAGGGCCTATAATTTTGGTAACTAAATCCAACAACTCTTTCTTGAAAGCAGCTTTATCACCCACCTCCCCATCACAAATCATGAAAGCGTACACGCCCTGCCCTTTTATGTCATGTGGGCAGCCGACGATGGCTGTTTCCACTACTTTAGGATGCTCATCAAGTGCATTTTCAATCTCAGCAGTTCCTAGACGATGCCCCGAAACATTTAGCACATCATCCACTCGTCCGGTAATCCTGTAATATCCATCCTCATCCCGACGACACCCATCACCGGTGAAATAATATCCTTTAAAAGCAGATAAATAGGTCTGTATATAGCGCTCATGATCTCCATATACGGTTCGTGCAATTGATGGCCAAGGATATTTAATACATAGATTCCCCTCGACACCATTTCCTTGGATTTCATATCCATTTTCATCCATCAACACTGGAAAAATTCCTGGCAATGGAAGTGTAGCAAAGCCCGGTTTGGTTGGAGTTATACCCGCGAGTGGAGAAATTAAAATCCCACCTGTTTCCGTCTGCCACCAAGTGTCCACAATATTGCAACGTTCTTTGCCTATATGCTTATGATACCAATTCCATGCCTCCTCATTAATGGGTTCACCCACACTACCTAATACTTTCAATGAACTCAG
The DNA here is from genome assembly GCA_002323515.1 of Balneolaceae bacterium UBA1514. Classification (GTDB taxonomy): domain Bacteria; phylum Bacteroidota; class Rhodothermia; order Balneolales; family Balneolaceae; genus UBA1275. The sequence continues at coordinate 843 of DCQQ01000035.1, read as the reverse complement.
ATCATATTTTCTCACATAATCCATATCAAAAGACATTAACGCACGAATGGCAGTGGGAGCGGTATAAAAATGAGTAACCTTATATTTCTCTACCACTTCCCAGAAACGCCCGGCATCCGGATAGGTTGGTGTACCCTCAAAAATAATCCCAGTGGTACCTGTAAACAATGGCCCATAAATGATATAACTATGACCGGTAATCCAACCAGCATCTGCGGTACACCAATACACATCATCCGCTCCTACCTGGAATACATTGCGAAACGAATACGAGGTGTAGACCATGTATCCCCCACAGGTATGCACTACTCCCTTGGGTTTCCCAGTTGATCCCGAGGTATACAAAATAAAAAGAGGGTCTTCTGCATCCATCTCTACTGCCTCGTGATGACGTGATGCATTCCTAATAAGGTTATGCCACCAAAAATCACGTCCTTCTTCCCAGTGGATATCTCTGTTGGTTCGCTGACAAACAATAACATTTTCTACTGAGGGGGATGTCTGCAACGCCTCATCTGAAATATCTTTTAATGGCACATGCTTATCCCCTCTTCGAAGTCCATCGTTGGTTATGAGCATTTTAGCCTGACAGTCATTGATCCGTTCGCTCAGCGATTGAGCAGAAAAACCCGCAAACACAATAGAATGTACCGCCCCAATCCTGGCACATGCAAGAGCTGCTATAATCAGCTCCGGAGTCATAGCCATATAGATGCACACCCGATCACCTTTGGTTATACCCTTACTCTCAAGTACATTCGAAAATCTACATACATCTATATGAAGTTGTTTGTAGGTAATAGTTCGACGAAATGAATCGGGATGATTCGGCTCAAAAATGAA
>DCQQ01000016.1 GCA_002323515.1 Balneolaceae bacterium UBA1514 | reverse complement strand
CGATTTTTCTGATTATGAATATGCAGTTGATATAGAGACAGAGGGTCCGCACTCCAGTTTAGGTGTTTACTTTCCTAGTCCTAATGAAGATCCCACAATGGGTGGACTGGGACTTCAAGTTCAGATGAGATTGTTTCAATGGGCTAATATTTTAGCTGAAGACGCTATGTTTATTATTTACCGTATAACTAATAAAGGTGAAGATGATCAAATGAGACTTTACTTTTCACAGATTGCTGACTACGGTTTAGGGAAAGAAAAACATGACGATAATGCTAGTTATGACCCGTTTTTGGATATTGTATATGGTTGGGACTCAGATGGTTTAGGATATCCAACAAACCCAGGCGAAACTGCATATAAATTGGGCTATACAGGTTTTGCATTTCTTGAGTCACCTGCAAATGATGTTAACGGTATTGATGATGACCAAGACGGTATTATTGATGAGTCCCGATTTTTGGAGAACTTCTTAGTATTAACAAGTCAAAATGAGATAGATAATTATGTTGCTGCTAATTATGATGCTAATCAGTTTGAACTTTTCTATGGAGAATCATATCAAGCCCGACCAGCTTATCAAAAAGGAGTTTGGTATACAACTGATGAGAATTTAGACTGGATTGGCTTTAAAGATGGTAATGACAATGGAATCTGGGATCCAGGTGAGCAGTTGAATAATGATGTTGGTGCAGATGGTTTAAGTCCATATAATTTGAATTACCCAGGAAGAGATACAGGAGAAGGTGATGGAATACCTACTATTGGAGAACCTAATTATAATGAGTTAGACGTGGATGAATCAGATCAAATCGGCCTAACAGGATTTGATCTGAACACTCGACCGTTTTATGAAAGTGGAGATAATTTACGAGATGATACATGGTTATTTACTCGAATAGCTATGAATTTATTCTCAAATCCAGATTATGTTGAACCATCAAATATAGACGGTCATGATCCGTTTCTTTTATTTACATCTGGTGAAGTTGAGTTATTTTCAAAATCAAAGGTTAATGCTAAATCAACCGATTTTTTCTCAACTGCATGGATTTTTGGTGATGACGAAATCGACTTCTTCAAGAATAGAAGGACTGTCCAAAATATTTATAATTCAGATTATAATTTTGCACAGCCGCCTATAATGCCAACCTTGACTGCAGTGCCTGGTGATAAAAGAGTTACATTGTCATGGGATACATTATCTGTGAGAAGTTTTGATAGATTTTTGCAGGATTTCGATTTTGAGGGTTATAAATTATATAAAGGGACTAATGCTCTTTTATCAGATGCACGTGTTATTTCGGATGTGAATGGAACACCTAAATTTTATAAACCATTAGCTCAATGGGATCTAGATAATGATATATCTGGTAATATATCTGTATTGGATGGTGAAGCTATTTATAATCTTGGCACTAACTCTGGATTGGAATTTTATTATGTTGATGATGAGGTAACTAACGGTAAGATTTATTATTACGCTATTGTTGCATATGATAGAGGAATCCCTTCTTCAGGTGGAGATGACCCAGGTATTGATCCACAAGAAAATACCTTTAGAGTAGAATTAAGTGGGGCAGGTACTGTTGTGGGTACTTCAATCAATACAGCTGCTGTAATTCCAACTACTAATCCAGCTGGCTATGTTAGTGGTGGTACTCATAGTGATCTGAGTAAAGTAACAGAGGGTACTGGGACTGGATCTGCAAGCATTAATATCGCAGTAGAAGAATTAATAGACGATACAAAACTATATGAAGTTAGTTTTAAAGATTCAGCAGCGGAAGTTGGTATTCAAAGAGTTACTACTACGTATGAAGTTAGAGAAGTTGGTGCTGAAGCGCTTATTCCGTCAAGCGCTTATTCAAGCTCAAGTAGTATAGTAGATGGATTCATTATTAATTTTTCAAATGATTCACCTGGAGATATTATACCTACAAAAACTGGTTGGGTATCTAATGAAGGTGGAGAAAATGAACTTTTTGGTTTAGATGCATCACAATTAGATGGACTTACTACTAAATGGAGTCTGACAATAACTCCAGATAAAGACGGAGATCTCACAAACTTTGTTAGAACTGATCATGATTATGAACTTTTATTTGTAAATCCAGAAGATAGTACATATCGCCCACCGCTACTTTTTGGAGGTGGTTTTAGCCGTTTCGATATTCCATTATTTGCAAAAAATTTAATGACTAACAAGCAGGCTGATATATTTATTATTGATGCTGATGATAATGATGAGATTAACCCTGGTGATCGATTATTTGTAGCAGAAAGAGATGAAGCAAATAGAATTAAATATAGGTTCACTGTTGACATCCTTTCTTCTAGTGAAAATGTTGCGCCTGCACCTGGTGAAAAAATTAGAATTTCAACCACTAGAGCATTTGGTAGCGATGACAAATTCCGTTTTACAATGAGGCGTCAAGCTATAGATGCTGATAAAGCTAAAGAATCTTTAGAGGACATTTTTGTTGCTCCTAATCCATATATAGGAGCAGCCTCTTGGGAAAGAGCGAGTGGTTCTATAGGTAGAGGTGAAAGAAAAATTGAATTTTTTAACTTACCGTTAGAGTGTACGATAAGAATCTTTAATATTCGTGGTGAACTAGTTCGAACTATTGAGCATGAAGGATCAATGGAAGATGGTTCAGCCTCATGGGACTTAAGATCAAATGATAGTGAGGATGTAGCTTATGGTATATATTTCTACCATGTTGAGGCTCCAGTAATCGGAGAGTATATAGATAAATTTGCAGTAATTAAATAAAACAGACAATAATTAGAATTATGATTAAGAAAATTATCCAAAATTCCAATTATAGCTTACTCTGATGAACAAGGCTGGATTTTATTACAAGTTAATGAACGAGAAACTATCGAAATATCATCTCAAACAAACTATAACGACCTACAGAAATTTTTTAAAGTATTTGATTCAATTAGAAAAGAACTTGATTATTTGAGGAGCGAAGCCAATATCGAGGTTGATAGAAATTTATTCGAAGAAATCTCAAAAATATGGGCACTTAGCTAGTTTTGATTTTTCTGTTGTGTAGCTAAAAATTTTTGGAAATATTCTTGAGCTTTTAGTGTATCACCATTCAATATATGATATCGAGAGAAATTATATAATAATCGGGGTGAACTAGGTGTACGTAGCTCTGATTGATTGAGCCAATATTTTGCTTGTTGGGTGTTCTCTTCTAATAAATATAAAGATGAAAGTAAGTCATAATATCGGGGATCCAGATTTCCATCATTGATAACTTGATGTAATATATTAATTATATAAGCCTTATTCTTTCCACTGTTAAGTGTAAATTCGATGCTACTTTCAATTAAATTTTGATGTCGAAGTTGCCATTTAAGTAAATCGTAGGAATGTTGAACAATAGCTAAGGTATCAGCTTTTAAATAGGCTTTAGCTATTACTTCAGTCAGTGCTAAAGGGACAAATACTTGCTGTTTAGAGGCGACAGCTGCTATTGAGTCAATATAGCTGGTGTTCAAATAAGACCGATAGATACGCTCAAAGGCCTGCAGTTCATTATCGATAGTAACATTCTTTACAAAAGGGTAACCTACTAAAAGTCGGGCAACACTAATTTCTGCATATGCTTTTTCAAAGGTGCTAATCTCTGAAGGTGGGTCAATTGGATTCGGTTTAAGGTAGCTTTGTAGCTTAGGGAGGTATGATATAGCCTCAAAAAAAGTGTTCGCCATAATTTTATGGCCTCGATCGTTTGGATGCAAATGATCTATAAATAAGCTCGCATCTTCTATTTTTCTGGTTGATGCGTTTCGTAGCACAGCTTGAATAGGTACCAACTCGGCCGAAGTTTCTTGGGTAATAGTTGTAAGAATACGGTTCATTTCTTCAGGTGCACGAAAACGGGTGCCATCAAGCTCTTTGACTTGCAAAAATAAGGTAGAAGCTTCATCAAAAAGTCCTTCTTTATAGGTAGCTTGAGCTTGCTCATACAAAGCCAAAACGTCTGGATTATCACTCAAAGGAGCTTGATCCTTAAGATTGGATGCTATTGTACCCAAAAAAATAGGTACCCCATATTTATCAAAGCGTTTAACAATATCGCTTATATTCGAACGATACTGCTCGATTCCATGACGATAAATGTCAGAGTCTACCGGGATATCTGATTCACTTATCACCTTTGCCATCATAGTACGACGTTCGCCAGTATCCTGATTTGCGCCACCTAGTTGTAGTGTGTTCTCAAGGAATTGATATACACGCCAATCCTTAAGCCATAAAATCAATCGCTTTAGTCCGATCGAATTGGTAAAACCAAACTGTGTTGTGGCTGCCCCAAAAGACCCATAATATTCATTATGTCCGGCATAGATAATAACTCCATCTGGCTCATAAGAGAGGACTCGTTTAGCCAAATCATGAATTACATATGAGTTGACCGCAGTCATGCCCAAATTAATTACCTCTACCGGCAAACCTTGCGTGTTCAGTAAAAGTTTTTGTTTTAACTGGTCTGCGAAGCCAGTATAAAAATTATACGGAAATCCTTCGGCACTCGAACCACCAAAGACAAATATCCGAAAGGTATTTTGAAGCTTCTCTTTTCGAAACGCATTTGGGGCAATTTCAGGAACAAACGAAGGAAAGTATCGTTCAATAAATTTTGAATTTGCAATCAGATAGTTCGGTGTATTGGGGGCCTCTATGAAAAGTTCCTGTTTTTCTTGTTCGTATCCACCAATTCTAAGGGCTATTTCTACACCTAGAAAAAGTAGAAATGGAATGGATAAGGTAATGAACCAAAATGCCGTATTTCTGGTCGTTTCATTCATATATGAGGTATTTTATCGAGTTAATGTGCACTAAATGTACTCGAATTTTATACCAATAAAAAAGCCCCAAGTGATAAATGACTTGGGGCTTTGTGTTTAAAATTATTTGAAATCTGCCGATTTACTCTTCTATTGGTGGAGCGTTAGTTTGTGATAGTGCAACTTCTAAGCTTGGCATTACTTCAGCAGCAAATCGTTCAAGTTCAGCCTCAATTGGCACAAATTCTTTTTTACCAATTTCGAGCATGTCTTTATGCATCTGAGTAGGGGCATGTGTTGAAGTGAAAAGTCCCCTCATTCCAATAAACATACGGTCATTTGGAGTAGGAGCATTTATTTCACCAATCTCGTCCTTAGCTTCACTTCCCTCTACGAGTTCTTGTAGTTCAAGCATTTGCATGTGTGCCTCATGTAATTCTTTTTCTAACTCAGTAGATGGACTAAGGGCTAGACCATGTGCCGTTTGCATTGCCTGAAGGTGAGACATGTGCTTTTGAAGCATTTGGCCAAATTTAGTTAATTCTCGCTGAAACGAGGTAAGTTCATTTTGGAAAGCAAGCATTTCATCGAAGCTTGGGCCAGGAATGCTAGCTTCACGTAGAGGAACTACTTCGAATTCAATAGGATCATCTAGAGTGGTTACTAGGCCAGCTTCAACTTTGGCTAAATGTGCGGTATAGGTACCTGGTACAGCCATGAAACCGCCACCAAACCATCCACCTCCACCACCGCGACGAGCAAGGGAAACCACATTTTGAGAAGCTAGACGAAGATCCCATGTGGCTCTATTAAGTCCTTTTCGGGCAGAACCTTTTAGAGTTTGAATCACATTTCCATTCGCATCGGATATGCTAATACGAATGTATGGAGCTGTCTCTCGCATTTCTTCTTCCAGTGCATCCCAGCCTGGAAATGGAATATCTTGATCGACCGTTATGGCTCGCTCAGATTTCAAACGTTCTGCTTTTTTGGTAGTTAAACCATCTTTTAAATAGTAAGTAAAGGTAGCTCCAAATTCTGGATTTTTAGCCGTGAAAAAAGAGGCTCCAGGATCAATTTCTACCGCACGTGGCATGAACCATTTAGCCGGACGTGTTGGGAATAAATCGGCGTCTTTTGCCAAAGTCTCTTTCGATATTTCTCGGAGTGGACTAATATCATCTACTATGTAGTATCCCCGGCCAAAAGTTGCAGCAACCAAGTCATTTTCTCGGCGCTGGATGGTAATATCGCGTACTGATATAGTTGGCAGACCAGCATTAAACTCTATCCACTCATTCCCGCCATCTACAGTGAAATATACACCGAATTCCGTGGCTGCAAATATAAGATTAGGGGCCACATGATCTTGAACGACTCTCCAGACTAAATGCCGCAGTGGTAAATCACTTGAGATTAAGGACCAAGATTTTCCACGATTGGTACTTTTGATTATATAAGGATTAAAATCTCCATACTTATGATTATCCAGGGCGGCATATACTGTATTGACATCATGTAAATCGGCCCGAATGTCATTTATAAAAGCGGTTGCTGGAATACCTTTTATGCTACCGACTTCAATTTTACTCCAGCTCGCTCCACCATTTTCACTTACTTGAATAATTCCATCATCGGTACCCACGTAAAGTAGTCCTTCTTGTAAGGGCGATTCTCCCAATGAGGTGATGGTGTTATAGTCAGACATAGCATTCATGTCCCATGCATTATCCCAACTTTGTATGCGTCCCATAATAGGAAGATTCATTCGTTCTTGATTACGAGATAAATCTCCAGATATCGGAGTCCAAGAATCACCTCTGTCATCAGATCGCCACACTCTGTGAGAAGCAAAATAGAGTCTAGTTGGACTGTGTGGACTAACTAAGATAGGAGCATCCCAATTGTATCGTTCATAATCTTCCCCTTCTAGTGGTTGTGGCTGGATAAAGGTAACGGTTCCGGTTGCACGATCGATACGATGTAGACCACCTCTTTGTGTTTCACCATAGACAATATTGGGATTACCAGGTTCGGTTGCAGTATCATGTCCATCTGCAAATAAAATATGTTTCCAATCTGTATTTCGAATACCCTCAACTAAATCTGTAGCTGATGGGCCTTCATGAGTTCCATTATCCTGTGTTCCACCATAAAGGTTGTAGAAGGGGAGTTCATCATCTACAGCTACTTTGTAATACTGTGTTAACGGCAGATTCCCTATATATCTCCAATTAATGGCATGATCATAACTTTCATATACACCGCCATCGCTACCCATCAGAAGATAGTCAGGATCGTCGGCGCGGAATGCCAGTGCATGGTTATCTGAATGCTTATTTTGCTCGGGTAAGTTGCTATAGGTACGACCGTGATCATTAGATACAATGGTGCGAACATTCATAAGATAAATACGCCCAAAGTGGTGGGGTGAAGCATATAGCTCCTGATAATAATGAGGTCCTGTCCCACCGGAGACCATATCCGACATTTTTTTCCAACTTGCCCCTCTATTTTCAGACATATAGAGTCCACCTTTGGTTCGGTCCAATTCTATAGCAGCGTAGACTATGTCGGGTTGTTGAGGAGAGATGGCCAGACCAATTTTACCTTTATTGGATCCAGGAATACCTTTTTTTAGTTCCAACCAAGTTTCGCCTCCATCGGTAGATTTGTGAATACCAGTTCCTGGCCCACCACCCATGTAGGCTGCTACTGTTCTATGACGTTGCCATGTTGCAGCATAAAGCACATCAGGGTCTCTCGGATCCATGACTATATCAGTGACTCCGACCCATTCTTCATCGCCTAATACTTTGGCCCAAGTCGTTCCACCATCTGTCGATTTGTACAAACCACGTTCCCCTCCGGCGTTCCAGAGAGGTCCTTGTGCAGCCACCCAAACTACATCGGAGTTCTCGGGATGAACTACAACTTTTGAAATGTGTTCCGATACTTTTAAACCCATGTTGGTCCAAGAAGCCCCTGCGTCCGTACTTTTGTATACTCCATCACCAAAGCCAACGTGCCGGCCACCAACATTTTCTCCAGTTCCGACCCAAATTATGTTGGGATTGTTTGGGTCAATGGTTACGCTCCCTATGGAATAAGAAGATTCTCGATCAAAAATGGGAATCCAGGTTATACCAGCGTTTTCTGTTTTCCAAACTCCCCCAGAGCCAACGGCTACGTACCATAGATTCTCGTCGTCAGGATGAATAGCGATGTCTGAAATTCGTCCCGATGCGAAACCGGTGCTTACGCCCCTCCAGCTTAGGGCCGAGTAATTGAGCTCTGTGACTTCTGGGGTTTGTTGTGCAAAAGTGGAAGGAGTGAGCAGGAAGAGTAGTAAAACCCAACTCAACATACACAGTGATGTTTGTCGTATCATAGAATTATATGTCTTAGTGTTACGTTAGTGGACGCATAATAGCATAAATAAGCAACTTAACAGCTAATTTTGAAGACCATTTAATAGTCTCAGGTCCGATTTAGGTTCATCGTAATAATTTATCGCAATCTCACAAATAAGCAAGTCCGCTTAACGTAATTTTTCAACTAAGTTGAATTGGTTAGCAAAAATCTAATATGGCGTGGAATACTCAAAATGTCTAGCATGACATACATCAACCAGAAAGAATAGTGGTTAAAGTGGTGATATGTTGTGGATAATTTGATGCGAGTAACTCCATAAGTTTGGTTATCTTTAGGCAACTTAAAATCAGTTGGAGAAACGATGAGCGATAAGCCACGTGAATACTGTGGTATTTTTGGAATAGCCGATCACCCAGAGGCAGCTTTACTCAGTTATTATGGTCTGCATTCCTTGCAGCACCGGGGTCAGGAATCGGCAGGGATAGTTACCTCATATTTTGATGAGGATAAAGGGCGAAAAGTCATGCCGACCTACAAAGATTTTGGATTAGTTTTAAGTGTGTTTGATAAGCCCAAAATTTTTAAAAAAATTCTGAAAGGGCGCTCCGCAATTGGGCATAATCGGTATTCTACTTCGGGATCATCCAAAAACCCGGCCAATATACAGCCGTTTAGGGTACATTATCGATCCGGCAATATTGCCATTGGGCATAATGGAAATCTCTCGAATGCGAAGCAAATAAGAGAATCATTTACCAAAAATGGGGTGTTGTTTCAGAGTACTTCTGACACCGAGCTTATTCTGCATTTGATTGCTCAAAGCAAGAAAGAGCAGCAAATGGATCAAATCTTAGATGCTTTAGGTCAGATTGAAGGAGCCTTTTGCTTGGTCATACTTACTGACGAGGGCTTGGTTGCCGTACGAGACCCGAATGGGTTTCGGCCTCTAGCTCTAGGAGTTAAAGATGGAGCCTATTGTGTAGCCTCTGAGACTTGCGCTTTCGATATTATAGGAGCAGACTATGTGAGAGATGTTGAGGCAGGGGAGGTATTGGTTATTCCTCATAACGCAAATGAGAAAGGCCTTAGTCCTTCAGAGTTAACTTCCTATCATATTTCACCTAAAGATGGGACTGCAACCTCACAGTGTATTTTTGAGTATGTATATTTTTCCCGACCCGACAGTATGATTTTTGGTGAGATGGTGGATAAGATTCGTCGGAATCTAGGTAAAGCCCTAGCAAAGGAACATCCTATTCATGAAGTAGTCCAAAAAGAGACTGGAAGTAAACCTGTTATTATTTCTGTTCCTGATTCCTCAAATACTGCTGCTATAGGGTATGCTAGTGAAAACCAAAAAATGGGCTTCGACTGTAAATATGATATAGGCCTTATTCGAAATCATTATGTAGGCAGAACCTTTATATCCCCAGGGCAAAAATCTCGAGAACAAAAAGTACGTACAAAATTCAACCCTGTGAAAGGAGTGATAGAAGGACGCTCGGTCATTATCGTCGATGACAGTATTGTTAGGGGTACTACTTCCCAGTATCTGGTTAATATGATTCGAGAGTGTAATCCTGCAGAAATTCATTTTCTGGTGAGCTCTCCACCTATTATTAGTCCTTGTTATTATGGGATGGATTTTCCATCACCTGAGGAACTCATTGCCAATCGATTTGATCGGGACATTGTTAAAATAGCCGAAGAGATTGGAGTGGATAGTCTTCGATATTTGTCTCCGGATGGATTAGTAAACGCAGTGAAGGAGGCCAACCCTTCAGATAATGATTATTGCACCGCTTGCTTTACCTCTAAGTATCCGGTTCCAGTTAATTTCGGAGCTGAAAAAGAAGAAAATGAGCTGGTATAACACCTTTAGCAGGATTACTTGGCATGTTTAATGATCCCGCAACGTTTATTACTAGCGCACCGCGATTAGAAGACTGCCCACCAATGGACTTACCCGAGTTTTGTTTTGCCGGTAGGTCTAATGTGGGGAAGTCATCGTTAATCAATGCTTTGCTCAAAAGAAAAAATTTAGCTCGTACTTCCAATGTGCCAGGTAAAACCCAGCAGATGAACTATTATAAAGTGGGTGAGACATGCTACCTTGTTGATTTACCAGGCTATGGGTACGCTAAAGTACCTAAGAAAGAGCGAGAACGTTGGGGAGAAAACATACGAGTTTATTTAATTCAGCGAGAAACACTTCGTTTAGTTCTCCACGTAATAGATGCAAGACATCCACCCTCGGCACTAGATGAAGATTTTTTTTACTGGTTAGCTACTGAACAGATTCCTTTCTCAGTAGTGCTTTCAAAAGCGGATAAAATCTCAAAAAATAAAGTGCAACAAGCACAATCAAGTCTAAAAAAGTTGCTTTATAACATGAATATAGAGGTTCCCATTCTTTCATATTCTGCTGAGAATAGGGATGGAATTGCCGATATTAAAGAACTAATTAGGGAATTTGTCGATTAATGGAACTGTTAAATAATTATGGCGTAATTTCTCCGATCATACCATTTTATCTATCAAAATTTATTTCACAATTAATAACTCTCACGAAGCCTCATCATGTCATTTTCTGTACTCCTCCTCGATAATGTAGACTCAGTATGTAAACACGTTTTTGAACAACGTGGTATTAAAGCGTTACAACCCGGTACCCTTACACTTGAAGAATTGAATGCATGTATTGGTGAATATGATGGACTTGTTGTCCGAAGTGCTACCAAGGTTACTTCTGAACTTCTGCAACATGCCCCAAAACTTAAAGTTATTGGTCGCGCAGGGGTAGGGATTGATAATATAGACATCCCTGCTTCTACTGCAAAAGGTGTACTAGTCATGAATACTCCTGATGGAAATACCATTTCAACTGCAGAACACACCTGCGGGTTAATCATTGCGATGTCACGAAATATCCCAGAAGCAGTGCAAACGGTAAAAGGAGGAGGATGGAATCGAAAGGCATATATGGGGATCGAAGTTCACGGAAAGACTTTAGGTGTTGTGGGCTTGGGGAAAATTGGATCCGAGGTTGCTAGGAGAATGAAGGTTTTTGGGATGGAGATTATTTCATATGACCCATTTTCTACTCAAGAACATGCTCAAAACTTAGGTGTGAAGCTAGTGGAGCTTGAAGAACTTCTCTCCACAAGTGACTATGTGACCGTACACACCCCACTGACCGAAAAGACCAAAGGTCTTATTTCTTTGGCAAACAAAGAAAATCTTAAAAAAGGCATGCGCTTGGTTAACTGTGCTCGTGGTGGAATTTACGAGGAATCTGACTTAGCTCAATTATTGGATGAGGGAGTATTAGGGGGTGTTGCCTTGGATGTGTATTCAACTGAACCACCTACAGAAGAAATTTATCAGATGTTAGCCCATCCAAAGGTCATTTGTACACCACATTTGGGAGCATCTACTGAGGAAGCTCAGGAAAAAGTAGCGGAACAAATAGCTGCTCAGATGGCTGATGCGCTCGAGAATACCAACTATAAAGGCAGCATAAACGGTAAATCAATTGCACTCTTAACTAACAAAGAGGTCCAACCATATCTAATTCTAGCAGAGAAACTAGGTAAGGCTATGGTACAATTATCACCAGAACAAACCAGCGAATTAGAATTTGAATACGCTGGGGATTGCACCAAATACGCCGATGTACTTACAGATGGTATTCTTAAGGGAATTATTAGTGAGTATGTCGATGACTCCATTAATTTAATTAACGCTCGTATTTATGCGGACGAGCGTGGTTTCGAGATTAAGGAAGTAACTTCCAACAAAACTAAAACCTTCTCAGACTTGATCACTATTCGTATGCCTAAGAATGAAGAGTACAAAAGTATTTCTGCTACTCTATTTGGTGATGGAGATTTTCGAGTGGTAGACATTGATGGTTATGGTTTGGAAATGCGTTTGGAAGGAGATCTATTACTTTATCAAAATGAGGATAAACCAGGTATGTTGGCTTCGGTAAGTGGTGCTTTGGCGGAGGAATCCATCAATATCGGTGCGCTGAGTTTAGGACGAGCATCAAAAGGGTCAAATGCGATTACTGCAGTAGCCGTCGACCGTAAGCTAAGCCAAGAAGAAATGCAAAACATCCAAGGTATGGATGGCGTAAAAGCCCCGCGTTTTATTTCTTTGAGTTAATTGCCGATTACAACCATTCTCCTGCATTCCAACGCTCGGTTAAGCGTTGGTTATCACAGGCTTTTAACTGCTGGTCTTGGAGGACTTCATAGGGCAGTTTTTCCAAACTAGCTATAGTCATTTCCCTTTTCCCAAGGGCTCCGGTGGCTTTGTACACTTGCCAGCCGGCAATGACCATAGCTGCGCGAATTTGAGTGGCAGCAGCATAGGTACTTACTTTCGCTTGAGTATGCCCCCATTTCTTGTAACGCTCAAAAATACTTGGTTCCCAACACTCTGGATTCTGCTGAATGGAAAAAGGATCGTGAAAGTAGAAATCGATACCTTGATTACGAGGACTTAGTTCGGTGATCTCTTGAATATTACCCCAATACAAATGTAAGAAAATGGGAATATCCTCCTCTGGTTGATGATGATTCCATCCCTTCTTAATTCCATTCAGACTGGTTGAAATCCAATCGGTCAGCGTATTTTTTTGCCAAACAATGGGATACTGAAACGTTGCCGCAACTTCGGCAGAAATGGGGTAGGCTTCGACCGAATAAAAATGCAATTCGGCTGCATCTTTAACCAATAGGTTGGGGTAAGCCGTCAAAAACGCTTGGGCGGCCAACAAGAAATTGAGCCCTGTGCCAAAGCCCATTTCAAAAATCTTAAGTTGCCCATTATGTACCTTCAGATGTTCTTGAATATTCAGGCGCTCAATGAATACCGTTTGACTCTCTGATAAGGCTCCGTTCGGATTGTGATAGTACTGATTATACTGTTTGGAAAAGAGGGTAGAAGACCCATCTTCGGTTACAAAAGGATCAAATTTTGTCATCCTAGATCACTCAAATTCAGTCGTAATAGTGCCAAGTTCTGCGGATAGGTTAACCAAAGGTAAAACTCCAAAACTACCATATGTAGGATTTTCAAATGCACTTAGATCCATGGTGTTAAATAAGTTTTGTAAATCACTAGCATAGTCATCTAGTTTTTCTTGTGGAAATAAAAAACCTGTAAATGAACCAAAAAGATTTCCAACAATAGCCGAATTACCGAAATTTATTCCTGCATTAGCATTCATTGTACAAAAATAGGGTTTAGTTTCCGAGCTTGATAAACGAATATTACCTGCTTCGGTGATCAAGGTGACACGCTCACCTGCATGTGCGATAGAAACAGTGATATTCCCTCCTTTTGTCAGCGCCCATAAACTCCCTTCCAACTCATCTAAATCTATATATCCCCCATTTGTAGTGGCCTTAATATTGCCAGATACATTCTCTAGGGTAATATGGCCTCCTTTGGTAAATAGTTCTAAGTCTCCTTCCATATCCAATACATCAATGTGCCCACCCCCAGATGTAACTTCTAAGGATCCTTTTACATCCACGACTTCAACATGCCCACCTTTTGTGTTCAAGGAATGCTTACCGGCTATGTTTGATAATTCAATATGTCCGCTTTGTGTTTTGGCATTCACGTTGGTTTCTTCGGGAATGATAAGTCTTGCTTGGAGTTGAAAATTAGACGTTTTATTTCCCGATTTACTCATAAATACCCTCACCCCACTATTAGTACTCGAATCAATAATACTCAGTTGGTTTTGTAACCAGTTTGCGTCCTGGATTTTTCCAGAAGCAGTCAAAATAAGTAGAGGTTTCCCCTTACTCCCACTAGCCTCACTACTAAATTCTAAGCTACCAAAAGGAATATCTATGCTAAGAGATTCCTTGTTATTAAGTGAGAGTACCGACGAAAAGGTATATATTCCAGGAGATGATTCGATCCATTGACCCAATCGCGCTTCAGACATTGATGGTGAATCCTGGGTGCCTGTTATAGATTGATTAGGTATTGTTTGAAGAGCCTGCGATTGGGAAAGTCGTCCCGTTGTGTTCTCTTTAATTTTCTGTTCTATTTCCCTGGCTTTTTGCTGAATTTTTGATTCTAGGTTTTGAGTCCCAGAGAAAATATTCTTCGTTCCATCTAGTCCTGCCTCACGCCTTTCTTTTGCCTCTTTTTCGTTGCTCACTAGTATAGCCACAAAAAATAGCAGAATAGCCCCTACAAAGATTTCCCAAGAAAATGAACGCATAGTTTTCCTACATTATAAGTGCATAAGAACATACGAATAACTCGTACGAAAGTTTCAGCCCAATCAACTCCTATATCAACTAACCGATGAACATTCAACAGTGGTGTACTCCTTATCTAAAACAGGCTAATGAAGAAAGGGAATATCTGCATCGTTTTCCCGAACTGAGTTATCAGGAATTTGAAACAACCAACTATATTGAGCAGCAATTGACGCAGCTAGGTTTGGTTGTTGAAAGACCTTTGGACACAGGTTGTATAGCAATAATTGAGGGCGACATTGCGTCGGACAGAGTAGTTGCTTTGAGGGCAGATATCGACGCGCTGCCCATACAGGAGGAGGGCGAAGCTAAAACTGATTTTTTTTCAACGCGACCAGGGATAGCCCACTGTTGCGGTCATGATGCGCATACCGCTAATTTATTAGGAGTCGCGCGAGTATTGGCGAAACATACTTCCCATATATCGGGAAAAGTGCTGTTAATTTTCCAACCCGGTGAAGAAACATTACCAGGAGGTGGGCGTTTGCTTTGTGAGACAGGATGGTTACAAAAGTATCCCATTCAGCAGATATTCGGTCTGCATACCTCTCCGTCGCATAAAGTGGGAACAATTACCACTCGTCCAGGGGAATTAATGGCGGCTCCAGATGAGTTTCACGTGACTATTCGCGGGGTTGGTGGACATGCGGCGTGCCCTCATGAAGCCATTGATCCTGTGGTAATTGCAGCTGAATGTATTTCCGCCTTTCAAACTATTGTAAGTCGAAGCGTTGATCCAACAGAATCGGCAGTGGTAACGATTGGCAGAATTGAGGGAGGTACGGCCCACAACATAATTCCGGAAAAGCTTCAATTATGGGGAACTATACGAAGCTTTTCTAGCGCTACGGTAAAGCGTATTGAGAAGCGAATGCACCAAATTTGTGCGGGTATTGCTCAAGCCTATGATGCTGAAATTTCCTTGACAATTAACAAAGGATACCCTGCTGTAATCAATGATGAGCGGGCAGCGAAACAAGTACTTAATCATGCAAAGAACTTATTTACATCTGATAAGGTCGTAGAAATGGAACGTCCTATCATGGCTGGAGAGGATTTTTCGTTTTATCAGCAATTTTTTCCAGGTGCTTTTTTCTTCGTCGGTAGTGGGGCTCAAAAAAGTGATTCAAAGTATGTTTGGCATCATCCAAAATACAATGTTGATCCTGGTTTTTTTGAAACGGCAATGCCCTTAATGGTATCATTAGCTATTGGCGGTTCGGGTGAAACAGGGAAAGAATAAGCCTGAGGTAATGTAATGAGTGTGCAAAAATCCGTTCACCGCCCTAGCCATATTGAGTGGTCATACTGGGAAAGAGAGTTGGGTTGGGATCAAACATTAACCAGTTATCTGGCGTACAAACCATTGGAAAAAAACTATGATTTTGTTGTAGTTGGAGCAGGATTTACAGGTCTATCAGCGGCCTATCATTTAGCTAAAATACATCCAACCGCCAAAATTGCTCTTATTGATCGTCACCTTCCTCCATTGGGGGCGAGTACCAGGAATGCAGGCTTTGCTTGCATTGGTACGATAGGGGAATTTATCGCTGACAGCCAGTTAGAACGGCCGGAGCACGTATGGGATCGAATGCATGAACGTTGGCTGGGTTTATCCTTGCTAAGAAGTATTCTGGGTGATGTAGCTATAGGATATGAACCTTTGGGTGGGCACGAACTATTTACTGATGAGGCAGAATTTGAGAGGGTATTGACTCATTTGGCTCATTGTAATACAGCTTTAAAAAAAAGAACTGGTCTAGATAATTGGTACAAACCAACAACCATCAATGACTACTCAGCTATTTTTATGCCGAGAGAGGGACAACTTCAACCCGCAAAGGCGTGGTCTGGATTTGCGCAATTGTGTGAGCAGATGGGGATAAGCTTGGCTTGGGGGCAGAGTTTAGTAGATGTGTCGAAAAAAGCGAATGGCGTATGTTTAACAGTAGAAGATCCTAGCCAACATAATCGACAGATTCATAGCTCATCAGTCATTTTAGCAACTAATGCGTTTTCAACATCACTAGATAGAGATATTTCGGTGAGCCCTGGGCGAGGTTTGGTGCTTCTTACCAAAGTTTTAGATTCTCAGCCATGGCAAGGAACCTTTCATACTCACCAAGGATACATTTATTTTCGAAATGTTGGGGCACATCGTTTGTTGTTGGGGGGAGCTAGGCATGTGGATGTTTCCGGTGAAAACACCACTCAATTTGGTATTAACAAAGATATAAAATCTTTCTTATTTGGGTATATGAACGAGGTGTTAGGGATTGATCCTCATGGGGTGGAATATGAGTGGTCGGGTATTATGGGTTTCACACCTGAAAAAAATCCAATTATCAAAGCTGAACCCTCCCAGAATATGGTTTGGGCGGTAGGGTTAAGTGGGATGGGAGTGGCATTGAGTACTGGACTGGGTAAGCAAGCTGCAGAATTAGTTAGTTAGGTCATCCCAACCTTTCTTATTCGCATTCAGTGTTTGATAAAAGCGTAACCATTCTGCTGTAATCATAGCGGTAGCTCCCCACAAAGGGATTCGATGTATATAGTAAAAGGGTACGTTGTAGATTTGATTACGAAGGGTCCATTGTCCCATTTTTATTCGTTTTGTGTCCAGTAGCTGCTCATGGGGTACCCTAATGATTTCATCCACCTCATTGGGGCATGCATTCATACTTTCTATATCATGTAACCATGCGATAAAAGGAATTATCTTGTGTTTACTGTGATGTAAATAAAAGGTTGGGAGTTCTCCAATGAGCTCAACCGTTTCAGCTTTAATGGATATTTCTTCTTCTATCTCTCTAGCCACTGCTTGTTCAGATTTTTCATTCGGGTCAAGGCGCCCACCAGGAAAACTGATTTGCCCGCCATGGCTTAGGTGCTGTTTTCGTAAGGTGTATATTATTTCAAGTGTAGCATCCTCAAACGATGGGGTTGGTCCTATGCGGTTGGACGGGGCTTGATAAAGTGGGATACATACAGCACTTTCGGTATAGACAATGTCTTTAAGAGGTTTGTGTGGACTCTGGTCTGGGTTCTGGTTTGTGCTATGGGTCCGAATTTGTGAGCCAATGGTATCCCAGGGGGTAGGATGCATTTCACAGTAGTAGGGTTCTTCTGGAAGATAACCTTCGGCCATCCGTTTGAAGTGCTGTATCAAGGAAGTATATGACATGGTAGAATATAGAGAGTCTAAGGAAAGATTTTTTATGAATCTCTAGCCTGCTTACCTTGTTGGGTACCATCACATTGATTAGCCAGATTGTTGGTTATTCATCATTCGGTTTGTACTAATAATTTGTACTAACATAAAGAGCATGAAAAAATATAATGTATATGGGGTTGGAAATGCCCTTGTCGATTTAGAATGTAAGATTTCCACTGAATTTTTAGAAGAACAGCAAGTGGCTAAAGGACTAATGACGCTGGTTGATGAAGTAACCCAACAGCGTTTGTTAGAGGCTATGTTACATCACGATTATCAACGTAAATCAGGGGGGTCAGCTGCAAATACTATGATTGCAATTAGTCAATTAGGAGGTAGTGCCTATTATTCTTGCAAAGTTGCAGCCGATGAATTTGGAGATTTCTATCTGGCCGATATGACCAATGCGGGAGTTCAAACAAATTTAGACGGCCAGGCAAGGCAAGCAGGGACAACGGGTAAATGTCTGGTTATGGTTTCTGAGGACTCCGATCGAACTATGAATACTTATCTAGGAATAAGTTCAGAGTTGTCCGTACAAGAACTTTCACCTTTAGCTATACAATCCTCTGAGTATGTGTATGTTGAAGGATATTTAGTTACAACCGAGGATGGTTTTGATACGATGAAAAAAACCTTTTCTATTGCAGAAGAACATGGAGTACGAAGTTCTATTACCCTTTCCGACCCTTCTATAGTTCAAGCGTTTAGGTCTAAATTTCAGGATGTCATTGGTGCGTCTGTCGATTTATTATTTTGTAATGAAGAAGAAGCAAAAGCCTATACGGGAGTATCGAGCCTGCTGGAAGCTCGTGAAGCATTAAAAAAAGATGCCAAGCGCTTTGTTATTACGATGGGTAAAAATGGAGCAATAATTTTTGATGGAGATACCTTTATTGATATAGAGCCATTTCCAGTTAAAGCTGTAGATACCAATGGAGCTGGTGATATGTTTGCGGGTAGTTTTTTATATGGGATTACCAATGGATTAGACTACGCTGCATCGGGTAAGTTAGCGACCAAAGCTGCCTCAAAAGTAGTTGGACAATATGGCCCTAGACTGAGTTGGCAACAAATGCATGAATTATTGAAGTAATATGAACGAAATTGTTCTAGCCTCTCGTAACCCGAACAAAATCGAAGAGCTGAGGGAACTGCTTTCTTTACCGGATCTTCGGGTCTTATCCACTGCTGATTTTCCAGAACTCGAAGAGGTAGATGAGGATGCGTTGACTTTAGAAGGAAATGCATTGAAAAAAGCTCATTATGTGGCAATGGTAACCGGCTTACCTAGCTTGGCCGATGATACTGGCTTAGAGGTTTCAGCTTTGAATGGAGCGCCAGGGGTCTATTCTGCTAGGTATGCAGGAGAACAAGCCAGCTATGATGACAATGTTGAAAAGTTACTCTCAGAAATGGAGGATATTGAGCAGCGTAATGCTCAATTTCGAACGGTAGTTGCCTTTGTAGATGCAGACAAACAGTGGATTTTTGAAGGTGTTTGCACGGGTCAAATTTCTAGATATAGGAAAGGAGTAAAAGGTTTTGGTTATGACCCCATTTTCATGCCAGATGGATTTGAGCAAAGTTTTGCTGAAATGGGTTCTGAGCAAAAAAATAGAATTAGCCATAGAGGTTTAGCGATGAAAGAGGCGGTGGTGTTTTTACAAAAATGGGCCTAGAAATGGAGAGTAGTGCAACAGCTTTTGGTTGGTTAGATTATATTGTTTGGGTTGTTTACATGATCTTTGTGGCATATTTCGGGTTAAAAGCCTCGGGTAAACAACAAAACGCAAAGGACTACTTCTTAGGAGGAAAGGGGCTGCCATGGTGGGCAGTGTTGTTTTCTGTAGTTGCCACTGAGACCTCCACGCTAACCTTTATTAGTATTCCTGCAGTTGCTTACGGTAGTAACCTTACATTTTTGCAAATTACTATTGGGTATTTTATTGGGAGAGTGATTGTCGCACTGGTATTTTTACCTCGATATTTTGAGGGTGAGATGTTTACAGCCTACACTTTTCTAGAACGCCGATTTGGTCCTTCCATGCGGAATGCCACCTCGATCACCTTCATGTTTACACGCCTATTAGCAGACGGGGTTCGTTTATTTGCCACGGCCATTCCTTTGACTGTTTTATTACGCTTTTGGGGAGTATTCGAGGCATGGAGTGATTTTCAACTATATGTAATGGCTATACTACTCATCACCTTGGTTACACTTTTGTATACATTTTTAGGAGGAATTAAGGCGGTGGTATGGATGGATGTGATTCAACTTGGGGTGTATCTCGGAGGTGCTATTCTTGCTGGGCTGCTATTGTTTCAAGCCCTGCCCGATGGTTGGCAATCGTTTCATCAGGCGGTGGTAGCTTCTGGAAAAACGCAATGGTTTGACTGGGGATGGGAGGGAAGTTGGAAAAGCTATTTGGAGCAACCCTACGTCTTTGGCATATCCTTAATTGGTGGGGCGGTTTTTTCTTTGGCATCTCATGGCACGGATCATTTGCTCGTACAACGTTTGCTTGCAACAGGATCGTTAGGTTCTGGGCAAAAAGCACTTATTGGAAGTGGTATTGTGGTTATTCTACAATTTTCATTATTTCTATTTATTGGATTATTTCTTTATACCTTTTACGAAGGGGCAGATGTGGCTGCTCTTGGGTTACGAACTCAGGATGAAATATTCGCCAAGTACATTGTAGAACAAATGCCCGTTGGAGTCTCTGGACTTATTGTAGCCGCTTTGTTTGCCGCTGCAATGAGTAGTTTAAGTTCATCATTAAATGCTTTAGCCTCTACCACATTATATGATATAATTATTCCTTACCGTAAAAAAGTATTAAGCGCTGTGGAAGAACTTAGCTTGTCAAGAGGCATTACTCTTATATGGGGAATTGTGTTAAGTATTTCCGCCCTTATATTTACCTCCCTGCAACTTCAGGCTGGGGAACGACCAACGGTAGTCGAATTTGGCTTAGGAATAGCTTCCTATACCTATGGTGGGTTGTTAGGAGCTTTTTTATTGGGTTTGATTAGCAATAAAGCTCAATCCAGAGATGCATTGACAGGTTTTTTCTCTGGGTTGATAAGTCTGCTGTTCATGGTAAATGGTCCAGTCCAAAACCTACTACCCGGTGAGCCTCTAGCTCTTGCATGGCCACTATATACCGCTGTTGGTGCTGCTATAGTTGTACTGATCGGGGAAGTATCTGCCCGTGTTAGAAAGAATACTAAAACTATCGAATAATGGTTTCATTTCGCTTAGGTCCTGTAGAAATAATTTTAAAAGGAACACCTAAATAATCTTCAATAAATCGAATATATTCTTGAGCTGAGCTAGGTAATTCGTTCCAGGTGGTGATACCTGAAATATCTTGATCCCAACCTTGCAGTTCCGTGTATATAGGTTCCACTTTTTCCAGGTTATTGAGGCCCAAAGGGAACACTTTGGTTTCTACCTCATCAATTTGGTAGGATGTACAGACTTTAATGATGTCAAAGCCATCCATCACATCCATCTTGGTTAGCGTTAATTCATTAAGTCCATTTATCCGGCATGCATACTTTAACGCAACCAAATCCAGCCACCCACATCGGCGTGGGCGCCCTGTAGTTGCACCAAATTCATGACCTTTTTTGCGAAGTAATTCACCCGTTTTTTCAATGAGTTCTGTGGGAAAGGGGCCATTTCCAACTCGAGTACAATAAGCTTTGGTGATCCCCATTGCTTGGGTAATAGCTAAGGGTGGAATACCGCTACCGGTACAGGCTCCACCAGACGTAGGAGATGAGGAGGTTACGTAGGGGTAGGTTCCATGGTCAACATCTAGTAGGCATCCCTGAGCCCCTTCTAGCAATATATTTTCATCCCTCTCAAGCGCTTCATGTAACATGTGTGTAGTGTTACAAATGTAAGGGCTTAATTTAGCAATAGCGCCTTCAAGCTCATTAATTAGTTCTTGGGCATCGATAGTTGGTTCTTCATAAATATTTTCAAGAGCCCGATTTATGTCTTCTATATTTTGAATGAGCTTTTGATGAAGTACCTCCGTATCTAACAAATCAATCATCCGGATCCCAATTCTCGCTACTTTACTCACATAAGCAGGCCCAATACCACGCCCTGTAGTACCAATAGCTTTGGCACCTTTATTTTTTTCCTTCATTTGGTCAAGAATCTTGTGATAAGGAAGGATTACATGGGCTGTTTCTGAAATGAAGAATCGGTTCTCTAGGCTAAAGCCCATTGAGTAAACTTGATCGATTTCTTCTAGTAATGCAATAGGGTCGATGACAACACCATTCCCGATTATACAAATCCCATCTCCATTAAAAATGCCCGATGGGATGAGATGAAGTACTACTTCTTTATCGTCAAATTTAAGGGTATGGCCGGCATTTGCACCTCCTTGGAATCGTACTATATATCGAGATTCTTTACTAAGAAGGTCAACTATTTTACCTTTTCCTTCATCGCCCCATTGGGCGCCAATTACTACTCTGGTAGACATAAATGATTGCTAAGTGATCAATAAATAAAGACAAACAATAAAAAAGGGGTGTATTAAGCTACACCCCTTAGTTAAGACTAATGATAAGTCTAGGGTGTTAGGCATCTTCTTTGTAAGATGCTACCGCATCATCCACCGAATGGAAATGTTTAAACACTGTGATGAGTTTGGTTACGACCAAAAGGCTTTGAATTTTATCGGTTGCATTGGCAATTCGTAGATCGCCTCCCGCTTTTTTCATAGTGGTAAGCCCACCTATAAGCATGCCTAAACCCGAAGAATTCATAAACTTTACCTTAGATAAATCAACAATTATATTTGTTTTATTTAAATCGATTAAGGCGTGTAATTCTTCGTTCAAACTGACCGCATCGGGTCCTCCCATAACATTGCCTTTAAATTGAATGACAACGCAGTTGTAACGTTCTGACGTTTGATAACTCATGATAATACTAAGGTTTATTTAGTGGTTTTTTTTGTATCTAATTCAAGTACAAGAGGGCTAGCTACAAAAAGTGAGCTATAGGTACCTAAAATTACACCTATTATAAGTGCAAAAGACAAACCTTTCAAGACCTCTCCACCGAATATAAACAGAATAGTTACCACAAAGAAGGTAGTTAATGAAGTAATTACTGTTCGGCTGAGTGTATCGTTTAGACTTTTATTGAACATTTCAATAGTGTCCATGCCTTTATGAACCAATTTATTTTCTCGAATCCTGTCAAATACAACCACAGTATCATTTAAGGAGTAACCAACAATGGTTAGAAAGGCTGCAATAATATTTTGATCGATTAATAAATTGAATGAGACTACATCGCTCAGCAAGGTAAATATGCCTAGTGTGATTACCACATCATGAAGCAATGCAGCAACCGCTCCCGCTGAAAAAGTCCATTTTCGGAATCGAATTAGGATGTAAAGGAAAATGATAACAATCGCGTAAACGACGGATTGAGCAGCTGCTCCTTTTAAATCCTCCGCAAATCGGGGACCAATTGAATCGCTCTTTTCCATGCTGAAGGTAGCATCGCTGAACTTGGCACTAATGGCGTCTTCAATAACGTTTTGCACTTCATCTGTGCTTAGTTCATTGTCGGTTCGGATGAGTATTTCACTATCAGAACCAAAGAGCTTTACTTCTGGTGATGAACCTAGTGGTTCGGTTAAGAAGGACCGAACATCTTGCGTGTTTACTGGAGCGTCGAATATATAAACGAATTCTTTACCCCCTCGGAAGTCAATTCCATACTGTAAGCCCTTTGTAAAAATTATAGCTAAGGATGCTATAAAAATGACACTAGAAAGGGTGTAGGCAACTTTACGTTTGCCTAAAAAATCAAAACTGGGTGTTTCAAACCATCTCATAAGAAGTACCTTTTATTTTAAATTTTTATTAACCGAAGCTAACCGCTTCTGTGTTTTTGCGGGTTAAGTAGTCTATGACTACGCGCGTGATAACGATGGCACTAAAGAGTGAACATGCAATACCCGCAAGCAGAGTAACAGCAAAACCTTTTATAGGTCCTACTCCAAAACTCATTAAAATTAAGGCCACAAAACCTGTGGTTACGTTAGCATCAATGATGGCACTCATCGCATTCGCATAACCAGCTGAAATTGCAGCTTTCATGGTTTTTCCACTTCGTTGTTCTTCACGAATTCGATCAAATATTAGCACGTTGGCATCGACCGCCATACCGATGGTTAATACGATACCTGCCATACCAGGTAAGGTTAAAGTCGCTTTGAATCCTGCAAGAATACCGAGGATAAAAATGATGTTTAGTAGAAGAGCTAAATCGGCAACTCCACCACCTGTTCGGTAATATACGATCATGAAGATTGCCACAATGGATAGTCCAAAAAGTACCGATCGAAAGCCTGCTTGAATAGAGCTTTCACCCAAGGTAGCACCAACGGTTCGCTCTTCCATAATCCGAAGTGGGGCTGGCAGAGCACCAGATAGTAAAATATTCACTAAATCTTCGGCTTCTGCTACATTTTCTAGGCCCGTAATGCTGGAATTTCCACCGGTAATCTTAGTTGATACATTCGGGTAGGAGACCACATATCCGTCAAGTACAATAGCAATGGGTTTACCAATATTGGCTCCCGTAATTCGACTCCATACTCTCGCGCCTTCACTGTTCATTCCCATAGAAACCTCTGGAACATTAGTGGTTGGATCGAACTGAATAGATGCTTCTTCAATCACTTCCCCAGTCAATTCGGCATTATCTCGTACCCCGTATAGAGCAAACTGTTCTACTCCACCTTCGAAGCTAAGTGATCGTGAACCCCAAAGGACGACGGTATTCCGGGGCATTAAGCGTTGAATGTCAGATGTGCTAAGCAAGTCAATAATCGCCGCGGTATCTTCGGCTATTGCATACCCAAAAACGTAGGGACTTTGGGTTTGAATGAAAGACATTCGCTCCAGAAGAGTGTTGGAGGGACCGCTTAGGTTTAGGCTGTCAGAACTATCCGCTTCCACGTTGTAAAATTCGATGGCACGGTTTCTGAAATTAGAGAAGTCTTGGGCATCTGCACCCGTTCGGAATTCTAGACGCGCGGTACCTTTTAATAAATTTCGCACTCGTTCTTCGTCATCTACACCAGGTAGCTCTACTACAATGCGACTCTGTCCCTGTTTAACAATAGATGGTTCAGTTACACCAAAGCGGTCGACTCGAGTTCGTATAATTTCAATAGCTCGGTCGAGAGCTGCATCTCTTTGTATTTTAAGAAAGGCTACAATCTCGTCATTAGTTGAACGGCGTGTGATGTCTTGAGATTCGCTTCGATAATACCGACTTAGTCGAGCATCTGGGTCTCTTCTCTCAAACTCGAGCTGCATTTCGTTAATGAAATCAGTGTCGTTTTCCTCTGCTACTTCTTGAGCTAGCTGAACAACTTCGTCGAGCTCGCTATCGCGGTTACTTCCTGCTAGTTCTAAAATTAGTTGCGGAGTACCAACCTCAAGAGTAACATGCATCCCGCCTTGCAAATCCAAGCCCAATGAAAGGATATTTTCTTTTAGGTTGGAAAGTTTTTCAGCGTTATCCATTTCGTATTGAGTACGTTCTTCTTCTGTGAAGGTACTCATTTGACGTTGTTCCAAGTTCCAAATAATGGTTGGATACAAGTAAAATAGTGTAAGGGCAAAAAAAGCAGCAATTACACCGAGTTTAAATCCGTTTCCTTGCATGATAATAGTGTTTTGTTGTTAGTAAAAATGATGGGAGGGTTCGCTTTATTCGAACCTAAAAAGAAAAAGCTAAGTAATGGGAGCTAAGGAGCACCAATGGCGATTCCACTACCCATAGGACGCTCTTTCGAAGTAGAAGAGTAGTTTAGCCTGAGAAGGGTGGTGAATGAAACTTTTTGGTTTTTATGCGCAGTGGGCTCAACTAAATGGGCAGGACTTGTAAGTTTTGGTGATTTATCTTGGGCCTGATTATTGAGTGCGTACGCACGTGGCTCCTGAAGTATGGCCATGTCCTGATGCTGATCCATATGATCCAGCATATTCCACTCTTCGAGAAGTTCTTGATCCAGATTTTTTTGTTTTAGATAATCCTTGACTGCAATAGTCCATTGATCCACATTTTCGCTTTCATTCCATAATTTCTGAAGGTGTAGACGTATTGACTCAAGGTTTTCTGGATCCGACAGCTCAGGATACTGATTTGCAGTCAGTGAGCGATCAAAGTGTTTGTTGAGCCATTGAGTAAACCGCTGATTCTCGAGTTCATTTTCGAGCATGGGTATGCTCTGAATAATGAACGCAAATAGCAGTAGGCTCAAGCTAACTTTCTTAAAAATTTGTGTGCGGAAAAAAATCATATCTAGACCTTCAAGATAGTAAGCTCAGAGCTTTCCTACAACGATAGTTAGTCGTTCTAATTCTTGTTTTAAAAACTGACCTGTGTGTGAATTCTGAACTTCAGAAATACTTTTTGGGCTTCCTTGTGCCACTATTTGTCCTCCAGCCTTACCCCCTTCCGGTCCTAAATCTATAACCCAATCGGCGGCCTTAATCACGTCTAGGTTGTGCTCGATGACCATTACGGTGTTCCCTTTATCCACTAATTGCTGAATTACATTCACTAATAGACGAACATCTTGAAAATGTAAACCCGTAGTTGGTTCATCCATTACATAAAGGGTATTACCTGTTCCTATTTTTGAGAGCTCTCGGGCTAGTTTTATCCGCTGAGCTTCACCACCAGATAAGGTAGTACTGGATTGGCCAAGGGTAAGGTATCCCAAACCAACGGAAGTGAGTGTTTGAAGTATTCTTGAAATAGCCGGTTGCGAGCTAAAAAATTCAACTCCTTCCGATATGGGCATTTCTAAGACTTCAGAAATATTTTTTTCCCGGAAGTATATTTCCAATGTTTCGCGGTTATATCGGCGTCCTTGACAGGTTTCGCAGGATACGTATACATCTGGCAGAAAATTCATCTCTATTTTACGCACACCATCGCCTTTACAGGTTTCGCAACGCCCCCCTTTTACATTGAACGAAAACCGGCCCTGATCATAGCCACGTATCTTGGATTCGGGTAATTCTGCAAAAAGTCTTCTAACATGATCAAATACCTTGGTGTACGTTCCAGGATTGGAACGAGGCGTTCTGCCAATAGGGCTCTGGTCTATGGATATAATTTTGTCCACATTATCTAGCCCTTGTACTTGATCGTAGGGTAAAGGAACCGCTTTAGATTTATAAAAATGGTTCGATAGAATAGGAACTAATGTCTGGTTGATGAGTGAGCTTTTTCCGGAACCACTAACCCCCGTTATTGCAACAAATGTACCTAAAGGAAACTCCAAATTTACCGATCGAAGATTATGACCTCGGGCATTAGTAATACTGATTTTTTTTGAATTCCCTTTTCTGGGGGCTTCTGCAACGGTAACTTGTTCTTGGTCTCGTAAAAAACGAGCGGTCATCGATTTTGGGTTCAATTCATTTAGTTTGCCCTGGGTTACAATATGCCCTCCATATGCGCCTGCACCAGGACCCATATCAATTACATAGTCTGCCTTCTCAATGGTATCGCGGTCATGCTCTACCACGATAACGCTATTTCCAAGGTCACGGAGGGTTTCAAGAGATTGTATTAGTTTCTTATTATCTCGTTGATGGAGTCCAATACTAGGTTCATCGAGTATGTAGAGAACTCCCACAAGCTGCGTTCCAATTTGGGTAGCCAGTCGAATTCGTTGAGCTTCGCCTCCACTCAGCGTTTGAGCCTCTCGATTCAGGCTTAGGTAATTGAGACCTACATTCAATAAAAAATCGAGTCTATCTCTA
Source organism: Balneolaceae bacterium UBA1514 (assembly GCA_002323515.1). GTDB lineage: Bacteria > Bacteroidota > Rhodothermia > Balneolales > Balneolaceae > UBA1275. The sequence continues at coordinate 1,475 of DCQQ01000016.1, read as the reverse complement.
ATTTCTTTGAGAATTTGATGCCCTATTTGTTGCTGTCGGTCGCTCAGGTGTATGTTATATAAGGTATCCCTGAGTTCCTGGATGTCCATTTGTACTAAATCCTGAATACCAAAGGTATCCAGCTTGTAGGAAAGTGCTTCTTTGTTTAATCGCCCGCCGCCGCAGTCTGGGCAGCTAACTTTAGACATAAAAGCTTTGGCTTTTTCACGTTGCTTAGGGGATTTAGATTGTTCGTACTGTTCGATAATCGTATCGCGAAGTCCTTTGTAGCTGTGTTGATAAGTGACCTTATCGGAGCGAAATTCATAGGTAACCGCATATTTTTGGGTACCACTACCCTTCATTATTGTGTCAATGAGTTCACTAGAGTAGTTAGTGATAGGGGAATTAAAATCCTTTCCAAAGTGAGCTAAAACGGCTTCCAGCTGTTTAAAGGCAAAGATATCTCTCGGTTTTCCGAGAAAGCGAATGCCTCCTTCCTCCACACTTTGTTGTGGGTTAGGAACTAAGAGCTCCCAACTAACATCGTATGCATGGCCTAAGCCATCACAAGTAGGGCATGCTCCGAAGGGAGAATTAAAGGAAAATAAATTTGGTGCTGGGTCTTCATAGGCAACACCTGCTTCCGGATCGAATAATTTTTGCGAAAAAAGACGGTCTTCCCAGCCATCTTTTGACTTAAGTGCCAGAACAACGGTTCCATCGGCCATTTCAAGAGCAGTTCTCACACTGTCAGCGATCCGTTTTTCACTCTTGGAGCTAACCACAAAACGGTCTACTACGATTTCTATGGTGTGTGTTTTGTACCGGTCTAGCATGAGTCCAGTTTCCAACTCAATAATTTCCCCATCTACCCGAGCTTGTAAATAGCCCTGTTTGACCATTTGCTCGAAAAGTTCTCGGTAATGTCCTTTTCGCCCTCTAATTACGGGTGCTAGACAGTAGGCTTTCGTACCTTCTTCAAGGCCAAGAATGGCGGATACCACTTGGTCTGCCGTTTGTTTTTCCATTTTTATTCCCGTTGCATAGGAATAAGGAATTGCGACTCTAGCGAACAATAAACGAAGAAAATCGTAGATTTCGGTAACCGTACCCACGGTAGAACGGGGATTGCGATTGGTCGTTTTTTGATCGATAGAAATAACAGGGGATAGACCATCTATAAAGTCTACTGCAGGGCGTTCCATCATGCCCAAGAATTGACGGGCGTAAGCCGATAAAGATTCTAAAAAACGACGTTGCCCTTCGGCATATATGGTATCAAAGGCTAGAGAAGATTTGCCAGAGCCTGATAGTCCCGTGATTACCACGAGTGCATCTCTGGGGATGGTTACATCAATGTTTTTGAGATTGTGTTCGCGAGCTCCACGAATAACAATAGACTCTTGCATACAACTTCCTTGATAGGGTTAGTCGGCCAAATAGAACAAAAAGCTAAATTACCAAACATCTAAAGCAAATTCTTCTATTTTGAC
>DCQQ01000040.1 GCA_002323515.1 Balneolaceae bacterium UBA1514 | reverse complement strand
ACCATAAAATAAAAGGTCATCAAGGATAACCGTATTATTTCCTTGAATAGCTATTCCATCTAATTTTGTTAGATCAATTGAATCCCCAAACTTAGTTAAATCTATGTCCATAGAAACCCATTCATTCTTCTTTAATGTTACGTTTACCGATTCTGAAGTTTGGTCTCCTTGCGTTAATTGGAGTATAATACTCTCGTCATGGCTAGACCAAATATTACCGAATACATGGGTTCTTGTTGATATATCTATATTCGTTTCTAATTGAATTGTTTGAGAATCTAAGGTTTCAAGAGTCAATACATTGTTGTTAGCAATTGATCTGAAATTTGCCTGTGTAGACCCAGAGGTATTTTTTGGGATGGTAATTTTTGTGCTTGATTCATAAAAGTCACTAAACAGTGAAATCACGTTTAATGTGGCAAATTCTGGTTTATTGTTTGGCAGACCCACTGTATCTGGAGACATTGATTTACTGAAAGCTAGAGTCTGTCTAGGTGGAACTTCAAATGAAAACCCGTTGGTGAACGTTACTTTTTTTGTAAAAGGTTCTGAATTGTAGGCAACATATGTAGTATCATCTTCGGTATTCACAAATACATTGTACGTTGGGATATTTGCTTGAACCTCATCATTAATGTGTCCCAAAACATCTAGATTATAAATCCAATGCATCGTGCGAGCTTTTGAATCCCCGGGAAAAAAAACGTCATAATTCTCATCACTATTAAAATATGTAAGGGCTCGTTCAGCGTCTGATAAAGCCAAAAATGACCAAAGTATGTCTTTCCAATACAAAGGCTCTGAGCCTCTTTGTTCAACAATTTGATTGTAATTCTCTAAAACATATTCTGGGTGTTTGCCAAGGTATACAGAGCCAGAGGTTATAGGAAGAAAGTTAATCCCATGAATCATTTCGATATTTGAGCTAAACCAAGTCCCATGCATGCCACCAGCACCAGTTACCATGCCAACCGCTTTATGGTTAAAATTCTCTGGAAACACTTCGTTATCAACATCGAACCAATACTGTTCAATGGCCTCAGATTCAATAGTGTATAAGTATGCTCCTAAATCTCTAATCTCCTCTTGACCTGTGATTTGTCCCCACAAAAAAGTACCAACTGCATAATTCATTGATTCAGAACTTGATTCTTGATTATTACCAAGTCGCCAGGCAGCTCGGCCATCAGCCCAACTATGGCCTGCATAGATGTCAAAATTACGTAAATATGGAAAATCTTTATCCTTTTTATCCCAATTGCTCGCATTTTTAATCAATAAATTGATCATACCTCCCCAATTTTCTTGTGACGCCCACGCGCTGTCATATTGGGCGACCGTTGCCGCGGCTAAAATGGCATAACCATGGTGGAAGTGTTGATCATTTAATCCAAAATTTGATCCATGAGAAGCAGGAAATCCAATAAGTACTTTCCAATTTTCGTCGTAGTAATATTGTTGGTTACCTCCGGCTACTAACCAACTTTCTAATGCGATTTTTACTTCATCCAAGAGTTTATTTTTAGCATTTAAATCTCCTAATTGATCAGCTATATGAATGAGTTGAGCATACGTACCTAATTCCTTACCGCTATTGTACGTGTCTACTTTTGTACCAAGTGGTGTACCAACCATACTGTTAAGATGATTTTGTAACTCAACTCTATCATATTTACCAAGGTCAGGTAAAATGGGTAAGATACCTATGAACGTATTATTGGTAGAGAAGCTGTTTCCTTCGATGACTTTCATAGTGCCTCTAGGCGATGCATAGGAGTATTCTGTGAATACATCATCCGAATTAAGCCATTGGTGCCTATACAAAGATTGTAGAGTAGAATTGACATGTGATTCAGAATCATCCATCAATGTAGTGGTGACATTGTATGCTACCGAAACCTGATTGGTCTGCGGATCGTAGTTCCAGTCCGCATACGTTTCATCGACAAAAGCATAAGCATGTTTTTTGAAATAATTAAATGTATTTAAGCTGGAATCAGGTAGAATAGCAACAGAAAAAAATCCCTGACCATTGAGAGTGGACACTAAGGGAAATTCGGAAGGCCAACTCGAACCACTAGGCGCAAATATTCCAAAATGCTTTCCATCTATTGTTACTCCCAATACGTTATCGTTTTGATACCAAATATTAGCATTCTTGTCACTGGAGATGGATATATCTGCACCGCTAGATTTGAAATACACAAATGGTAACCCATGGCCAAATGTGGCTTCTAAGCTTGTAGACTCTGTAGTCCACGTAGTTGTGGCAGTCCAATCTGAGTAATCAGTTGCCTTAAAAGTAGACTTATCGATGCCTGAGAGTCCAATTTCTAGCTGCCCTTCAGATATGTAAGTATAGTTATCAGAATTAGTTACATCTGATCTAATTGAACTATCAGCATAACCTAATACTACACCTGTGGGATCAATTCTTAGTTCAAACGGGTGAGCAAACACATAAGCTGGTTCATCAGGGGCATACCTAAATAATACATTACTCCAAAAATCATTAGTCGTTACCGGGACAAAACTTGGAAACCACTCTAACTTTGTGAAATTACCGGCTACATTAGGTAATATTGGATTGCCATTTTGATCTGTAGCACTTGTTTGCCCACTAGGTAATGTTTTGGTATAGCTACCTTTACCCATATTTATTACTTGTGAATACACTGAAGAGTAGGGTATTCCTAAGCTTAAAATGATTAGAAAGAATAAATATTTTCCTTGGATAGTGTTATGAATATTCATGATTTATTGTGGAAACGGTTACAATTATGCTCGCAGCTTTATAAAAAGATAGGTACGTAAATCATTATTGAGACACATTAGAAATATAAATAATAATTTTTTTTTTCAAAAAAACCTTTCATTGATATAAAAAATAAAGGTTTATGCTAATTCATGCAACTTCACATCATTTATTGCACTTTGTTAGACGATGATTTATTTTGGAAGCGTTTCTTAAAAAGATTCGGTCAAAAGCGAATTTTACGCTATTTTAATTGAAAATTACACGTATAACATCTAACTAAAATATTCAAGCATGAAAATTTCTACAATAAAAAACACAATGCT
>DCQQ01000030.1 GCA_002323515.1 Balneolaceae bacterium UBA1514 | reverse complement strand
CATATTCTCAGCTAATTACTATTAATTGGTACGTATATTTGATTGATCACTAAGGTTTAGTCTTTTGAGACTGCGGTGAATTTGTGATCACTGTAAAAACTCCATAGTCTAGAAAGCTGGTACTAATCACAGTAAATATTACTTATTATTCACTCAGAGGCAAATCCATATTATTTTTTATTTATGATTTGGACTTTGGTTTAGGCTCACTATATGTCTTATAGATACAGCATGTAAATTGAAAATCAAAGTCTGTTTACTGCATACCCTCCACATACGATTCTGTTGTATACATATATTTTACATATTATTACTGAATTATTATATTAGATCATATGAAGCAGTTCCAACTAAGAAAAACAACCTCATCATCTCCGATAGATTATCAAATCGATTATGAATCTGCTCTAAATCAGCAACAACTCAGCGCGGTGATTAGTCCTGCAAATCGATTACTCATACTAGCAGGGGCAGGTACAGGTAAGACCAAAACACTTATATATAAAGTATCACGGCTCATTGAATCCGGTGTACCACCTGAGCAAATAGTCTTATTAACCTTCACTAGACGTGCCGCAAAAGAGATGATGGAACGTGCGACTCAATTGTTAGATGATCGTTGTCAATATATACAAGGAGGTACATTTCACTCATTTTGTACACAAATTCTAAGAAAATATAGTAATCATATTGGCTATAACAATGAATTTAGCATACTCGATAGCACTGATAGCATTGACCTCATTCAACATGTGCGTTCTACTCTCAATATAAACCATCGTTCACAGCGTTTTCCTGCTAAACGAAGTCTTGCAAAACTGTTTACCCTTCACAAAAATAAACAGCTCGATATGAGGGTATTATTACAAGAATACTATCCTCAATTTTTGGGTCATGAAAAGGATATCATTAGACTTTTTAAAACCTATGAGTCCTACAAAGCCAAACATCATATAATGGATTTTGATGATTTATTATTTAACACTGAAAAACTTTTTATAGAGCATCCAGCAATATTAGAGCGAGTTTCAAGTATTTGCCAGTATATATTAGTTGATGAATTTCAGGATACCAACAAAATACAGGCAAGCTTGTGTGAATATTTTTCGTCATTCCACCAAAATTTGACGGTGGTTGGTGATGATGCTCAAAGTATCTATTCGTTTCGTGGATCCGACTACGAAAATATACTACGATTTCCAGAAGAATATGTTAATACAGAGCTTATCAAATTAGAGGAAAATTATCGTTCCTCGCCCGAGATACTAGAGGTTGCTAACGCTGTACTCGAGCAAAGTTCTATATTGTTTAAGAAGCAACTATTCACTAATCGCGATTCTAGTGACTTACCTGCACTAATTAAGGCTATTGATGATAAAGAAGAAGCAGAATTTATATCGCAATTAGTACTTCATCTTAGGGAACATCAAATAGCTTTAGATGAGGTTGCTGTACTTTTTCGAAACGCCAGGGATTCGTTTACACTAGAACTTGCTTTACAATCCAAGGATATCCCGTTTAAAAAGTTTGGCGGTCAAAAATTTACCGAGGCAGCGCATATAAAAGATCTATTGGCACATATTAGGATTTTAAGTAATCCTGACGATACGGTGGCTTGGCAACGAGTTTTGATGCTCATTGATGGAGTAGGTCCAAAAACAGCAGAAGATTTATTTCTGTGGATCCAAGAGGTTCAAAGTAAAAAAAGGGGGGCTTCTTCTACAGATTCCACACACTGGTTCAGTGATTCTGAGTGGATGAATAAGAATTATTTTAACAGATTAAATAGGCTTGGCACATGCCTCATAAATGCTTCAAAGTGTATACCTTGGCACGACTCCATTCCACTAATTGTGGATTATTATCTGCCCATTTGCAAAGATTTATACGATGATGCATCAAAAAGGGAAGAGGATTTGGCCTCCTTATTACAAATCGCAAAAACCTATCAAGATATACAATCATTTTTAACCGATCTGGTGTTGGAACCTATCACCGATACGGTGACTGACACCCTGGCATCTAGAGAGGAAGAAGCACCACTCACCTTAAGTACCATACACTCTGCAAAAGGTTTAGAATGGAAGCATGTACTAATAATGCAATGCTTAGACGGAACTATTCCAAGTACTTTTTCTATAGATAGTGAAGAATCACTGGATGAAGAACTTCGGTTGCTCTATGTAGCGGCTACTAGAGCAAAAGAAATGCTTTATTTTACCTATCCAAGGACTTCATTTAGGCAGAGAGAAGGGGACTACCTGACAAAAGCTTCTCGCTTTTTAGAACCCATTACTGCCAAATTAGAACCCTGGGAGCTCATCCATGACACCAATGAACCTAATCTAAATGAAGTTAAAAAACCGCCCTTATTAGAATAATCAATTGTAACTTATGCCCCTAGACGTACGATCGCATGACTGGTTCACTTATATAATGGGGAGCTTTTGGCTTACTACACATGTGCATTGTAACAGATTAAAGTAGAAAATTGCATCGAAACCATAGCGAGCATGATGAACTACACCTCAATCTTAACATAACTATACAGCCTAATTTATTTGATAGGTTAATCATATAATGAACTGCTGCATAATAAGTTAATTATTTTTTACTTGTATTCATTACAGTGAAGTGATTCCAAATTTGGCTAATAATCCAGGCGATTGGGAATATTGGAACAACAATGGCAAGCCATACCATCCAAGACTTATATCGAACTTTCCCACCATCTTTAGGCTGAGTGATCCCTGCCATACCTGCTAACCAAAGAATTGAAAACAAGAAGATCACAAGGGAGAGAATTAAAGAGCCTACGAATCCAAAGTTTTCAAAAATAATCTTTAACATCCTAGCTGATTATATATTTGCGTATCTTAAAAGTTAATTTAGCTAAATAACTACGTAAATGCTCCCTACAGTATCCATAGTCGGTCGGCCTAATGTTGGAAAATCAACCATATTTAATCGTCTTGTTGGCGAAAGACAAGCTATTGTCCATGATGAATATGGAGTTACAAGAGACCGTCATTACGGCGATAGCTATTGGAATGGGGTTGATTTCAACATTATCGATACCGGTGGTTATTTACCCGATGAGCTGGATACGATAACAGTTGGTGTACGTGAACAAGTTATCATTGCGATTGAAGAATCCGACATAATACTCTTTGTGGTTGATGCAAAAACCGGAATTAACATGCTAGACGAGTCGGTTGCGCAGATATTACGAAGACAAAAAAAACCCGTTTTACTCGTCGCAAATAAAGCAGATAATGAAGGTAGAAGGTTAGAGGCTTCTGAATTCTACAGCTTAGGATTTGATGAATTATATTCTATCTCGGCCATCAGCGGTACAGGTACTGGTGAACTCATGGACCGAATAATTGAATTGTTACCCGATCATAAGCCAGAGCAAAAAACAAACATTCCCAAATTAGCCTTCATTGGAAGACCAAATGTGGGAAAAAGCAGCTTAGTGAATGCATTAGTTAACGATGAACGATGTATTGTGACAGATATTGCAGGTACAACTCGCGACACTATAAACACCTACTTATCCTTCAATAATAAAGAATACACACTAATGGATACAGCTGGGCTTCGAAAACGAGTAAAGGTGAAGGAAAATATTGAGTTTTATAGCACCGTTAGGACAGAAAAAGCCATCCGTGAATGCGATGTCGCAGTGCTCATATTAGATGCTGAAAGAGGATTTGATGCACAAGATAAGCGGGTACTTCGACAAGCAGAAGAATACAATAAGGGATTAATTATTGTTTGGAATAAATGGGATTTAATTGACAATAAAGACACACACACAGTACGTGAATTTGAAAAAGTGGTGTATGAGGCGGTTCCCCAGATGGATTATATACCCATTCTCACTATTTCCGCGACCAACAAGAAACGTATTCATAAAGTCTTGGAATTGTGTGATGAAGTAATTGAAGAAAGAAAGAAGCAGATAAGCACCTCGGAATTAAACGACTTTATTGAGAAAATGCTTTATAAACGACCATTGCCTATGAAAAGGGGCAAAGAATTAAAGATACAGTATGGCTCGCAAGTAAAAGCCAACCCACCTGTTTTTAAATTTTTCATGAATAGCCCACAAGACTTACCTGCTAATTATCGACGTTATTTAGAGAATCAAATCAGAGAAACCTATAAATTTACCGGCGTACCCATAACGATGGTATTTAAGCAGAAGTAGGAGAGAAATGGAGATTCTGAACGTAAAACATGGATTAGAGATTATTGTAGCTCTTTTATGCTTTATTATTCTACTTCCAAGTTCATTAAATCTACGAAATCTAACCAAAGTATATCTTTTAGGTAGCTTATGTAGCTTTTTCACCTCGAAAATCTATGTTTTAATAGGGCCAAGTTACTTAGTGCGAGATGTTGAGACATGGGGTAATTTTATATGCATTAGTTTAGTTTTATCTGCTTTATTTGTAATAATTAGAGACTCTAAACCGATGTTCGCACGGTTTCCAGTTTATCTTACTTTGCTTCCTTTATCTGGGATTATATTCTTTGCAGTCATTTCGACGAGTTATGCGATTAAAGATATATTAGAGTTTATAATGCAGGCAGGCGCCATACTAGTTGCGCTGCTAATTTTCGGGGTAAATACCTACCTGTTCAAGTGGAAATGGACATTTCTAGGATCAATTCTGGCCTTTTTATGTGCATATATTATTCCGTTCATCAATTTTAATGGTCCGTCGAATGGCTTGTTATTAGGTAGTATCTTATTAAGTCTTGGAATGATTTTATTAACTTTTAGTTTAGTTAAATATCCGTTTAACACTGAGATAACTTAAAATAATGACATTTACTTATGAGCTACCAAATTGGCGATAAAATACCCAGCTTCACATTACAAGACACAGAAGGGACTCAGATTACAATTGAAGCTGGAACCAACAATCACAACGTTTTACTTTTTTTCCCCTTAGCTTTTTCAAGCGTTTGTACAGATGAGTTATGCTTGGTACGTGATAACATGAAAGCTTATGAGTCGTTGAATGCAAAAGTTTACGGTATTTCAATTGATAGTTTTTTCAGCTTAAAGGCTTTTAAACAATCTCAAAACCTAAATTTCACTTTATTAAGTGATTTCAACAAAGTACAGTCAACTAATTTTGGCGTTTTAAACAACGATCACTTCGGGATGATTGGTGTAGCTAAACGAAGTGCATTCGTTCTTAATGGTGACTTGAGATTAGTATACTCTGAGATACTACAGGATGCGGGTAATTTACCTAACTTTGACAAAATCAAAGAAGCCCTAAAATAAACTCTTCCTATAAAGTTCTTTATTATAGATTGGAAACGTCCAAACTGTAGTAGAGGTGTATAGTATATATGGTATGTGATTTACAGAAATGTGATAAATACATATTACTTTACATAATATATATTATGAGACAAACATATATAGTCTTGTTAAGCACTCTTGTCATTAATCAATGGTTTCAATATGAACATGAAATAGACCATCCACATCTTTTTGGATGGGAATTCGATCAATGACCGCATCAATAGATATTTTTCCCTGTAAATGAACTACTTGATAGCGTTTACTATTACCAAAACTATCTTCTTCGGTATTTGGTTTCAAGTAGTTTAATTCGCTTTTGATCGGAACCGTTATCCTAATGGGGTCAATAAGAATAAGTAAAAGATCATTTTGATCTATAAATTTAAAGTTGAGTATTTCTTCAACAACTGACGGTGTGTAGGCTTCTATGCTATAAATATACTTGGAATCTTCATGTTGATTAGGTTCGATAAACCCTCGTGATGAACATTCTTTCCATTGTACCATATTCAAGGGGATAAATAATAAATCTACGTCCATAAGGGTTCTGTTTTATACGTTTTGGTTTATTTCTATTTTCTTCGATCTGTTGTGCAACAAATCGAACGTTTTCTTTCAATTCATAAACATTTATTATGTTAAAAATACGTCATTTTTCCAAAAGCAATACAACCACTCAACCTATGATTGAAAAACCTCGTTTAGTTCTTGATAAAGAAATTGTATTTCGAAATTGTTCTAGAATCAGTAAAAAAATCCAGCAAAATGCTAAACACTTTCAACCACACTTTAAAACCCACCAATCTATTGCAATAGGCAAATGGATACGTGATTTAGGGGTTACTGACATTACTGTATCCAGCATGGATATGCTTGCCTATTTTATACAAGATGATTGGGATTCCTTTTTACTAGCCCTCCCTTTGCACTCTGGACTTTTTAAATCAATTAACGAGGTCAATAATGAGTGCAATCTAAAAGTCTTATCTAGTTCGATTGAGCACCTGAAACATCTTAACAACATTCTCGACAAACCTTTACAAGTACTCCTTGATATAGACCCAAACTATGGACGAACCGGGATACCAATTGACCACCTATCAAACATATCCGAATTTTCTAAAGCCATTCAGTATCTTTCTAAAATAGCACTAATTGGGTGTTATATTCATGCAGGTAATTCGTATCAACAACCTAATAAAGAGTCCATTCTTGCTTTTTCAGATGTCTTGATGGCATCCATAACCCAGTTAAAGAAAACTCTGAACTTGCCCATTTATTATGGGGATACTCCCACCTGTTCATTGATGGATGACTTTTCTGTCATTGACGTACTGACTCCGGGTAACTTGTTTTTTTATGACCTAAGCCAACAATATATAGGAAGTTGCGGGCAGGAAGATATTGCGGTTTGGGTAGATTGCCCTATTATTGAAGTAAAGGCCCGGAATGCTTTGGATTTACCCACACATTTGACTCAGTATGGTGATAAAGAATTTGCTCAAATTGTGATACACGGTGGGGCCGTTCATTTCTCAAAAGATTACCTAGACATCGATGGTAGAATAGTTTATGGCCGTATAAAAGAGAATTCTAGTTTATATTTGGATAAAATCTCCCAAGAACACGGCTTAATTATTGGTCCAAAAGATTTGATCTATGAGGTGGCAGGCGAACCATATCTTTCGATTTATCCGGTTCATTCCTGTTTAACAGCTGAATCTATGGGTGGTTATACCGACTCTAAAACGTTTACTTGCTATGACCATATGAAGGGTAACTTGTGAATCTCATAGGTTATGCAGAGTTTTTATTGTCCAATTATCAAGCAGATACTACTGTTTTAAATGGCACTATCATGAATTAATTACTGCAGGCTCCATAAGTTGTATAGATCCCAATTCTGCAATCATACTAGCCTTAATTCCTGCCGGTATGGTACTATTATCTATTTCATGGCTTATGAGTGCACCATAAAAAGCTGGGATGTTTAGCGGACTAATATGTTCGTTAAATACTTGCTCTAAGCTCAAACTATTTGCTCCTGCATCACAATTAGTGCACTTACCAAAAACAAATCCGTTAATCTTATTTAAAATCCCACTCATCTTTAATTGGGTTAACATTCGATCCACTCTATATACATCCTCTCCAACATCTTCTAAATACAAGATTGAGTCCGTAAAATCTGGTAGATATTCACTTCCAATCAAGGAACATAAAACGGTTAAATTACCACCCAAGAGTATTCCTTCTGTCGTTCCAGGTTGAATGGTGAGGTGATCATCTCCATGATTTTCGGGATATTGGTATTGCGGGATACCTCCATTCTCAATTACTTCTTTAAAATATTGAGTAGAATAAGAACTCCAACTAGAAGTTCCTACTGGACCATGAAAGGTATGCAGTCTTACTTTTTTCCAGAGAGCCAGATGTAGAGAGGTTATATCACTGAACCCACAAAGTATTTTAGGATTTGATGCAATGACTTCAAAATCTAAATAAGGCAACATCCGATTACAACCCCAGCCACCTCTAACACAGAGAATCCCGTCAATAACTGGGTTTTGAAACATGTTCATAAGATCTTTTGCACGATCTTCATCCGTGCCTGCTAAATATCCATGTCGGTCTCGCACATGTTCCCCAAGTACCACTTTATAGCCTAAGGAATTAACTTTAACGAGCATTTGTTCGAAATCGTCTGGGTTATATACTGGACTTGCGGGAGAAACCAACCCAATTGTATCGCCCGGTTGTAATGCCTTTGGCTTGATCGATTCATATTTTATGTTTGGGAATGGTGAACTACTCTGCACAATTGGCTGGCATCCTGCTGAGGGTGCTTTTTGAACACTCGATTCAAGTATGTGAAATGCTGTTCCTAATCCTAAGGTTTTGAAAAATTGACTTCGATTTATAGGCATAATCAACGGTATAAGTTGTGTTTACTAATATAGTCTATGGTGGTTGAATGAAGATACTCGTCTAAAGGTTCTCCCGTTTGAAGTTTGTCTCTGAGATCAGTTGAAGATATAGTCATTAATTCGTGCTCAACAATTATAGCCTTCGATTTCAGGTAGGCTGGCAAAGTAACATCAGCCTTTCTCTGCGCAACTAACAACCTAACCCTCTCAAGTATTTTTTCATAATTTTTCCAAGACCTAAAACTATCTATACTATCGGATCCTAAGCAAAAGTATACTTCAGGGTATCCTAAGGTGTCAATGACATAATCAATCGATTTATAGCTGTAATTGGGGTTTGGTAGATCTTCTTCTATCCGTGAAATCAAGCACCCACTTATTTCCTTAGTAGCTAAATCTACCATATTCAAGCGATCTGTATAGCCCGCATCTGTAGTTTGTTTGTGAGGTGGGTGTGGATTAACAAGCAACCACAATTCATCTATGTATCCACTTGAAAGAAATGACCGCAGAATGGCTAAATGACCTAAGTGTATTGGGTCAAAGCTACCTCCAAAGAGCCCAATTCGCTTATGTGACATCCTCTGGTGATTTAATTAATACTAGCGACCGGTTCTAGCTTTCGAATCTCACTTACAGCTTGTAGATAATACGACTCTGCTTCCGAACGAAGCGTACTCTGCGGAAATAATTGTAGAAATTTTTCGTAGTTCTCAAGAGCTAAATTATACCGCTCTAATTGCTTAGATTGTATGCTTTGCTCAGCGTAACTAACATAGGTCTCTATGATTTTTAGTAAAGCCGATTCTGCCCACCGAGTTTCAGGGTATAGATCTATAGTCTGATCAAAATAAATAGTTGCCGCTTTATATCTTAACGTACGAAGATAGAATTGACCAGATTCATGGGTTTTACGAGCCAATTTATTTCTGAGTTCATCTATTTTCTGAGCACTTTCTTCAATAAAGGGTGAATTTGGGTAGTTGTTATTGAACAATTGGAATAGCTCAATAGCTCGCATGGTCGGTCCTTGATCCAGTCGGTAACGTGGAGATTGCTGATAATAACTTAGAGCTCTATTAAATTCAACTTCTTGTCTACGTTCATCTTGCGGATAATAGCTAATAAAACGTTCGTACTCAGAGGCGGCAAGTAAATACTGCTTATTTTTGAAGTAACTTTCGGCTAATAAAAACTGGGCTTCCTTTGCGTAAGTGGTTCCTCTACCCATTCGAGTCACCAAATCAAACCCATAAGCCGCGTCCGAATACTCTTCTTTCTCATAGAAAGCAATGGATTTTTCATATGCTGAGTCAATTGGTTCCCCTGGTTTAATAAGCTCCTTATTGGCACATGAAAGTGTTACACTTAGTAATAGAAAAGTGGCAAATCGTAATAGCATAGTTATTTTATCCGGGACGTTAAGAAGTCTATAAGTTGATGGAGTTCATTGCGGTATTCAGAATGTTCAAACTCCTTTACAATATCGTAAATCTGGGCGTATTTATTGTTGATAAGTTGAGATATTTCGTCAATGACCTGATACTTGTACATAAACTCGGTAACCGAGGTTACCCATGCATGGTCTAGTAACTCTTTAGATGCTTTGTAGGCTAAATCCATCAATGCTTTCTCATCATTGGTGCACTGCTCGTAAGTTCTTATCCATAAGTAGGTTTTTTTTCCTTCTAGTATATCACCAGCCTTCTTTTTTCCAAAGTTTTCAGGTTTAGCAGTCACATCCAAAAGGTCATCCTGCATTTGAAAGGCAACCCCCATTAATCTACCTAGTTCTTGCATATTAGCTAGAAGATCCAACCTTCCACCTACAATTACGCCAAGCCCAAGAGCCGCAGATAACAACGCCCCTGTCTTACCTTCAATCATCTCAACGTACTGCTCAACCTCTACCTTTTCACGCTGCATCAGCTCCATATCTAACGCCTGCCCATCACATACTTTAATGGTTGCCTGAACAAATACTTCCATCATTGCGTGATAGGCTTCCTGCCCAATATCCTCTTTCTTTCCATAGTGTGATAATTGCTGAAAAGCGTAGACATACATGACATCTCCACTTAGAATAGCAACATTAGGACCCCATTTATTATGTACACAAGGGAAACCTCTTCTTGTCTCAGCCTCATCCATAATATCGTCATGGACTAAAGTAAAATTGTGGAGTATTTCTATCGCAAGGGCTGCATGCATTGCAATGTTATGGTGACCAGATGCAATTCCAGATGCTAATAGAGTTAAATATGGACGAATTCGCTTCCCCCCCATGCCCATTGTATATTGAAATGGGTTATATAAGGATCTTGGTTTAGTAGGCAACTCTAACTGCTGAATTGCCCTTTCAATTTCATCGAGCCAACGTTTATTCATGAATAATGAGGTGTTATATGTTCTTCACTTAAGAGTCTCCATTCTCGAACTCCTAATAAAGTCATAATCATTGTTGCTTCTTTTCGCCATAAGTTAAACCATATTTCTAACCCTTTTAACCCTTCCTCTTTTAATACTCGAACTACTGGTTGGGCAACAGCCACAAAATGGGCCCCTAAACATCTGGCTTTTATCATATCCTGTGCATGCCTGATTCCTCCAGATGCAATAATTTCAAATTCTCGCTCCCATGCTAGTTCCTGTAACGATTTTAGACAATAGACCGTGCTATTCCCCCATTCGTTAAAGCGTTCCTGCATTTCAAGTTCGTATTTTCTTGTTAAAGTACTTCCTACTTTATTTGTAACTGGTCTTGAAGATATTCGCGCTGCTTCAATTCTTGACCATGATGTTCCTCCAACTCCAGCAACATCAATCACCTTTACACCAACGTCCAGTAGTCGCTTTGCGACAGCAGAATCAATCCCCGCACCTGTTTCTTTAACAATTAGTGGGACTGAAGATTCATTTACCAACTGCTGAATCCCCTTTAAGACACCATCAAATTGAGTGTCTCCTTCTGGTTGAATTAACTCTTGAAGTGGATTAAGATGGACAATAATGGCGTTGGCTTGGATAGAATTGATCATTGATTGAAGGCGGTTACTTGGCATTCCCCCAATAAGTTGTGCCCCACCGATATTGGCTGCTATAAATGCATTTGGCGCTTTTTTACGAACAATGGCAAAGCTTTTTTCGTGGGTACTATCCTCAAGCATCACCCGCTGACTTCCCACCCCAAAAGGAATCTTAAAGTGCTCACAAAACGTAGCTATATCAGCATTTAGGTTAGTAGCCTCTCCGTGGCCTCCGGTCATAGATGATATAAATAGGGGGAACTCAAACTCACTACCTAATAAGTGTGAATGAAAAGATATATCCTCAAGTCCACATTCAGGCAATGCGTTGTGCTTGAGTTGATACATTTGAAAGCCAGTTGGTCGTTTGTATTGACTACTTTCGGTCAAGGTAAGATCTATATGATCTTTTTTACGGGTAGAAATAGAACTCATACTGTAAGTTAGCAAACTTAAACAGGGATTAAAATTAAGCGAGTTAAAATCTCTGCATACATTCTAGAAAAGATAAGAACCCGAATTAATGTGAAAAGTCTGACCGGTCGCATGCTTGAACTCCCCCGTGCCGATTCGATATGCAAGAGTTGCTATATCTTCAGGAGGTACTATGGTATTAAGTGCCAGTCCTTGGGTTAGATACTCTTCCCCATACGTTTTAATCGATTCTATAGCCATATCGGTATGAACAAAACCTGGGGCTATGCTAAACGCTGTAATACCTTGTTTTCCGAAATTACGTGAGATACTTTTAACAAATGCCATCATCCCAGCTTTAGAGGCAGCATATGCGGCAAACTCTTCGGTATCTCCTCGCTGCCCTGCACGCGAAGAAATATTAATAAGAATTCCTTCTATTTGTGAATCAGACCATATTTTTATTACTTTTTTTGCAAGATAACTACTAGCTGTTAAGTTAATTGACAGAGTTTTATTCCAGTTTTTCAACCAAAACTCGTCAGATGAGCTAATGGGATTTTCAATGAAAACGGCGGCATTGTTAACAAGGACTTGAGGGAATTTTTCAAGTTTTTCTAATGAGTGTACCCAAAAATCAATTGCTTCTTTATACTCAATCAGGTCTAGAACAGTATGGGTATACTTTGAACGATCATTCAAAAGCGAAATATCTGTGGTAGAAGTACCAAAAACATTCCACTGTTCATCTAAGTAGCGGTCTACAATAGCTTTTCCTATTCCTCTTGATGAACCTGTGACTATTATACTTCCCATATCTTATTATTTATTTGACTTGCTCATGTACACAGGCACAAAAGAGCAAGCTTCACCGTACATTATTTTTTTTGCTGTACCAATGAGCTTTTTTGTTATATTAGCATAAATATCAGGTGTTACAGACTTATTAGAGCAACCCTTAACTAATACGTATTTCTCTTCATAAGAACTAAAATCGGCTTCGTCAATATTCCGCTTGATTAGCTGTGATTTTGCAACTGTTGGGTTGGTAAAGAAAACATCTTTTGCGTGTCGGTTGCCTATTTCGGTAAGTATCATATACGCCCATGGAGCTAATAGAGCGTCTTCGTTAATTTCAATGCACAAATAGGAATCCTGATATTCCTGCCAATTGTGCTGGTCAATGCTGTCAGTAAACAATTTTTCTTTCAGAATAAGACCTTTAAACAACCAAGGAGTAATATCTAAAGATTTTATTGGAAATTTAGGTCCAAAACTTTTGGCAATATCAATAGAAACTAACTTTTCATTAGATTGAACTTTATTCTTAATCATACTTTTTTCAAAATAATCAACGGTTTCACAATTCGATGTAAGAGTCACAAATTGACCGTAGGTACAAACTCACAAATTACTATATCGAGAAACTATCTCCACAAGAGCATGTGCGACTTGCATTAGGATTGTGAAAGTGAAATCCTTTCCCTTCTAATCCATCACTAAAATCTAACTCTGTACCCGCTAATATTAAGTAGCTTCGCATATCTATGTATAAACTGAAATCCGGATATTCAAAAAGGTGATCTGTTTTTTTTATGGTTAGTTCATGCTCTTCAACTAGCTTTAAATCATAGCTTAAACCACTACAACCTCCACTGATGATGGATATTTGCAATAGATTTTTTTGCTCATCCGAATCGATCCCTTTTATTTCACATATTCGATGATAAGCAGTTTCACTAATGGTAATCTCTGACATGTTACACCGAGATGACTTGTATTTCTGGATCTACTCTCTTGACCATACTTTCTATGGCGTACAAGGTACCCGTTGTCGCTGTTGGGCATGTTCCACAAGCACCTTGGTAATGTACTTTGAGTCTATTTTCTTCTAGGCTGATCACTTTCAAACCTCCACCATCAGCTAGTAGATAGGGACGTACTTGCTCATCAAGCATCCGGTTGATTTCCTGTAATCTAGGGTCATCCGAATCTAGAGCTTCTTTACTCACATGTACTTCGGCATCATCAACTAGATTTTCTTGTGCTTCTGCCTCACGAATGGGTGGGGCTAATTTCCTTAATAGCTCTGACCAAACAGCTCCACCATCTTGAGTTACAGTAATGTAACGATCCACATAATACACATTGATCACATGTTCTATTTTAAATATGGATGCAGCTAAACGGTCATCCTTAGCCTCCTGCGCATCTTCATAGGACCGCGTTACCCCATTAGTCAAAGGCTCTGCGAGTACAAATCGCATGGCGTCAGGATTTGGTGTTCGTTCTATTTCTTTAATTTTAGCCATTTCAACAATTTAATTAAAAAATGATTGTGTTTCAATTATGCCGTTAATCAATGAATCAATATCTGCTTCATTGTTATAAAAAGAAAGTGAGGCGCGTATGGTACCTGGAATGCCATAGCGTTCCATAATCGGTTGTGTACAATGGTGTCCGGTACGTATTGCAATACCATACTTATCTAATATAGTACCTGCATCTGTTGGGTGAATGTCATCTAATAAAAAAGAAATGACCGATGTTTTATTATCGGAGGTGCCTATGAATTGAACATGATCCAAAGTACTAAAACCTTCCATGGCATAATCTAAGAGATAAGACTCTCGTTGAGTAATTTCATCCAACCCAATATCATTTAAGTACCGTATAGCCTCGCCAAATGCTATACCAGCAGCAATAGGTGGTGTTCCAGCTTCAAATTTATGAGGAAGATCATTGAAGGTTGTTCCTGAAAAACTAACCTTATCTATCATATCTCCTCCTCCTCTGTACGGGGGCATAGATTCTAAAAGTGACCTATCTCCATATAATACACCAAAACCTGTAGGACCACACATTTTATGTGCAGAAAAGGTGTAAAAATCAACTCCTAACTTCCGTACATCAACCTTCATATGTGGAGTTGCTTGTGCACCGTCGATCAGTACTTTTGCTCCAACAGATTTTGCTTTTTCTGTTATTTCTGCAACAGGATTGACTGTACCTAACGTATTAGATACATGAACTAAGGCAACCATTTTTGTTCTCTCAGACAATAAAGTTGAATACACCTCTAAGTCTAACTCACCATTATCAAGAAGTGGCACCACTTTAATGATGGCTCCTGTTTTTTGAGCAATCATTTGCCATGGAACTATATTAGCATGGTGCTCCATCTCCGATAATATAATTTCGTCGCCCGCAGAAAGGTTGATACTGCCCCACGATTGAGCCACTAGGTTGATGGAATCGGTTGTTCCTGTCGTGAATATGATTTGCTCAAGACTCTCAGCATGTAGAAAATCCCTAACCAAACTACGGGTATCCTCATAGACTGAAGTAGCTGTTTGTGACAGATGATGTACACCACGATGAATGTTAGCATGCTCATAACGATGGTAGTCGGTTAATCTAGTTATAACGGACTCTGGCATCTGGCTAGTTGCACCATTATCTAAGTAACTCAGTGCATGCCCATTCACTTGTGTTTTAAGCACAGGGAATTGACTTCGTATGTGATTCCAATCTATATCACCCATCGTTATCTTTTGAATATGTTCAATCGTCTACTATACAATTTAATCTCTGTTGGTGTAGGCGATTACTTCTTTTAATAATAATTCTTCTACTGATTTAACCGCCATGCTCTCAACCGATTCAAGAGCAAATGCATAAACCAGTAATTCCCTACTTTTTTGCTCAGTAAGCCCTCTACTCTGTAAGTAAAACACTTCTTCATCTTGTAATTGACCTATGGTTGCACCGTGAGAGCACCGCACATCATCAGCAAATATTTCAAGTTGTGGTTTTGTATTTACTTTACCTGTGTCAGAAATGAGTAAGTTTCTGTTTTCTTGAAAGGAGTCTATCTTTTGAGCGTCTTTTGCTACAAAGATTTTACCATTAAAGATTGAGTGGGCCTGGTCGTTAACAACCACTTTGTGTAACTGATGTGAGTTTCCATGAGAAAATCGGTGATCCATGATAGAATGCGTATCTGCAATTTGCTCTCCATCAATAAGTACTAAACCATCAACAGTGAAGTCCACCTCTTCCGCGTTCTGTATAACTCTGGGTTCATTACGGAATAATTTAGAACCCAAGCAAATAGTGTATGAATGGTATTCTGCATAGGCATCTAACATAGCGACAGGTCGTGATATGTGCGACGCATTTTTGCTGTCACGCTGTATCCGTGCATGGTGAACATGAGCCCCGTTATAGAGCCTAAATTCATTGACAGGGACATTTAAATATACATTATCCGAAAGGCCAATATGCTCTTCAATAATTGTAGCCTTTGAATACATCTCACCCACAAATAATACTCGAGGTGTTACAAAATGTGGATTATTTCGATTGGTAAATACATTCAGAATATGTATTGGTTGTTCAATAACCGTTTCCTTGGGTACATAAATGAACGTTCCATCTTGAAAATTGACATCATTCAGAGAGACAAATACATCATCTTCGTAGTTGGTTATGGTCCCTAAGTGTGAGCGAAGCAGCTCATGATCAGGGAAGTCATTAATATTACCTACAATTACTCCATCTGGCATCCCTTCAATAGCAGAGTGCGTCGGACTGAAGTTACCATCGATAAATACTAATCTTGAGTTCATGGCTTCAGCTAAGTGGTATTCGTCCAACTCAAGATCAGCTTGAGCTACACTGGTTTCTACCGTTTCAAATTTATTCGATGTGATGGACTTGAGATCCGTAAAGCGCCATTCTTCATCCTTTTTAGTAGGGAATGCGCAGTTATCTAGGTTTTCTTTTGCCTGTGATCTCAGTTCTATGAAATTCTCACAGAGTACACCTGGTAATTGGACATAGGAATGAATTAACTCTTTTGTACTTACACTGCTCATTTATACCATCTCCTATTTAGGCTAATTCTTTTTGCATCTTATCATATCCGTTGGCTTCCAATTCTTCAGCTAACGAAATATTTCCAGACTTAACAATTTTACCATTCATCATTACGTGCACAAAATCTGGTTTTATATAATTCAAAAGTCGCTGGTAATGGGTAATCATAACAATTGCATTTTCTGGACTTGCGATCTTGTTGACACCGTCAGATACGACCTTTAGTGCATCTATATCTAAGCCCGAGTCGGTTTCATCTAGAAATGAGAGGCGTGGGTTTAATACAGCCATTTGAAATATTTCATTTTTTTTCTTTTCACCACCCGAGAAACCTGTATTGATGGAGCGATTGAGAAATTCATCTTTCATTTCGATAATTTCTAATTTAGATATTAGATAATCCTCAAATTCTAGAGGGTCCAACTCCTCACGTTCGTTGGCACGAGCAATGGTATTATAAGCTTCTCTAAGCAAGGTTTTATTTGTTATACCTGGTACCTCAACTGGATACTGAAAGGCTAAAAATAATCCCAAATGGGCTCGCTCATCGGCATCCATTTCAGTAATATCCTCTCCCTCAAACAAAATGGTTCCTTCCGTTACTTCGTATTCTGGATGACCAGAAACTACTTTGGAAAGAGTACTTTTTCCACTTCCATTTGGGCCCATAATTGCGTGGATCTCACCTTTGTCAACTGTTAAATTAACACCTTTTAAAATTTCTAGTTCTTCACCTTCTACGACGGCATGTAGGTTTTTAATTTCTAACACTATACTATGATTTGATTATTACTATTTATGGGTTGTTCGGTACGTTATCCTACACTTCCTTCTAATTTGATATCCAATAGCTTATTAGCCTCGACTGCAAATTCAAGAGGTAATTCCTTTAAGACGTCTTTAACAAAACCGTTAATAATCATGGAAATCGCGTCTTGTTCACTGATACCTCGTTGCATTAGGTAAAAAATCTGCTCCTCTCCCACTCTCGAAGTCGTAGCCTCATGTTCAACACTACTACTCGCATTTTCAGATGAAATGTAAGGGAATGTATGAGCGCCGCAACTTTGACCAATAAGCATAGAATCACAGACTGAATAGTTTTTCGATCCTGTAGCTTTTTTGCCAATTTTTACTTCACCACGGTAACTATTATTGGACTCACCGGCTGAAATACCTTTAGAAATGATGGTACTGCGGGTATTCTTACCCAAATGAATCATTTTAGTTCCAGTATCTGCTT
>DCQQ01000025.1:1125-18361 GCA_002323515.1 Balneolaceae bacterium UBA1514 | reverse complement strand
AAAAGACCAGGGAATTATCCCGTTTATTTTTGAGCGTGATTAAAAAAAAAACAGAATAGTTCATTAGCTAAAATCATAATGGGACATAGTGTCATCTAAATCCAATATATCATCAGCTACGCTTACCGAAAAAACGGGTGTTATTGTTTTTGCACGAATTATTACTACGGTTATTGATTTAGCTTTAGCCATAGCTGTAGTAAGGCTACTCTCAAAAACGGACTTCGCGATTATGGGGTATGTGTTAATGATTCATGAAATAGCTCGGAATGTTGCGATATTGGGCTTTCCGGACAGTATATTTTATTATTTTGAACGTATAACAAGTACCGCTAGAAGAGGTTTTGCTTTACAGACCGGCGCTATTTTATTGATAAGTGGGACTTTAGCAGGCTTGGCTATCTTAGGATTTAACTTGTTACTACCAAGTTTGCTTAGTCAATGGCCTGGGGAATCTATAAGAGTACTTCAACAGTTTTTACCACTAATGGCAGTGGTCAGCGTATTGGAAATACCCACTTGGCCGATAACCAATATTTTGCTAGCATCGGACCGACAAAAAGGGGCTGCTTGGTATGAAATGAGTACTTCTGTCGTAGCTTTTGGTGCATTAGTTCTCCCTCTTGCATTAGGCTACGGGCTAGAAATAGCTATTTGGTCATTGGTCGGTTATTCGGTTATTCGATTTTTTGGATCAGTTGTACTACTGGGTATTATACTACCAAAAAATACACGTCTGAGTGATTCTGAAAATACACTAGCTAGTACTAAAGAGGAAGACACACCGGGGCATTATCAGTTAGTGACAAGAATATCCTTATTGGATCAAGCAAAGTTCTCTTTACCTTTAGGCCTTTCGTCGTTGGTGGGCCGTTTTAACAAGTATATTGATAAGTTCATCGTGTCAATTTTTTTAGTTAATACGGCCTATGCGGAGTATTCTGTTGCAGCAAATGAAGTGCCACTTATCAAGGTAATTCCCTTGGCCGTTGGATCGGTGTTGATTTCAAGGTATGTGCAGTTCAATCTTCATTCTAAAAAGGATGAACTCTTATCTCTCTGGTATAAGGGTATAGAAAAAGTAAGTCTGTTGGTGATACCAATGACCATATTATTTACACTTCTAGCGCCTGAACTCATCACTTTTTTATTCGAAACAGAAGGAGTTTCCTATGCAAATGCGGTTCTACCATTTCAGTTGTATAATCTTATTGTACTTATTCGGGTAACTCATTACGGGAGCATTCTGCAAGCTTTTGGCGATACAAAAGGTGTTTTTTATTTCAGTCTTAATCTGTTGGTAGCAAATGTAATTTTGAGTGTGCCGATGACAATATATTTTGGTATTGTAGGCACCGCATTAGGGACACTTATTGCTAACTTATACAACTGGTTACTACTTCTTAAAAGGATAGGCACTCACATGGAACTACCTTTCTGGAAAGTCTTACCCTTTCCATTTTATGGCAAGATTTTAGCCCTTTCTGTGGGTATTGGGTTACTTATGTTCATGGTAAAGGAGTACTTGTTTATGAACATAGCACCCTTGTATGCCATTCTGAGTATTAGTTTGGTTTACCTTGTTATATATGTAGTTGCCAGCAGGTTCTTTGGGTTGATAACCCAAGAAGATTGGACTACAATAAAGTCA
Organism: Balneolaceae bacterium UBA1514; assembly: GCA_002323515.1. Taxonomy (GTDB): domain Bacteria; phylum Bacteroidota; class Rhodothermia; order Balneolales; family Balneolaceae; genus UBA1275. The sequence continues at coordinate 16,710 of DCQQ01000025.1, read as the reverse complement.
TGGGCAGGACTATCATTTCTACGATAGCACTACGGACAAGTCAATTACCTATTAAAGTGTTCGTCTTAGAATTGAAAGGCCTTTTTTACTGCTAATGTATTCTTGTTTGAATCCTGGAAACTCGCGCAACCATTGGCTGACAGCCTGCTGTTCACTTGGGCGGGCGGCATCGTCCAGAATGATAATACATTCTTTAGAAAGCTTTGAGAATAATAAGGGTAAGGCTGGATAACGTGCTAATTGGTTAGTTTTTACAGGGGGGCCGTCAACAATTAATAAATCAATAGCATTTTTTGTAGTAAGCCTATCTATGTTGTACCAACTATAGGTTTTGTTACCAACTTGAGTCGTTTCTAATGGACTATAGAGCACTTGGGCTTTGGTTTCTAACTCATGTACAGTGAGTAAATCTTGGGTTTTTTGAGTATACTCTTTGCTGTGGTCTAGCGATATTATATGTGCGTCGTTTTCACCGTGTTGTTCGAGTGCGTAAGCTGTAATTAGGGTTGAAATTCCGCTGCCTAGCTCAACAACTAACTTGGGTTTGTTTATCATGCATTCGCGCACGATTGTCTCAGCTAAATCTGGATATGCTGTCCACCTGGACATACTAGGTAGGGGATATCTTGGGGTAATAAAAGTGTAAATACTTTGAATGGCCTGAGTCTGTGTTCGCTCTTCTTCTAAATCTTTTTCTACACTTCGATACACATGAAACAATAAGGCTACAAGTACGAATGTTATAAGTGATAGTTCTACGATGATGGCTGCTTCAAATCCAAAAAAATAATGTACGGTAAAGCCAATTATCAACAGCAGTATACTTGGGATAAAGATAAAGCTATTATCCTTATATTTGATGTTCAGGGAGTTCAAATCCTCTTTAAATCTTATAATCATAATACTATTTGTTCATTACTGATTGGGCTATTAACTCCCAATTACCATTAAAAAACTACTAACCACTTGTTTATTCATAAAGTAACCTAAAAATGACCCTGTTAACTCCATATTGCTTCTCCTTTCGATTGATAGTGAATGAACATATAAAGATATCGGCTTTAAGCTATTTTGTGCTTTTTCTTTCTTTAATTATGTTGGTAACTGTTAAATCGAAGGCCCAAGATACAAAATATATCCACAGCTTAACCACTTCTAAAGATGGTGGTCTATTGGTGGAAGATTTTGAGGGCGATAGCGTTGGACAGTTACCCTACAATTGGTTCGAACAAAGAGGAGTAAACCGGCCCTATAATTATCCAGAGGATATTAAAAAGGACTATTTATATCGTATTACCGATGAGCAAAGCCCTAGTAGCAAAATTAATCAATTCTTACGATTTGACGGAACCAAAGCAAAACATTTAAATTTTCCCCTACATCAAGTCAAAAATTTAAATCTTAATGAATCTCCAGTACTCTCTTGGAAGTGGAGAATATGGGATATTCCTGCTGGCGCAGATGAACGTAATAACAAAGTAAATGACACCGCTGCGAGTGTGTACGTTGTTTTCAAAGTAAAGCGGATGGCATTGGTTAAAGAGGTTCCGCAGAGTATTCGTTATACATGGAGTAGCAGCTTGCCCGTTGGCACGGAGATATCAACTTTTTTTGGTCACCAAAAAATTGTTGTGGTTGGAACGGGGCAACCTAGTAATCTTGATGGAGAATGGATGGCTTTTTCTCGTAATCTAAAGGAAGATTATGAGCGGCTTTTTGGTGAAAAAATGCCAGCTACCCCTCTTGCAATTCTTCTTCTTAGCGATGGTGATTCCACTAATGACACTGCAAAAGCCGACTATGATGACATTGGATTTTATCCAACAGGACATCACTAATCAAATAAAGGCCATGCGATTATTTCGTAAATAATTGGTTTTTATTTTCCAATACTGTTGTTAGTATAAACACTAATTTAATCCCGAATTTAGTACCTTTATCGAATGAAATTTATTCTCAATTGGCTTTCTCCATTACTCAAAGTTAATATTCATCACCCATTTAAGGTTTTGTTGGGGGCTTTCATACTTGCTTCTTTAGGTGGATATTTCGCACTTCAATTAAAGGTAGATACCGATTTAGTTAATTTATTGCCAAAAAATCACCCCAATGTTCAAGCATTAAATGAACTTAAGGATATGGTAGGAGGGGAAACGGCTATGCAGGTGGTGATTAAGAGCCCCGATTTTCAAGCAAATAAACGCTTTGCAGAAACTCTTATTCCTAGAAGCTTGGCCCTTTTTTATCCTCGCTACAATGATGGCTATTTCGAAAGGGTAGAGTATACCAAGGATACTGAATTCATACAGGACAACGCTCTTTATTTGGCAAATGACAAAGAATTAGAGGATTTGACAGGGTGGTTGGAAGAGGAAATTAAACAGGCTAAAGAGGAAGCTAATCCCTTTTATTTTGATTTAGGTTTTGAGGATGATCTTCAAGAAGAAGAAACAGATATTGAAGATTTTAGGGCTTCCTACGATTTTATTGTACCATCTGAATATCCCGTTAATGAAGACAGTACTATTATGGTACTGAATTTCTATCCCTCAGGATCTAAGAGTGATATACAATTTCTAGAAGATATGTTTGCTGCTTATGACAGCTTATTACTCGATATGAAACCAATAGATTATAATGCTCAAATGCAGGTTTTTTATGGGGGAAGGTTGCAGCGACATTTAGAAGAATTGACTTCTATTATGAGAGATGTGTTAGGTAGTTTCGTTTCTGGAATAAGTAGTGTGATTTTATTGGTTATGCTATACTTTTTTCTCAAGAAGTATTTGCATTATCGTAAAGGGGAGGATACAGAACATAGTTTTATAGCTCATTTGATTCGAATGCCTTTACCTGTGTTAATCATTGGTGTTCCACTGATTAGTAGTTTATTGTGGACATTTGGCTTGACCTACTTTGTGTTGGGAATGTTAAACACAATGACCTCCATTTTATTTGTCATTCTGTTTGGTCTTGGTGTTGACTATGGTATTCATTATTACGCCCGATATATTGAATTACGCTCTGAAGGATTGGGTGTTGAACAGGCCATATTAACGACCCATGAGACCACTGGTGAAGCCATTATTGTGAGTGCATTAACTACCGCAGCCGCATTGTTCGTATTAATTGTGGCTGATTTTAGAGGGTTCTCTGAGTTTGGATTTATTTCAGGGGTGGGAATACTTTTCGCTTTATTAGCCATGCTGTATTTACTCCCCTCTATTTTAATAATTCTGGAGAAGTACAACTTAATATTGTTTTCGAAACGTAAGGAAAAAAAGGTGTATTCAACACGAATTTTCCCGTTTTACAAGAGTATGGTGGTGTTGGGGATTGTGATAGCAGGGGTTGTATTATGGAATGCCGGAGATCTACGGTTTCAGTATGATTTTGGTAAATTAGAGCCTCGTTTTCCTAAATATGAAGAGTTTAGTAAGCTTTCTGGACAGGTAAGTACAGGTACTAAGAGAAACCCTGCTTATATTATTGCGGATGATGACAAACAGGTTCAACAATTATTAGAGGTCTTAAGACAACGAGCTAATGTTGATAGTTTAAGCCCAACCATTGCAAGTATTGAAGCTTTACAAGAGCGTTTTCCTTTAAGTGAGAGAGATAAAGAAGATAAACTTCAGAAAATAAAATACATACGTGAACTGCTAGCTGATCCTTTATTGATCAATGAGACTTCGGATGATTTTGAACGACTACGTAGAGCGTCACAGACTACTACTTCACTAACTATTGAGCAAGTCCCTGACTATTTACAGGCCCAATTTGTATCTAAAGATGGTGAAATAGGTCGATTTGTAATCGTGTATCCTTCGGTTGGATTATCTGATGGGAAGCAGTCTATTGCCTTTAAAGATGATGTATCCGAAATAGTTTTACCCAATGGAACAACAAAATACGCCGCAAGTACAAGTATTGTAGCTGCATCAATGTTGGATTTAATGCGTTCAGAAAGTCTTTATATGGTAGGAGCAACTTTTGTAATCGTTTTTCTATTTATGCTCTTCACCTTTAGATCTATAAAATGGTCTATTATAGCAATGTTACCGTTGATGATTGGATTGTTATTTCTATTTGGAATAATGTTACTTACGGGGTTTCAGTTTAATTTTTATAATTTGGTTGTACTACCTGCCATCCTAGGTATAGGTGAAGATAGCGGAGTACACTTGGCCTACCGATACAGAGAAGAAGGTAAAGGACGCTTAGCCGTGGTGTTAGCTAGTACAGGGCAACACATAACCATGGGTTCGTTCACCACTATGTTAGGTTTTGCAGGCTTGCTATTTACGGCTCACCCTGGTTTGCAATCGTTGGGAATTATGGCGGTACTTGGTATTGGCATGACATTAGTAACATCTCTTACTTTTTTACCAGCTCTGCTGCAGTGGTTAGAACTAAAGAGTAAAATCTAGCTTCTGTTTGATGGGACTTATTGAACTATTATTGTTTCCAAAAAGAAGGAGAAAATAATATGATTACCGTGATCAGTTCTAATCGACCAATCATCATTAAAATGATTAGAACCCATTTTGCGGCATAAGGCAACGTGGCAAAATTATCCGTTGGACCGAATTCACCCCAAGCTGGGCCAACATTACCCAAAGCAGAAATACTCGCTCCAATACTGGACATTAAGTCATAGCCAAAAAGGCTTATCAATATGACCCCAAAGCCAAAAATTAAGACATATAGAATAAAAAAACTCAGTACAGTACGTTGAATACTTGGTTCAATTGCTTGATCACCTATACGAATAGGTATGATGGCCCTTGGGTGAATAATTTGTTTAATTTCACGTCCTAGGTTTCTAATTAGTATCATCCATCTGGCCATTTTTAAACCACCACTTGTTGATCCAGCACTAGCACCAGTGAAAAAGAATAATAACAGAACTGATGCTCCAAAGGTATACCATAGTTCATAATCGTCTGTAACATATCCTGTTGTTGTAATTATAGCAACTACTTGAAAGCTACCATATCGAAGAGCCTCTAATAAGGTACGTCCATCAAAATACCATAGTGAAAAAGTAATTATAAAGATACCGATAACGGTGACTAGAGTATAAAAGCGCGTCTCTCTATTGTTAAAAAATGTACCCAAGTCACCTTTTAATAGTCGGAAATGCATGGCAAAATTTACGCCAGATAAAAACATAAACAACGTGATGATTACATCGATATATACGGAATCAAAAGCTGCTATACTAGTATCTTTGGTAGAAAATCCACCACTTGCTAGAGAAGTAAAAGCATGATTCAATGCATCGAACCAATTCATAGATGGGTGTAACCATAATAGCATAAATTCTAGGCCAGTTAATGCAAGATAAACTACCCATAATAATTTTGCTGTTTCTTGTACTCTAGGAGTTAGTTTATCTGCGGTAGGTCCAGGAGATTCAGCTTGGAAAAGCTGCATACCGCCAATACCGAGTAAAGGTAAAATGGCCAATGATAGTACAATGATTCCCATACCACCAAGCCATTGAGCTAGTGAGCGCCAAAATAGAAAGCTATGTGGTAGAGATTCTATATTTGGGTTTTGAAAACCGGTTGAAGTGATGCCACCCATTATTGTAGACCCCGTAGTAGTGAGTCCGCTCATTGTTTCAAATACGGCATCTGTATAGGAGGGTAGTATGCCAGATATGATAAAGGGTAAAGCCCCAACTAATGATAGAGTAATCCACGTTAAGGCGACTACCATAAAGCCTTCTCTTATTCGAATTTCTTCGGTAGGTTTAAAGAGCCACCAAAGTGTTCCACCTGCAATAAATGCGAAAGTTGCTGAAATAAGAAAACTATGCCATGTATCCTCTGCATAGATTAAATCAATACCAACAGGTAAGAGTAGTGCGAAACCCAAAAAGAAAATGAAGGCCCCTAGAATACCTAATACGGCCAAAAAATCAATTTTTGGGCGATTCAAACTGGATATGGGACTATTTGGCATAATCCTTATTGAAATAGTTGGCTGACTTTATCTACTGCTTCCGGCATACAAAAAACCATTACTCGGTCACCTGTTTCTATATGTGTGACTCCAGTGGCAATCTCTACCTTTCCATCGTGCAACACCCCGCCGATAACGCAGCCATCAGGCAAGCGTAATTTATTTAACGGTTTTTTGGTGATTTTAGACCCATTACCTGCCTGTAGCTCAATTACTTCTGCTTTGATACCCCTTAATTCAGTAACAGAAATAACCTTTCCTTTTCGTACATACCGATGGATTTCATTAGAAGCGGCTACTTTCTTGTTAATTACTGCGTCTAAACCAATCGTTTGACTCAGGGGAATAAAATCTGGTTTTGATACTAATGCGACTGTTTTTTTTACCTCTAGGTGTTTGGCCATGAGACAGGCTATAATGTTTGATTCCTCGTCATCTGTTACGGCTACAAATGCATCCATCTCATTTATGCCCTCTGTGGCTAATAAATCTGGATCGGTAGGGTTTCCATGCAACACCATGGCTTTTTTTAGTTCAACTGCTAATTCATTAGCCTGATCAAAATCGGGTTCAATTAATTTGACGCTCCAGCTCTTTCTTTCATCCATACATAACAGGCGAGCAATCATCCTACCAATGGCCGATCCACCTACTATCATAATGCGGCTAAGTTCTGTCTCTTCTTTCCCTGTACTTATAATGAGACCAGGTATATCCTCAGTCTTTGCCAATATAAATATCTGATCATACGCTTGCATTCTAACCGAACCACTTGGAATGAGTGTAAGCCCGCGTCTACCAATAGCAACAACCCGAAAGATTGTGTTTGAGTAGGCTTGAGCGTATTCTATTAAACTCATACCTAATAATGGAGATTGCTTGTCTAAGCGAATACCGACCAATTGCATTCGATTTTCAGCTAAATTAATCACATCACTGGCAGCTGAACGTTTTAACAAGTGAGCGATTTCTTTGGCAGCACTTAATTCAGGATGAATCATTACATCAATACCTAGGTCATTGGGAGAAAGGGGGGCATTCACTTGTGAGAATTCATCACTGCGAACTCTCGCAATTACGGTTGCACACCCTAGGCGTTTGCCCATCATTGCTGAAATCATATTGACTTCATCCACGTTAGTTACTGCAATTAACATGTTTGCTTCTCCAACGCGAGCTTTTACTAGGTCATTTGCAGAAGTAGCATTACCTTCTACTGTCAAAACATCCAGTGTTTCGGCAGCTTTTTGCAGGCATTCCCGATTTCGGTCAAGTATGGTAACATCATGTTTTTCTTTGGATAGCACACTTGCTAAGTCATATCCAATTTCACCCGCACCGATTATAACAATTTTCAATGATGTCTATATTAATTAAACAGTAATAAAAGCTACCACCTTTTAGTCATAAATAAAAGAAAACAAGTTTCATTACCCGTTTTTTAGCCAATAGTACTTTAACATTGTGGTAATGATTAGGTAATCTATACATGGCATCTCTAAGATTATATAATAACTAAGCTTTTGGCATGATCATTGGCAGTGAATTCAGTAATACCGCTCATGTACTTTTATCCGAGATTGCCCTTCAGTCTTATTCAAATAGTGAGGAAATAGTATCTGTTGATCCCTTGTGTTCGAAATAGAAAATAGAACTTAATGAGGTAAAGAATTTACTCGAATATCTTGAAGACAAGGAGTATATGTGCATTGAGAGTAGTGGAGGTGTATTTTTGTATGAATCGGTTAGTATAACAGTAAAAGGATTAGCAAAGCTAAGTGAATCTAGCTAATACAAATTATTCATTGTTATATAGAATTTGTTCAATTCTAACAATCACATCTTCTAAATGTACTTTTTGAATGCCGTTGAGTCTTCCTCTACCTAGACGGCTAGTAATATCGTTTGTTAACAAGGTTAATTCATTTCGTAATAATGGGTGAATATCAGAATTTTGTAGATCTACAGGATTCCTACTGCTCCCCATTTGACCCATGCTCAAGAAAGAATCAATACGAGAAAGATATTCACGTTGTAGTGTGCGACGATAGACGTCAATTTCACTATTATTGTCATATATTTCCTTCCATATACCAAGGCGCAGAGTCTGAAGCATTTCGTCGGGACTAAGCGTATTCGATCCTAGCTCAGAATATTCAATTAAACGTAGAAGAACATCTGGATCTAATACAGACCCAAGTATTCTACTTTGTAGGGATTGTATCTGGTCTATACTTCCAGCTGCCTGAATATTTTGGAGTATATCGGTATCCAAGAGCCAGTATGGGGTAGTAAAAACATGCTCATTTAAGAATTCTAAGGCTCGAAGTTGATTTACTTTACTTACTGGGGTATAGACAAATCCACTTTGATCGGCCGATTTTCTATTTTGATATACACCACCAATATTGGTTGCAACATGTCGAGAATAACGAGACCACATACCAATGAGTTCTCCATAAATCTCTTCTAAATCTTGATAACCCTCACCTTCGGTATAGGTCCATTCCATTAATTCAGAAACCACACGTTTTAAATTCATTAGACCATAAGCGCTTGCCTTGACGGGGTCATCCCCTAAATCCTCGGTTTGTGCAGATGGGTCATAGCCAGTTGATCCTGCAAACCGGTAAACTGGGTCTCCAGATTTTTTCATAATCCATGAATCTAGAGTTACTTTTTCGTCTTCAGGAGTGCGTGCATTTGGAATCAATCTATACCCCCAATTAACCGAATAAAGATCATATGGACCTAATTGACGGATGAAGCGAATATTTTCGTCGCCTGGTTGTGCCACATAGTTTTGTCGGGCATATTCCATGATAGTAGTTGCTATTCCATACTTTTGGGTAAATGTACCCGATCGAAGTGAGTCTACAGGATAGGCAGAACTGGATTGCATATTATGTGGCAAACCTAATGCGTGACCTATTTCATGTGAAATTACCCTGCGCATGGTTTCACCTATTAAATCATCGGCTAGTGTGAGCTTTCGTGCTTTTGGATTGGCTGCTCCTGTTTCAATCATTAGTCGGTTTCTATAGGAACGCATGTGATTATGATACCATACAATATCACTTTCAATGATCTCGCCTGACCTAGGATCTGAGACACTAGGACCCACCGCGTTTCGAATTTCGTTAGCGACCCACCTAACCGTAGAATACCTAATATCCTCTGGACTCCAATCTGGATCTTCATTGGGAGATGGTGGCAGCTTGGCTTGTATGGCATTTTTAAATCCAGCCTCCTCGAATGCAACATTCCAATCTTCTATACCTCGTATAATGTAAATCCGATATTTTTCCGGTGTAGCAGGATCTAGATAATATACAATAGGTTTCTTTGGCTCAACTAATTCTCCTCTAAAATAAGCAGAAGAATCACTTGGTTCTAACCTCCAGCGACGAATGTAAGCCTGCCGATCTGCTTTTTGTTGTTCAGATCCAAAATCTATTTGTTGAATGGTAAACCAACCCACTCTGTAGTCAAAAAGTCTTTTTTGCATCGGAACTTTCGGCAACAATATCATAGACTGACTCATACGAATACTCAAGGTGGAATTAGATGTGGAAGATGGGGGATTGTTAGCCTGATAAGTGAGTACATGGCGAATTTCAAGATTTTTTGGGAAGCTTTTCACACTTTCAACGTAGCTTCTGTTTCCATCTAGCCTCCTGACTTGATATTCTCTGCGTAAAAAAGGAATTACCCCACTAATTGCTTCAATATCCTCGGTGAAAAAGTCACTCAATTCAATAATTGTTTCTCGTGCGTCTTCATCGTATAGTTCCTGATCAAATGCACCTAAAATAGGAGCGAAATTATTAGCCTGTACAGATTCATAAATAGGTAGAGTGCTATCAGCTATATTTTCATAAGAGACTTCTTTAATTATAACCCGCTTTTTTACTTTGCTGAACTGAAGTACTCGCTCTGCCGTCTTTGCACCGGCAGAGTAAAAACCAAAGTACCCATTTGGAACACCTGCCACACGGCTGACCAACAAAAAGTCTCTATTCAATAATGAATCAGCAATACTCCAATAAATTTTATCTTCTTTTTGCATTACAGTAATGACCCCCTCATCGACCCGATCCATTTCTTTTGCAAAATCAGATATAGTAGAAGGTGAGGTCTTTTTTTCAGAGACAGAGTCTTGAGATAAAGTATTGCTATTCAGTTTTCCACTTATAGAGCAAGCACTAAAAAAAAGGTTTATTAATACAAATGATAGGAAGTAGGCGAATTTTCTAGGAACTAAATACGTGGACAATGGCTGTCTCATAAGATTAATGCAAGGGAATGGTTAAATAAGTGCTTTACTTTGTGATGATAAACAATTTAAAAATCAGCACAAAACAGTAGAGCTTTATGAAAAGAAAAGCGTATTTTTGCTGACTGATTATATATCGTTTTTTTCCACTCATTTGCTCATACCCCATAATCTTAGGGGCAGACAATTAACAAAAAATAAATTAACAGGTTCCGAACTTGAATCTGGAACAAACATTAATCTGTACCAACTAATTTAAGAGGCATAAAAATGAATATTGGCATACCTAAAGAAATTAAACCCCAAGAAAATCGAGTAGCCGTACAACCTGGAGGAGTGATGACTTTAGTGCAACAAGGGCACAAGGTGACGGTAGAAAAAGACGCTGGATTAGGTAGTGGATTTTCCGATGATGAGTATGTGGCAGCAGGTGCACGGATAGAGGCAGATGTAGATGCTTTGTGGGATACTGCTGATATGATTATGAAAGTAAAGGAGCCAATTGCTGAGGAGTACAGCCGAATTAACGAGGGGCAAGTTCTCTTCACATACTTTCACTTTGCTGCTGATAAAACACTCACTCAGGCCATTATAGATTCAAAATGTATTGCTATAGCTTATGAGACGGTAGAAAAAGCAGATCGATCGTTGCCTTTACTCATCCCTATGAGTGAAGTAGCCGGCAGAATGGCTACCCAGGAAGGGGCGAAGTTTTTAGAAAAAGCGATGGGTGGTCGTGGCGTACTAATGGGAGGAATCCCAGGTGTTCCTCCAGCAAATACTTTGGTTTTAGGTGGCGGTATTGTAGGAGTAAATGCGGCTAAAATTGCAGCAGGAATGGGTTCAAATACAACCATTATGGACATAAATATGCCAAGATTACGCTATTTAGATGATGTAATGCCCAAAAACATCACCACACTGTTCTCTTCAGAAGCTAACATACGAGCCATACTGCCAACGGTAGATTTAATTATCGGAGCCGTTCTAAAACCAGGCGCAAAGGCACCACATCTTATCACACGCGAAATGCTCAGTCATATGAGGCCCGGTACCGTTTTGGTTGATGTAGCCATTGACCAAGGTGGTTGTTTTGAAACCTCAAAACCCACTACACATCAAGACCCTGTCTATTTTGTGGACGAAATTCTACACTACTGTGTTGCCAATATGCCTGGTGCTGTGCCATATACCTCTACCTTAGGCTTGACTAACATGACGCTTCCCTATGCGGTTGCTTTAGCCAATAAAGGGTGGAAAAAGGCGGTTAAAGATGATGTAGAACTACTAAAAGGGGTAAACATTGTAGAGGGCACCATTGTTTATGAAGATGTAGCTGAGGCTTTTGGTATCGAGTGGTCTACAGTAGATAATATGTTATAAAATTTAAAGTATGCTCTTTATTGGTGGGTTCAACCCTGCTGGCCAAATCATTTTTTGCACTGAAAGTTCTTGGTTTTTCAGCTGGTAAGTTTGACATTACCATGTCCAGTATCAATATCAACGAGGAGGCACATCCTGATCTGATAATCCCATATTTGATTGCTAGTCAGTTATGTGGTAATGTAACAAATGATCAAAGCATTTCTGAATTAGATGCTACTTTTATTATACGAAATTCCGTCTATCTACAACCTCATTTCCCATTAGTAAATGATGATTCATTAGCTGCAGATGTGACTGCGAATGGGGACGTCGCTTCTTTTGATGCGTCTTAAATTCTACAATATAAGGTTGGTTTATTAGATGAAATTGCCTGTGGTTTGCTTTTAAGAAAGCCGATCCTGTACTTGCTAAGTTAGATTAGTCATTAGTCGACACTTTTGATGGTAATTCAACCATTGAAGTATAATTTTCAGTCCCAGCAATAGGTATTATTATACTGAAATGATTATAGATCTACCCAATTGTATATCCTTCGTTGGACTTGATCAGTTACCAGAATGTCTGCAACAAATGATTCAACAGCGAGACAATCAGATTCATATATCATTGTTTGGTGTCGAAAGATTGATATATGAGCATAAAAAAGTAGGATCGTATACAGCGAGTTGGAATATCGCTAATTTATCGAGTTGGGTATATATGTATCGAATAGAAGTTGGTTCAAATGAGATTACCAAGCGTATGACCTAAATTAAGTGATGTTTAAATAGCATTACCTGAACTTATGGGTTGTTATATTTTTAACGCATTCCCTTATATTCTTTTTACCACAATTATTCGGTAGTTTATGAAATCAATTAAGATGGGATTGTTTATACTGGTAGTCAGCCTTAGTTGGGGGTTTGTACCGCAAAACTTACTAGCTCAGACTTCTTTATCAATGCCGGATACAACGGTACATGTTTTGGATACCTTATCATATCCCATTTATTTGAATGTTGGCCAAAATGATGAACTTTATGGTATTGGCTTTGAGTTAATATATGACAGTCTTCAGTTTGATTTAGTTGAAGTCATAACGGAGGGTACTCTGACCAAAATTGACGGAGCTTTTTCAGCGGTTAATATTCAGAGCAATGAAGTTTTTTATTCATTGGCAGCCACAAACCCAATCCAAGAATCGGGCGTTTTGTTGATATTAAAACTTCGGCCCAAGTCTGCTCGTATTGGTCAAATAGAAATAACCAAACATCAATTCAATGAACTAGCGGTTCAAACTGTAGCAATTCGCTCCAATGTGGTTTCATTTGACAATACCCCACCAAGTTTAATAGGTTTACCGGACACTCTACGATTCAATCAAAATGATACCTTATTTTTTGCTCTGGGTGAGGTCATTCAAGATTCAGATGATTTGTTTTCAGAACTTGATTTTGAACTTAATCTTTCGCCACCAGTAATTGTGGTAGAACTTGTTGATTCTACAGCAAGTTTACGAATTTACTCGCCTATCTATGTGGGAGAAGTGGTGCTCAGTGGTAAGGTAACCGATCAGGAGGGCTTATTTACTGAGTTCTCCGTCATCATTATCATTGAGCAAGCTGTTTCTGATGAATCGCTTGCAGAGCAAAGTGGATTTCCAACAAGCATTCTACTTGAGCAAAATTTTCCAAACCCATTTAATCCAACAACCTCAATAAGTTTCGAAGTTTTACAAGCTAGTCATGTGAGTGTGCGAATATATGATCTAATAGGAAGGGAGGTAGATGTGTTATGGAATAAATATACTGCTGCAGGGCATTATCAGCTGACATTTGAAGCATCAAATCTTGCCACAGGTAGTTATATCTATCGCCTAGTAGCTGGCAATGGAGTGGTTTATTCCAAGAAAATGACCTTGATTAAATAAGCCTAAGCGCAGGTAACTTTAAGACACTTGCGTTATTTAGGGCCTAGTTTTATAGCATAAAGAGGATCAAAGCGTGCCCCAATTCTAGCAGGAATCCAAGAGGCTAGAGTGCAAAGAATAATGGTTGCAAAGGGGACAATCAAAAAATCAAGTAAGTGAGGGGACACTGGAGCAACTGACATGTAATAGTTTTCCTCTGAAAGACGAATGTATTCGAATTCACTTTGTAGAAAAACAAAAGCGAGACTTATTCCCATTCCAATGAGGAGCCCAATCATAGAAACCCAGAGTCCTTCAACCAGAAATATTCGTTGTATTTGTTGCTGTGTTGCCCCAAGAGTTCGAAGGACGCCTATGTCTTGGGTTCGTTCTAAGACCATCATTAGTATGGCCCCTATGAGATTGAAGGCTGCTACTAAAATCATCACACCTATAACTAAGGGAATGATGTTTTCTTGTAATTCGACCCAAGCAAACAGGTTTCCGTAGCGATTTTCGATGGTTTCACTGTAGTACGGGAAGCTTATTTTTTGATCTAATACCCGATCAAATGTATCAATAGAGCTGAGTGATGGATTCTGAATTCGAAGTTCGAGATCTTGTGCCTGTGGTGAGGGTATTGAAAGTAATTCGCGAACTATTTCTATGTTTGCAAGTGCATATTGGCTGTCAAAAAACTCAATTCCTGTATTATAAATGTGACTAACATGAAATTGTTTTAGTTCAGGGCTTCCAAAGGTGTCACTAGTAGATTTATCTGTAACCGAGTACACAATGATTCGGTCACCTATGCTCACTCCTAAATCTTGAGCAATATCTTGTCCCAGTACAAGACCATTCAGTGGAGATTGGCTTGCTGCTACTTTTGGGGTTACTCGTGATGCTATTTCGGATGTTGATATTTGGATGGAGCTAGCCTCTAAATAGGGCTGTACAGAGGGGTCATCCAACATATTTGGAACGCCTTTTAGCATAGCGCCAGTAATTCGCTCTTGAAATTGTATGATAACCTGCCCACGTATTATAGGTGCAATATAAGCAAGTTCTTCTAGATCTTGTAGATATGTCTGGAGTGTATCTGCCCGATAAAGCGGTTGGTTGGAAAAACTACTTACCGTTATATGTGGGGCAAAATTGATGACTTTTTCTTGAATAGTTTCCTTAAACCCGTGTACAATGGATAAAGCAATTAATAAGCCAGCGGAACCTATGGCCACCCCAGTTATGGACATAGTTTTAATGAACGATATAAAGCCATTACCACTTCGTTTTCCCCAGAAGTATCGATAGGCTAAAAATCGCTCCATGCTCATGATTATTCGGGCTTCATTTGAGGGAAGAAAAGTACATCCCTTATGGATTCTGAATTGGTCATTATCATGGAAAGTCGATCAATTCCAATACCTATTCCCGCAGTAGGTGGCATGCCATATTCAAGGGCCCTTAAAAAGTCCTCATCTATTGCCATGGCCTCATGATCCCCGCCAGCTCGTAGGGATGCTTGAGCCTCAAGTCGTTCTCGTTGGTCTACCGGGTCGTTGAGTTCGGTATAGGCATTAGCGATTTCTTTGCCATTACAGATGCATTCAAAGCGTTCTACTAAACCTTCTTTGCTACGATGCTTTTTAGTAAGAGGGCTCATCTCAACAGGGTAGTCGGTGATAAATGTAGGTTGTATGAGTTTAGGCTCTACATAGGTTCCGAATATTTCATCGATAATTTTGGTAAGACCAAAGCTTTCGTCCATTTCTATATGGAGTACCTTGGCGATATTCTTTAATTCACCTAAATTTTTACCGTATAACTGATGCCCGGTATATTGCTCTATGGCTTCAAAAATAGGGATTCTTGGCCAAGGTGAGCTGAAGTCAATGACATGCTCTCCCACACTAACTTTTGAACTTATATGTAGTTCTTTGGCTGCATTTTCAATCATTTTTTCAGTGAAATCCATCATCCACTCATAATCTTTGTAGGCCACATACAGTTCAACCTGAGTAAATTCAGGATTATGAAACCGAGAAAGACCCTCATTTCTGAA
>DCQQ01000025.1:0-723 GCA_002323515.1 Balneolaceae bacterium UBA1514 | reverse complement strand
CATATCCAGGGTGTTATGATGAGTCACAAATGGCCTTGCAGAGGCTCCACCATAAATGGGCTGTAGAATAGGGGTTTCAACTTCTAGATAACCCCGTTCGTTCATGAAGTTACGCATGCTTTGCACCATTTTTGTGCGCAAAATAAAGGTTTTTTTAATCTCTGGATTAACAATTAGGTCTACATAGCGTTGGCGGTATCGAAGTTCTTTATCCGAAAAAGCGTCGTAGATTACTTTTTCGCCTTGCTCGTTTTCCACTTCTTTTGGGGTAGGCAGTGGACGCAGTGTTTTAGTTAACAATTGAAATTGCTCTGCATGTACGGTTGTCTCGCCTGTTCGGGTTTTAAATACAAATCCTATTACCCCGACTATATCACCAATGTCCACCAATTTTTTGAAGACTGTATTATATTCTTCCACTCCTACATCGTCCCGTCGAATATAAACTTGAAGGGTGCCTTGACTGTCTTGAATATGAAAAAATGCTGCTTTTCCCATAATTCGACGAGCCATAACCCTTCCCGCTACTGACACTAGAGCTTTGTTCTCATCGCTTTCTTCGCTTATTAGGCTTTCATCGGAAATTACCTCTGTGCTGTTGTGTGTTTGATTGAACTCCGGGGGATAGGGATTTACGCCCATATCGATTAGTTGAGCTCTTTTTTCCCTGCGGATTTGTTCTTGTTCAGAATGAGTAAGTATCTGATTAGACATAAAAGATTG
>DCQQ01000043.1:42043-54681 GCA_002323515.1 Balneolaceae bacterium UBA1514 | reverse complement strand
GTCGCAGGTTCGAATCCTGTCCCCGCCACAAAAATGACAAAACGGTTATACTATTATAGTGTAACCGTTTTTTTTTGGAGAAAAACCATTTCAAAATACAATTATATGTACTTTAAAGATCTTCAAAAAGATATGCGTGTTGCCTATTTAGGTGGAGGAACTGGAATTTTAATTTCCGGAGTAATATGGCTGATTTCAGGACTGTCTGGTATGTATTTTACCAAAGAGGTGAGTATTTTAGTACTCTTTTTTGGCGGAATGCTTATTTATCCCTTTGGAGTACTATCTGCCAAATTATTAAATAGAACTGGAAAGCCTCATAAAGATAATCCTCTAGTAACCTTAGCTACTGAAAGTACTATTATTTTGTTTGTAGGATTGTTTATATCCTATTCTATTTTTCAAATACAGAACCTATGGTTTTATCCTATTATGTTGATGACCATTGGTATAAGGTATTTTATTTTTCAATCTATTTACGGAATGAGATTGTATTGGGTGCTAGGATTATGTCTAATTATTTCGGGATTTTTTTGTTTAACGTCAAAACAGCCCTTTCATTATGGTGGAATAATGGGTGGAATTATCGAATTAGTGTTTGGAGTCTTTGTTACCCTGAAGGAAATGAAATATAAATCATGACGAATTCTTTCAAGAAACGTATGTATACTTATCAAGTATAATCTTCATAACATATTTTCTAATTACTAGAAGAAGTATAAACTTTACCTTCCCAATCTGGATCAGAGACACCAATCCATTTATTTGAATTATTTACCCTTGAAATAGCCTGGACTCGCCCAAATCTAGCAGGAGAATCTATTAATTCATATTTAAAAAGGATTGAGTCTGGAATAAATTCAAATTCGACTCCATTATGATATTCAATTAAAGCTTTTTCAGTATCTGGATGAATCCGGAATTCGCTAACAGCCGATTCTAAATTTTTTTTCATAACGAGATGTCTGTAAATAACATGAGCTATGGAAGTTGGTATACGACTACCGCCTGCAGCACCCAAAACCATTACAGGAGAATTGTTTTCAAGAATAATTGTTGGACTTATATGTGAATAAGCTCTTTGATTAGCTTCTGTAATACCCAAATAGCTACCCATTGTTGTCGCGTATACAAAGCCTAAAGAATCAGTTATTACACCAGAACCCATAAGCGGTCCAACAGTTTGCGTCAGACTAACCGTATTATCATAAGAATCAACAACAGAAATATGCGCAGTATTCCCGTCTTGATTATCATGTATTAATTTTTTTGAGCAGCATTCTTTACTAATTTTATTTGATAATATGTTGTTGTAATCATGGGATATTATGTTTTTTAAAGAATCAGGTAAAAACAGCAATTCTCTGCTATTACTATATACATATTGTGAAATAGAGTAAAACATATTTATATAATCTTCAGGATTTTCTATACCATTTGGCCAGCTATCTAGTAATTGTACTAACTGAATTACAATAGGACCAAATGAAGGGAGATATAGACTATGGACGCTATATTTGTCTAATTCACCACTAACTAATACTGAATTACCCGATTTATAATCACGCAAATCATCTAAAGTGACATAACCACCATGGCTTTCCATATCCTTTGCAATTTTATCTGCAACCCATCCACTATAGAACCCATCAATACCATTGTTAGATATTTCGGTTAATACGTTAGCAAGATCTTTTTGAATTAATGTATCACCGACTTGATATATACTATTACTAAGAAAATATTTATCAGTTTTAGAGTTATTAATTAAATGTGTAGCGGCATAGTTTAGACGTATTGCATTACCTTGGGTCAATTTAAATCCATTATTTGCCAAATTGATAGCTGGTTGAATAAGTTTTTCAAGAGATAAACGTCCCCTGCCTTCATGTAAATTTATTAACCCATGAACAACACCAGGTATACCAATAAATTTATATCCATCTACATATTCATCATGTATATATGATAATGGTACTTGAGTCGTGCCATCAATACCACCTAATGAGTCATTAGTAAAATATATAGCTTGCATACGACCTCCAATACCACTCATTGAGGGCTCTACTACAGAGAGTGCAAATCCAGACGCAACAGCAACATCAAATGCATTACCACCTAGATCAAATATAATTTGACCAACTTCTGTTGCAAGAGGATGTGGAGTTACAACTACATTATTAGATGATTGATCGTTATTGCAGCTGATTAAAAAGAATAGAATTGTAGCAAATAACGATGATCTGGTTTTTTTCATTTTTATATGCATTTAATTAAGGACAAAAAAAAAGCCTCAACTTATGTTGAGGCTTTTGAATTAAATTAAGTGAAGTAATCTATCTCCAAGCTTTAGCACCAGAAGCAGTACCAGCAGCCCAACTAGTTCCTTCTCCACCATTACCAACTGGTTCACTTGCTCCACCATAAGTGTAAAAAGGAATTGTTACCCCTAGAGTTTCTAGGATTTCAGCTGGAATTGGCCAGTGTAGAGGTGAACCTGCTTGTAGCATATCTCTACCTCTCATGTCAAACCACTCATTACCAACACCGTCAAGGAATGATTCAACCATTCTTTCATGATGAATCGCAGCATGAATAGCAGCAGCGTCAGCAGCAACATCAGGAAGTCCACCACGTACTTTTCTCGCACCAGCAGGATCATTAAGAATAGCAGCAGCACCGGCTAGGTTACCAGTTTGTGCTAAAGCTTCAGCATGATACATGTGCATTTCAGACATTGATATTTCTTGCATTACAGCTTCCCAAGGTCCGATGTATTCGTTATGACGTGTATAACGGAAGCTTGAAAAGAAATATAATCCACGCTCTGGTCTAAAGTTATTTGAAGATAGGTGAGTATAATCAGTCCATAGTCTATCATCAACTTCAGCGTTATCAAAAATACGTGCAGAGTCTTGCGCTGGGAAGTCAGCACCATCAGGGTTATGAGAAGGATAAGAATTATCCATCATATTGATGACTCTCATGTCAACACGAGCCCATCCTGGATACACTAAATAGATATAATGCTCATTATACCAAAATCCTGTCTCCCATTGATCGTTGTTGATGTTGAAGTCAGAAGTAATACCATTACTAACATGTGTAATGACAGCATTCCAATCTGTAGCAGCTCTTTCAGCTTCAGTTCTACCTTCGTTTGCTAAAAACCTAGCAGCAAACGAGTGCGCTAAAGCTGCAAAGCCTGCGTTATCAAGACCACCAGGAGTATTTATAACAGCTTCACTTATAGTAAAAGAGTTAGCACCAGCTATAGTAGCAGCTTCTACTAATTTAGCGATAGCGTGGTCCATCAATTCACTGTATGGAATTAGAGTAGGACTCGTTAAAGCTTCGCCTGCAGAATTTTCATCTACTATGTAACCTCTATCAAATGCTAAAGCAATGTAACCCATCGATATACCTTGAGCAAATCGCGCAATAGCCTCTACTCTAGCAGCATCAGAGCCAAAATCGATATCTGGGTTTTGAATAGCTTTAATAACATCTGAAGCAGATGAATTAATTGAGTACATACTGCTAAATGGTGTAGCAGTCAAATATCTGTAGCCATAGTTTGGTGCATTATCAAACGCTGGACGTGGCTCAGTACCCATCTCACGCATTCCAACATTACCCCAAGAACAGGAAGCTGCATCAGCAAGTACTGCAGTTGGCATACCCATTCCACTATAACTATGAATACCATTGTGCCATGATTTGATAAGACCTTCAGCAAGTGTAGTCAAATCTGATACAGATGATAATGCACGTTCAGTATCTGGATTGTTGAGGTTTTCAACAGTCAGATCAGCACAGCTGGCAAGTGTTACCATACCAGCTATTGCAATCGTTAATATTCTATTTTTCATATTTTTCATGATGAATTAAGTTAATTATTAAAAGTCAAATTTAACAGAGAACGCGATATTTCTGAAGTTTGGATACTGACCTGTTGCATCAAATGGATTTCTGATACTACCAGCTTCAGGATCGTAACCACTGTAATCTGTTATTGTCAATAAGTTTCTACCTAATACAGAGAATGTAATATTCTCCATTTGGTCACCTAGTAGACTTAGATTATCAGGTGTGAATTGGTAGCTTAATGAAACTTCTCTTAGTTTGATATAAGTACCGTCCTCTACCCAATATCTGTTGTTAGTGTTAACATCGTAGAATGTTTGATAGTAAGTCATAGTCTTTTTCTCTGCTTCAGGTAACCCTGCTACATCCATAATACCATTTCTACTATCTCTAGTTAACCATTGGCTTTTTCTATTGTAAACATCTCCACCTTGCTTAAAATCAATCAATACATAGGCTGATAATCCTTTCCAGCTAACAGTATTAGATAAACCAGCTGTCCAGTCAGGACGTCCATCACCGATTTTGACAAAAGCATTGTTACCGAACTCATCTTTCATTTTTATAGGTTTTTCGTCTACAGTACCTTGCGTTCCTGCTGCAACCACATAACCTTGGTTATTTACCTCATAATCGGCCATAGTTCCACCATAAGAAGCAAGGTTTGATTCAATTTGAGCTAGAGAAGTAACCCAGTCATATCCGTAGATAGCACCATAAGTCTCGCCTTCTCGGATGTAAAATAGACCACTAGGACCAGACTGGAATGGAGGTACGCTTAACTCAGTAATAGTCTGAGATGACTTAGACCAAGTTAAACCCATATCCCAAAGCAGATCTTTAGTTCTGATTAAATTAGCTTGCAGGTTGAATTCGAAAGTTTCACCCTCTAATGTACCTGCATTCTGATACTGACTTGAATAACCAGTTACTGGCAATAAAGGTACGTTTAGGAATTGATCAGTAGTAGTTGATTGTGCATATATGAACTCAAAACTGAAGTTCTGCATGAATGTACCGTTTATAGCAAATTCAGTTTCTTTTGTTTCAGAAGGCTTCAATTCTTTGTTACCTAACTGTGATTTACTTGTACTACCAGAAACTAAAGAGAATGTCTCATACTGCCATGCAAACGATGGTCGAATACCAGCAGTTCCTTGAGCAACACGAACTTTTAATTCGTCAAACATTTCTAAATCAAAATCTTCAGTAATACGGTATGCTGCAGATACTCTGTAGTATGGATTGGTTCTATTGTCTTCACCAAAGAGAGATGACTGATCCAATCTATACATCGCATCAAACAAATACTTGTCGTCATAGTCTAAAGACATAATACCGAAATAGTTTTCTGATCTAATATCAGCCTGATAATTATCCGCAGTGATATCAGCAGGGTCCATTGCGTCAAAGCCAGGGATCCCTAACACCTTAAAGTCATTACCAGAAGCATTGAACCATTCAGTATGGAAATCTTCATTTAAGTAACTAAACTGGAATTTTGCAAAAAGATCACCAAACTGGAATCTAGTAGTTGCAAAAAGCTGTGTGTTCTCAGACTGTGTTTCTTGTGAGTACTTGTATAGAGAACCTTCAGAATACGTAATTCCGTATGGGTCACTTCCACCAATTATCCAATAATCATAAGGATATAATGATGTATAGCGCTCATTATTATTCTCCATAGAGTAAGTAGCTTTTAACTCTAGCCAATCAGTAACATCAGCTGTTGCTGAATAGTTACCTAAGAACCTTTGTCCATAAGTGTCTCTATCATTCTTAGAAGTACCATATAGTGGATTTTCTTCATTACTCCAGTGATTGTGTCTTAGATAATATGCCTGACCGTCAACTGGGTTATTCATGTATAAATTATTATCGGGCTCAGCAAGTACAAGATCAAAAAATAGACCAGATCCACCACCAGGTGTATTAGAAGTAGTTCTAATCACTAAGTTAGATGTAGAAATCTTTAACCAGTCATTAACTTGCCAGTCGGTATTAACTCTAAAATTACGTCTACCATAACCATCTGTATTAGGGATAATACCTTCTTGTTGGTTGTTTTCGAAACTTGTAAATAAGTTGATGCCACCTACCCTTGATGCAAGAGCAAAGTAATTGGTCATATTAGTACCAGTCTGGAAAAATTGTTCTTGAATATTTTGATTGAATGCAAATTCATTGTCCATGTATTGGTCATCTTCTGTAACTCTTGATCCAATGATGTTAGGATCATATCCTCCCATGTAACCAGCTGGATAAACTACACCAGCATAATTTGTGTAATCTGGTCTTCCATCATTATCGGTGTCAGGCGCTGCATCAGCTGCGAGTCCGAATGCATGATGCTCTGCTAAATCAATGAATTTGTCTAGATTCTGAAATCCAACTTCTTGGCGTATAGTAACATTAACGTCACCATCTGCAAGTCCTGCGCCACGCTTTGTGCTAACTACTACAACACCATTACCTGCACGAGATCCATAAAGAGCAGATGCAGCAGCACCTTTTACAACCTCTATACTTTCGATGTCATCCGTATTTATGTCACCTAATCCTCCTTCTATAATGACACCATCCACAATAACAAGTGGATTTGAACCCACGCTAAGGTTGTTATCAGATCGAACCTGAATATCAGCAGAACCACCAGGTGTTCCAGATGTAGTTCGTATTTGAACCCCAGATACCTTCGCAGAAAGTGAGCTAGCAACCGATGTTGCAGGTACTTTACTCAACTGAGCAGCATCTACTTTAGCAACTGAAACTGTTAATTTTTTTCTTGGTGTACCATCGGCAACCCCTGAGACAACGATTTCATCGAGTAAGCCGATATCCGTGGCCATTTCAAAATTGAGAGTGTTAGTCCCAGCTGAAATACTGACATCTTGAGAGATTGTTGAGTAGCCAATATAAGTTACTTCTACTGTATATGTACCTGGTTCAATACCTGAAATTTGGTATTCCCCATCAGCATTGGTAGATGCACCTTTCATGATTTCTGTTAATACGACATTTACTGCCGGTAGTGATTCGCCTGTACTGGCATCAGTTACCGTACCAGATAATGTTCCACTTTGAGCAAAAGCACTGACTGTAAATAAACTAGACAGGATTGCTAGTGAGAGTAGCTTCTTGAACATAGATGACCTCTAGTTAAGTTTTATTATTTAGTAATTAGTATTTGTTAAAAACTTTTCTGCAATATGCAGACAACTGTTTTATGCAGACAGCTTAATGTAAACTATATGTAATTAAAATAAAATAAATATTAACATATTTTTTTACAACTAAATATTGTCCCTCAAAATACTTCCACTTAACCACTTCTGTGTTTGTCTGTATTCCAAACTGAAATACTGTTGATTTCTGAGAAGTTGAAAATTATCAAATGGATAATATTTATTTTTAAACTTGTAAGATTTGAAGGTAAAGTTACTTTCAGGATTATAGAAATCATTAGAGTACCTCCATGTTTTCATTTCTAATGTACTTTCAATATACCAGGGTGGTCCAAAAAGGATGTACATCATGCCCATATCGGTCTTCCAACCCTCCTTATAATTCGAAAATTGCTTATTTGCTTCTTCTACCCGCTCATAATAGAGTTCGATAACCTGTAACGCTTTGGTAGTATTCTTGATATTTGAGAGCCAAAATCGATCTACAGCCAATTTTTGCTCTTTTGGGTCTGAGATAGACATTAATTTCTCATGGTCTTCTTCTCTCATCAAGTACACTAAAGGTGCAGCTAATTCATTGGGTATTCTAAGCGAAGGGTAATGCGGACTTTTTACGCTAAAATCTCGAGCCTTGTAGATTTCTTCTCCTCCTACTTCCGTACGAACTTCAAATCGGTAATTACCTCTCGTTAGTTCTTCAAAGAAAAACTCAATAGTAACAGTGCCTGGTTGACTAAGTATACGCTTAGAATTATTCAATACTTCAAACTCCCCATAATCAATCCCTTTATAAGGCACACTTGCGGGGGTATAATCAGGCCAACTCATAGGCCGAGCATGTGAGGTATCTGAGTCAAATTTTAAAAGACGGGTGTCTATGGTTTGCGGCTCATTGATTTTGTTATTTGTTACTTGAAATACCAAGCGAACCGAATCGCTTCTCTCCGACAAGTTATAAGTGGTTATTGCTTCAAAAAATGAATTACTGGCTTTCTGATCTTTTGCAAATACCTGAATATTGGTTAGATGGCTACGCTTTTCGGTCGGATTTGGAATCTCAATTGAAAGTTCTCGATAGCTTTCTCGTTCATTTGAGGCATCTCTTAGTATTACTCGGACGGTGTACACTCCAGGATCTACTGGTATACTTCTCTTAATAGTATATGCATCCTGACTATTGACTACCGATGAAGTAGAATCAGAAATCACATATTCGGTATTATCAGACTTTATTAGTCGATCTGGTTCATTTTGATCAGCGAGTTGAACATCCAATTCAATAGACGACTGAAACAACTCGTCTATCTTTTTGAATACGAGACTTGCATAAACTACCTCTGCCGATATTTCAATAAAGGCACTATCCGTCTCAACATCTACTAAACCAGCACCTACCACCCTGAGCTCAGGATAGCCGGGTCTATAATCATAATCCGCCGCCCTATCCACTTCTTCTATATATGCATTATTACAGCCCACAAAAAAATAGCCTAACAAGAAGGGTAACATGATAATTAACCTACCTAGGTGAACTCTAGGCACAGATTGAAGTGCTATATTTATTTTTTTTTGCATGCAATAAATAATTTGGCAGATGGCTGCATATATAATGTATAAAAATATGCTCCAATGTTGCGTATTACGTAGTTCTTTTACACAACCAAGTTTCACGATCAAATAAAAATTGATAACGTCACTATATAGTAGTAAAAAAATGCTGAAATCGTTTCAGTAGCTTACAAACAATTAAATTATCTTTACATTAGTGTAGTATCTTCCAAAGACTGCTATAATATCATCAAATTACTTATATGCATATGATCACTCCTCGTCGAAAAACAAAAATCGTTTGTACCATCGGACCCAGTTGTTTTACTCAGGAAGGTATTAACAACCTATTGCTTCACGGGATGAATGTTGCCCGAATCAATTTCTCCCATGGCGCTTACGAAATTCATGAACGCAGTATCGGATTCATACGAAAGGCTGCACGTGAATTTAACTATAGCATACCCGTTTTAGCGGATCTACAAGGTCCAAAAATTAGAGTGGGACAAATGAAAGACGATGGACAGGTATTGGTGGAGGGTAGTGAAATCACCTTAACCTCCGAACAAATCATTGGAACATCTGACTATGTACCTATTGACTATGATAAGCTCCCACAGGAGGCCAAAGTGGGTAATACCATTCTCTTAGATGATGGACTCTTGGAGTTCAAAGTAACTGAATGCCTAGAAAAAACACTAAAAATAAAGGTTATTGTAGGTGGATTATTAAAATCTCGTAAAGGGGTAAACTTACCAAATGTAAAAATATCTATACCTGCCCTAACGGAGAAAGATCGAAAAGATCTGGAATTCGCTGTTAAAATGGATGCCGATTACATTGCCCTGTCTTTTGTACGAAATCCCAAAGAAGTGATAGATTTAAAAAAATTATTGAAGGATCTTGGCTCTGAGGCTGGCGTAATTGCTAAAATAGAAAAACCTGAAGCCGTTGAATGTATAGATGCAATCATTGAGCAAGCCGATGGTATTATGGTCGCTCGAGGTGATTTGGGCATTGAAATACCAGCCGAAGAAGTACCTTTTATTCAGAAAACTATTATCGAAAAATGTAGGGCGGTTGGTAAGCCTGTAATCACTGCTACCCAGATGCTCGATTCTATGATTAAAAACCCAAGACCCACTCGAGCCGAAACCTCAGATGTGGCTAATGCAGTACTCGATGGAACTGACGCTGTCATGCTTTCTGGAGAAACTGCAGCAGGTAAATACCCCATGGAAGCAGTAAACGTAATGGACCGTATTTGTAGGAAAATTGAAGAGCGTAGAATACAACTCTATAACAGCCTGGAATACAACAAACCAACCGATCCAGACAAACAAATTATCGAGTCACTTGCTCATACTTGCGTTTTGTTGTCCGAAAAAGCTGATAGCGCATTAATAAGTACCATTACCCATTCTGGGAGTACGGCTCGCCGAATTGCTAAATTCAGACCTAAAGTGCCGATTTTTGCTTTCACTGAATCTCAAAAAGTACGCCGCCAATTGAATCTTGTTTGGGGAGTTCGCTCTATCCGATTAAGACAACTCTTCGATACAGAACAAAGTGTAAAGATTATGGAGGATTATCTCAAAGATAATGGCCAAGTAAAAGTAGGTGACCGAGTAGTTGTAGCCACGGGTATGCCTACGGCTCAAAGAGGCCGTACCAACATGGTGAAAATAAGTATTATTGAATAATTCCATTCCCACATGCAAATTATATCCCGAATATTACTGTTCAGTGTTGTACTGCTAGGTTGTTCGGGGCAATTTTCATCTCGATTTGTCAACTTCAATGCCTACTACAACACTTTTTACAACGCCCAGTTAAGCTACGGACAAGGGTACATCAAAAGTACTGAGCAAACCAGAAAATACAATTTTCTAATTCCTATCAAGGTCTACCAAACCCCTCTTGGTGCTGGAATGCAAGAACTCCAAAACACCATTGATAAAGGGGCTGATATCTTACGAGATCACAAAGAAAGTAAATGGGTAGACAATGCCTTAGAGTTAATTGGAAAGTCCTATTTCTTTAGAACAGAGTACTTTTCTGCTGACCAAAAATTCGATGAATTGTTACTAACCACAGACGATCCCTTATTGCAACAAAAAGGTGTTTTCTGGAAGGCTAGAGTATTTATGGAGCTTGAACTGTTCACTCAAGGCGTGCAGTACCTAGAAGAACAACGAACTAGCTATGATGTGAAGTGGTTGGGAAATATGGAAGCTCAGATACTCACGATGCTGGCTGAGCTTTATGTGGCCAGACAAAATTATGAGGCCGCTATTCCACTGCTCGAGCAATCGGCTGCTTCATTACCTGGTAGAGCGTTGAAAGAGCGAGCTTTTTTTCTGCTAGGACAGCTCCATGATTTCCAAGGGTATACCCAGAATGCCTTTACTGCCTTTGACCGTGTATCGGATTATTACTTTAACTATGAAATACAATTCGAAGCTCAAAAGAAAAAAGCGGATGTAGCGAGACAACTTGGTTTAGTAGATGAAGCCTATTCTGTTTTGGCAGACATGGTTAAGGATGATAAGAACACCGAGTATGTCGCTGATCTTCGTTTGGAATTAGGGCTAACCGAACTGCAAAGAAACAGACCTGAAAAGGCCGAAACCATTTTCTTAGATTTGTTAAGGGATCAACTATTTCCAGCAGAAGCGCGTACGAAAGCACTAACTTATTATACCTTAGCAAATATTTATCGGTTTAACAACAACAACTTTAGCCTCGCTGCCGCTTATTACGATTCGGCAGCACGGATTAACGTGCCCTCAGAAAATCTTCCAGAATATTATAATGCTCAAGAATTATCGGCGTCTTTTGGTGAATATGTGCGGTTAAAATCGAACGTTCAACTAGAAGACAGTTTATTGTACTTGGGTTCGCTGGAACCTGCCCAATTTGACTCAGTGATTCAAATAATTCAGCAGAAGCAACAAGCGGAACTGGAGCGGCTCCAACAAGAACAAGAAGACCGAGCCAACACCCTTGTAACCATCGATCGCGAAGCAAATACAGGACCTAATATCTCTTCTAATAGCGGATTCCTAAATGAACTAGACCAACGAGTGAGTGCCGACGCAGCTCAGCAGTTTAACGCTCTCTGGATGGGAAGGTCCCTGACGGATTATTGGCGTTTTGAATCTCTCGCTCGTAATACTATAACACAAGACAGTAGCGAGGTTGAAAGCAGCAACGATGAAAATGACACGCTTCAACTTCAAAAGAAATACACTATTGATATCAGTGCTATTCCCTTTGACCCAGCTGATAAAGATTCTGCTTATGAACGGCTCTCCACCTACTATCACGGAATCGGTAACCTATTTTTTTTAAACCTGAATGACACCGATAGTGCAGAATACTATTTTTCTAAGGTTTGGTCAGAACGGCCGCAAAGTAAAGTAGCCCCAGTATCCTTGTATTCTCTAGCTGAGATTGCATCAACCAGAGATCAAATAGATCGCGCAAAAGAATTGGGGGTAATAATTGTTCAAAACTTCCCCAATACCGTCTACGCAAAACGCACAGCCGAACATTTTTCAATCCCTATGGTACAAGATAGCAGCGCAAAACCAAGTGAGTATGACACGTTTCGGAAACTGTATAACAGCTTTGGAATGGGTACCCAGGTTGGTTTAGATAGTTTATTTAGTTGGGGTATATCTGCAGGGAATTCAATTCTTGGCGAACAAGCCTATCGTATTGGTCTTACACACTACATCGAAAACATCACCATGGATAGTTTGTACCAACAAAATCAAGCTCGGTGGCTCACCGAACAAGAGCGTTGGGTTACCGGCCAAGCTAATCTGCTTGCTTTTAAGGATTCTATAGAAATAAGCCTGCAAGATAGCCTACTTGATCCGATGGAAGAGGAAGAACTAGCTACCTTGTTAGACTCAAATCTTGTAGAGCCTGTTTGGTATGACTTATTCCCTTACACAGGTCCGAATTGGGATATAGCTCGAAACTACTTAGCGGTCTATGACTCTGTATTCATGAACCCAGTAAAAAATC
>DCQQ01000043.1:36053-41667 GCA_002323515.1 Balneolaceae bacterium UBA1514 | reverse complement strand
CTTTGACAGCTCATTAAATGATTCCTTAGAGGTTCATGGATTTTTGGCTGATTCATTACAACCCGACTCACTAAGCATGGACTCATTTTCAAATGATTCACTTACGCAAATTTCAGATTTAGCCAGCTCGGTAGAAGAGCGATCGACTATAGATGATTATCAATCATGCGTTGACCTAGATAGCACCCCATCTTTCAGAGGAGGATTACAGGCGTTATTGTCAAGCATTTCTTATCCTGAAGGGGTTATCATAAGTCCAGTGAGCTACCGCTTCTTTATTAATGAACGGGGAATCATCGATCGTTTTGAGAACGTCGATTCTACTTCCAATGCGGAGCTAAGTCCAGATTTAGTGGACGCAATCAATTCCCGATTGGCATCGGAGGTTGCTTTTGAACCTACCATTATAAATGGCCGCTCCATCCGAATAGTTTGTGAGATAGTTATTGACCCGTCCGAGCTAGAGTAGCCTTAGCAGCTAATCTGCGATTAAAAGCCAGCTTAATTGCGAGTACACGCATTAGCAATATCCGAAACTAAGCCGGGGCCTTCATAAATGAGCCCGGTATAGATTTGAAGTAGGTGGGCACCAGCCTCAAGACGTTCGAGTGCTGAGTTTACCGAATCGATTCCACCCACAGAAATAATCGGTTTGCCTTCCACTAATTCCTCCGAAAGCCAACGTGTCATCTCTAAACTTCTTTTAGCTATAGCTCGTCCACTCAATCCCCCCTGTCCTATCGAGGAAAGCTCTTGTTCGGAGTGCCAGAGGTCTTCCCTACTATTAGATGTATTTGTGGCAACATAGCCGTCAATTCCATAGTCTTCACAAATTGCTACTAATTTTACCAAATTTTTATGAGTGGTATCCACTGAAAATTTTACGGTAGTTGGGACATATGCGTAGGTGGAAGAAAAAGAGATTCCTTGTTGCTTTGCGGGCGGGTCCACCTGACTGGCTTTCTGCTTAATCCCAGCTAATAATTCACTAAGTGCACCTGGATCTTCAAAGGTTTTACCCTCTCCTGTATTTGGACAGGAAATATTAATTGTGATGTAATCGGCCACCTGTTGAGCTAGAAGGTAGGATTCAACATAATCTTCCACGGCTGCATTACCCTCGATAGATGGATCATTAGTTTTGGCAATATTTACGCCCAACGGAATGTCCAATTGAAGCTTTTTTAACCGCTCTACAATTCTGGCTGCCCCCTCGTTATTCAGGCCCATCCTGTTTATTAAAGAATGGTCTTTGGGTAGTCTAAAGGCGCGGGGCTTTGGATTACCCGTGGATGAATGAGCAGTAATACTACCAACTTCGATAAAACCAAAGCCTAAAGCCTGCATGGCACGAGGGGTCGTTCCGTTTTTGTCAAATCCAGCTGCTAAACCGAGTGGGTTTTTGAAATGAAGTCCCCAAATTTGTTCGCTTGATTTTGCATCGGCCACTCCATAAAGTCGGTGCACTATATTTTGGAGTATATCTGAACGGTTCGTTTTGTTGGCAATCCATATTGCCCATTCATGGGCATGTTCGGCGTCCATAAGGAAAAGAAGCGGCTTTATAAGT
Source organism: Balneolaceae bacterium UBA1514 (assembly GCA_002323515.1). Taxonomy (GTDB): domain Bacteria; phylum Bacteroidota; class Rhodothermia; order Balneolales; family Balneolaceae; genus UBA1275. Next base: position 40,097 of record DCQQ01000043.1, on the reverse strand, counting down.
TCTTTATACATCGGTAATACTTAACTCAAAAAATGTCCCTGTTTAGAGACCTGTCTGTACTAACTGCCATAAAGGTACATAAAAGAGGTCCAAAAAAACGCCAAAAACAGTATTTTTGTCTGATGAATTGTTTTTAACTTATGCAAACTTCAACCAACTCAGCTGCAATCCTAGTTGAGAGGGAAATCCGTTTAAGTTCCCCACAACATTGACTACTCATTTCTTCATTGATAATGCACTATCTGTACTTCCAAAGGTTGGCCCCATGGTCTTGTTGGAATCACAACTTAATGAACATAGGGAAAGTCAATATCATTGGATTGCTGGAGACCCAGTGGGTCAAATTATGGTGTATAAACAGCGGCTATGGGTGGCTGGTACCATAGCCTATACCCTGTTTCAAGCGTTTCCAAGCTTAGACTGGACTAGCACGCAGGATAAAACGGATACTACAACACAAAAGACTATACTGGATGATAAATCTTCATCCGGCGATTCAGGGCACACATCAACCAGAGAAAAAAATATTTGGTATTCTGTTTTACTGGATCATATTGATCTATGGTCAGCTTTGAAAATAGCGCAAAAACAGAGTTGGTGGTTTGGATATTTGGGCTATGATTTGAAAAACCTCATAGAAAATCTAGAGAGTGGACATACCGAATTATATGAAGCGGCTGATTTATGGTTTATGGAACCTGGGATTTTGGCAAAAACAGCTACTTCAAGCCAAGAAAATAAGCTAAATGATAAGGTGGAGTGGCTTGAGGGTGAACAGCGATGGGCCGAACTTCAGGAACGCTTTGTAGGCAGTTCCTCGGAGTCGCAGGAATTTATTATTAGGCCTCTAGAGGGGCTTTCGAAAGGTCAATATCTACATACTATTGAGTCGGTGAAGGCGGATATTCATGAGGGGGACTACTATGAAATGAATTTTTCTCATGCACTAAAGTACACCTTTGAGGGGCCTCCTGTTGCGCTTTATCGAGCTATGCGGGAGTATGGGCCGGTTCCTTTTGCCAGCTATTTCAATTACGATCTCCCCTCTGGACTTGGGATACAGGTTTGTTCGGCTTCTCCTGAACGTTATTTAGCAAAACGGGGGGAGCATTTGTGGTCGGAGCCTATCAAGGGAACGCTGGGTCGCAACCAATCAGATAAACGTGAGCGCATTAAACAGGAATTACTAGGCCGTAAAAACAAAGCTGAGCACCTGATGATTGTAGATTTAGTTCGAAATGACTTACATAGGGTGGCCCTAAAGGGAAGTGTGCATGTTGATCCTCTGTTTGAGGTTCAATCCTTTCGGACGGTGCACCAATTAGTGAGTAAAGTACATGCACAAATAGCACCAAATTATAGTAGCTTTGACGCTATTCGTCATAGCTTTCCAATGGGTTCGATGACGGGCGCACCAAAAATTGCGGCTATGCAGGCTATAGAACGGTACGAGTCCTACAAAAGAGGTATTTACTCAGGGGCCATTGGGTATCTGAGCCCAAATGATGACTTTGATTTTAATGTGGTCATCCGAACTGCCATTATCCAAGGTAATCAACTGTACTATCCTGTAGGTGGTGCCATAACCAGCGATTCGGATCCGGAGTTAGAATGGCAAGAGACCCTACTAAAAGCAGCTGCGCTTGAGAGTGTTATTTGCTGGGTAATTCCCTAAAGTCTGTACTTTTGATTTTTTTGCACCTAGTAAATAGCTCAGCATAAATGGCTCGGCTTTCTGGTATCCGAGCAGATGGTTAACTTAGCCAAATTAACCTATGACATTGCTTTTGGAATCGCACTTTCATAATTGCTATGAAGTTGATCAAGACTCACCGAACCAACTCCTTCAAATATCAATGCATCCCCTTGAACGGTCCCGATTTGTGCGACGTCTACCCCACCTTGGGATAAGCGCTTCATTAAGGACTCTTTTTGATTGGCTTGGCAAGTTAGGATTATACCTGATTGTGCCTCACTGAACCAGATTTCATAAATAGATCCGGACAGAACACTAAGGTCGATTTGGGCCCCTAATGAACCAAAAATACCCATTTCTGCAATACTAACACCCAAGCCGCCGTCCGAGATATCGTGAGCAGCGGTGACTAGACCTGAAGTAATCGCCTCCAATACGGTCTCCTGAACCTTAAGCTCTACATCCAAGTCAAGTATCGGAGCATCACCGGTGGTTAATCCATGTACTACCTTCAGATATTCCGTTCCACCCAAACCGATTCGAGGAGCACCAACATAAAATATTATATCGCCTTCCTTTTTGAATGATGGAGACATTTTATGTTTTTCAACGTCTTCGATTACACCGAGCATACCAATAATGGGAGTTGGGAATATGGCACTCTCAGGATTTTCATTATAAAAACTTACATTTCCACCTGTCACTGGAGTGTTTAGCTTATTACACGCATCACCCATGCCAGCAAGTGATTCCTTAAACGTCCAATACACTTCTGGTTTATAGGGATTACCATAATTTAGGCAGTTGGTTATTGCCATGGGTTTAGCTCCAGAACACACCACATTACGAGCCGATTCGGCTACAGCAATTTGCCCTCCTCTACGTGGATTCAAATAAACATATCGACCGTTGCAATCTGTTTTTGCTACCAAACCTTTTTTACTTCCTTTAAGCCTAATTATACCAGCATCTGCAGCGCCAGGACCTTGAACAGTGTTGGTTCGTACCATCGTGTCGTATTGCTCATGAACCCAGCGTTTAGACGCAATATTTGGACTACCTAACAAAGCTTCCAAACAATCTATGAGGTTTTTGGGGTGGTTTAACCCAGATAAATCAGCGTTTTGCGTTTCCTCGAGATAGCTTGGTTTTTTGGTTTCGCGTACATATTGAGGGGCGCCGCCACCCAACACCAAATGTTCGGCGGGAATTTGGGCTTTTATTTCGCTATCCTTCCAATAAGTTACTTGATCACCTTCCACCACTTCGCCAATTACAACGGCATGTAAATCCCACTTCTCATATACATCGATAATATCTTGCTCTTGGCCTTTATGTGCCACAATGAGCATGCGTTCCTGACTTTCGGATAAAAGCATTTCATAGGCAGTCATTCCTGGCTCACGCGCGGGTACTAAATCTAAATTTATGCGCATCCCTTGGCCACCTTTTGCGGTCATTTCACTAGAAGAACAGGCAATTCCAGCCGCTCCCATATCCTGCATTCCAACGACTGCACCTGTTTGAAGTGCTTCGAGACTGGCTTCCAGTAATAATTTTTCAGTAAATGGATCTCCAACCTGTACACTGGGTCGTTTCGCTTCGCTTTCCTCAGAGATTTCCTCGGAAGCAAAGGTTGCCCCATGTATCCCATCTCTACCCGTACTCGCTCCCACTATGAGTACCGGATTCCCTAATCCCTTTGCAATGGCTGAGGCTGTTTCGCCCGCTTTAACAATCCCAATGCTCATTGCATTGACTAGTGGATTACCCTCATAACTTTCATCAAAACAAACTTCACCAGCGATGACTGGTACACCAAAAGAATTTCCATAATCCCCGATACCACGCACCACACCGTCTAATAGATATCTAACTCTAGGGGTTTCCAAAGAACCAAAACGCAAAGAATTCAAGGAAGCAATAGGACGTGCCCCCATAGTGAAAATATCGCGATGAATACCACCCACTCCAGTAGCAGCGCCTTGGTAAGGTTCCACCGCAGATGGATGGTTATGACTTTCAATTTTAAACGCACACCCCAAACCATCACCAATGTCCACAAGCCCAGCATTTTCTTCCCCAGCCGCAACCAATAAGTGTTCACCTTCACGAGGTAGTTTTTTGAGTTCTAATATGGAATTTTTGTATGAACAATGTTCACTCCACATCACCGAATACACTCCTAATTCAGTAAAACTAGGAGTTCTTCCTAAGCGTTGAACAATCATTTCATATTCTTCTTTAGTTAAACCATGTTCCAGAGCTAATTCAAGGTTTACAGAGAGTTCAGTTGAGGTGTGGTCAGACATATGCAGTACGTTGATTTTTAGATGGGTTAAATGTAC
>DCQQ01000043.1:0-35728 GCA_002323515.1 Balneolaceae bacterium UBA1514 | reverse complement strand
AGCTTTTTTGCTTAGCCTCTACCCTAAGACATCGATTAATTCCTGGAAATCCTGAAAATTCAAGTGAGGCTCCCTACCTTCAGGTGAGTGATTTTTCGGATTGTACCAAGCCATGTTCCAACCCGCATTCAACGCACCATCTACATCGGAATTCAGCGAATCCCCTACATAGAGAATATGCTCAGGAGCATATCGTGCTCGTTGAGTCGCTTCATTGAAAATAGCCGGATCTGGCTTCATTAAACCAAATTCTTCTGAAATAATGATGGTTGAGCACATCTTATCGAATTCAAATTGACGTACTTTCATCCTTTGCGTTTCTGCAAAACCATTCGTGATCACACCCATTTCGTAGTATTCGTGAAGTTTTACAAATGCTTGCTTAGCTCCCTTCACCCATTCCCAATGGGTCCTGTAATACTCCATATAAATTGAGCCTGCATACTCGTAGAGTTCACCATCAATTCCCAGCGCCTCAAAACTTTCTTGGAACCTTCGACGGTGTAATGTGTTTCGATCAATGATTCCTTGTGCATATTCAATCCATAAGCCCCGATTAATCTGCGCATACACCCTAAGTAATTCGTCCGTAGAAACCACCTGAAGCGCCGGTATCTTTTTATAAATATCTCTTAGCCCGTTTTGTTCGGCTTTTTTATGATTCAATAGGGTATCGTCTAAATCAAAATAAATGTATCGAATGAGTTCTTTTTGCATGCTTTATATTTTCTGCTAGATTCAATAAATCCTAAACGTTGGATTTTCGTATAATATAGCATGATTATGAACCAAATATTTTAACCAGAGAGACTTGAAACTATGAAAGCAAAAAATATCATTATTGTTGCCCTACTCACCATACTTGTTATTTATGGAATTAGCGTTAACAACGGATTTGTAACGGCCGAAGAATCGGTTGAAAGTGCATGGGCACAAGTTGAAAACCAATACCAGAGACGCGCCGATTTAATCCCGAATTTAGTCAACTCAGTGCAAGGCGCCGCGAATTTCGAGCAGGAAACATTACAATCGGTTATCGAGGCTCGGAGTCGAGCAACATCTATTACACTGCAAGCCGATGACCTTAACGATCCTGCCAAAATTCAACAGTTCCAGGCTGCACAAGAACAATTAAGTGGTGCGCTTTCTAGACTGTTGGTAAGTGTCGAGCGATACCCCGAACTCAAAGCAAATGCTAACTTTAGAGATCTTCAAGCTCAACTAGAAGGGACTGAAAACCGTATTGCGACCGAAAGAAAACGATTCAATGACACCGCTCGCCAGTATAACACAGACATTCGAAAATTCCCCGGAAGCTTTATTGCCTCCATTACTGGGTTTGATCGAAAAGCCTATTTTGAAGCAAATGAGGGAGCCGAACAACCACCGCTAGTTGATTTTAAATAATTTGTATATCGAAATTTCTGTTGATCGTAAAACCCTTTAGATTGAAAAACCCATGCCCTTTTTAAGCAGTGCCGATGAATTAGCCGTTGTTCAGGCCATTCAGCAAGCAGAAAAAAAAACCTCAGGGGAAGTTCGTGTGCATATTGAAAAAAAATGCCCTAAAAAAGATCCGATTAAAAGGGCTACTAGCTTATTCCAAAAGTTAGGCATGCACAAAACAGAACTGCGAAATGGCGTGATTGTATATGTGGCTACAAAGGATCATTTACTAGCTATTTGGGGGGACGAAGGTATTCATACAAAGGTTGGCCAAGAATTTTGGGAAAGTACCCTTGTAACCCTTCAAGCAGATTTCAAAGAAGGAAACATAAAAAATGGGCTCGTCAAAGCATTATTGGACATTGGCGGTAAGTTACAGCAACACTTTCCATATCAACACGATGACGAAAATGAACTTGATGATTCTATTAGCTATGGATAATATCCAATTGAAAAGCTCCATTTTCCGGGTAAAAAGTAGAAGTATACGCTCCTCTATAATTAGTTTGATGGCTCTAGTTTGGATACTTGGGGTAAATGTTGTTTCACTACCCACAATATGGGGGATATTCCAAACTCATACAGGCGCGTCTATTCAAAGCTCCGCTGGTCTGCTATATGCTCAGTCCCCAAATGAGCTTCCACAAAGGCCCGTTGGTATGGTAAACGATTTTGGGAATCTACTAACCAACCAAGAAGAAGTAATACTTGAACAAAAACTACGTAACTATAGAGACACAACATCCAATATAATTACTATTGCCGTACTTAATAATCTTACAGGCCTCCCAAGAGAGGAAGCCGCTACCTACCTATTTAACACCTGGCAAATGTGGGAAGCTGAGCGGTATAATGGGGTTCTTATTCTAATATCTGTTCAAGAAAGAGAACTACAGATAGAGGTGGGATATGGTTTAGAAGGAGCTATTCCAGATGTCATGGCCAAGAGAGTTGTGCAGGACATACTTGTACCCGCACTGCAAAGTGGACAATTTTACCAAGGTCTTGATCGAGCCACTAGTGCGCTTATGCAATTAGCTTCTGGTGAATATGAAGCGGTGGAAAATGCCCTCGGTTCTGAAGAAGGATTTCCTGTTGATCTGCTTATTCTGCTTACTTTGATTCTATTTTTTATTTTTTTCAAGGGTCGGGGTGGCCGTGGTGGTGGCCGCACCATTGGTGCAATGGATGTTTTACTTTGGAGTAGCTTACTCAACAGCCCAAGTGGTCGCGGCGGATTTGGCTCCGGTGGTGGTTTTAGTGGTTTTAGTGGCGGTGGAGGATTTGGCTCCGGTGGTGGAGGGGCTGGCGGGAGTTGGTAAACCGAACTATTCAATAACCGTTTTATTCACCAAGGCTTGACTCAAGTCACCTATAATGTCATCTACATCCTCAATACCCACCGCAAGCCGGACTAAACCATCTTCTATACCTGCTTTTTGACGCAAATGAACATCCATCACTGAGTGTGTCATCGATGCGGGATGTTGAATCAAAGTATCCACCGCACCTAAACTCACTGCAAGTGAACAAAGCTGAACCGAATTCATAAGATTACTACCTGATTCAAAGCCTCCTTTTAGCTCAAAGCTCATCACCGAGGCAGCTCCACCCAACAATATGTTCTGTGCGACAATGTAATCGGGATGAGACTCTAACATAGGATACCAAACTCGTTTAACCGAATCATGTGATTCAAGAAACTGCGCTACTTTCATCGCATTATCTGTTTGAGCCTGTACTCGAAGAGCCATCGTTTTTAACCCATTATTTAATAACCATGAGTCCATAGGTCCAGCGATACCTCCCAAATTTTTTCTGTAGGTTCCTAGCTCATAATTCTCTGCCAATTCTTTAGAACAAGTCAACACACCACCTAATGAGGTTCCATGTCCACCAATATATTTAGTCGATGAATGAATCACGATATCGGCTCCAAAATTGAGTGGCCGGCAATACATAGGAGATGCAAAAGTATTGTCTACAATTACTTTGGCACCCACTTGGTGAGCGATCTCAACAATGCTGTCCATTTGAGCTACTCTCATTGTTGGATTGGTGATTGTTTCCATATACACCACTTTCAGATTATCCATCGAATGAACTTTTTTCCGGAAAGCATCGAGATGAGTAAAATCTATAAAATCAGCTTCTATACCCCAGTATGGTGCTTGTTCAAACAATAATTGACTGCTACAACCATACAGAGCATCTTGAGCGAGTACCTGCCCCTGCTTAGCCATAGCCATAATGGCTGTACTTATGGCTGCCATACCGGTGCCAAAAACCATAGAGGTATAGGCATCACTATCCAAATCATAGCATTCCAAAGCGGTAATCGATTGTTCTAGGGTGTTATTATTTGGATTGGATAAACGAGTGTAAATATGCACTCCATCATGATCTGGGGTTGAAAAAGCTCTTGCCCCATGAGCTACATCATTAAAGAGAAAGGTTGATGTCTGATAAATGGGGGGTACATGCGCCCCCTCAGATTCTTTAAGTATTCTCTCTGCGTCAACAACACCGTGAACAGCTCTAGATTTAAATTTCATATTGTGAACTCCTAGCTTTAACTGGTTGGTATGTATCCACCCTCTTTAATTGCTCTCAACACCATAGTGGTCTCAAGGCGTTGTACATCAGGTAATGTGGTTAGCTTATCTCGCAACAATCGCTCATAGTCAGCTATGTCTGTAGCCACTACATGCAACAAAAAATCAGTTTGCCCTGTAGTATGGTAACAGGATAATATCTCTGGTATACCTTGAATCACTTCAATAAATTCGTCCAATAAACTCATTTGATGAATACTTAAAGTCACCTTAACAAAAACGGTCATCCCTTTGCCCACCTTTTCTTTCTCTAGTACAGCCATGTACCCTTTTATGACTCCTTTTCGCTCTAAGCGTTTTACCCGCTCAATAGTGGGAGTGGCCGTAAGTCCAACCTTCTTTGCAATCTCTCTATTGCTAATTCGAGCATTTTCTTGCAACAGTGCAATAATCTGTTTGTCTATATCGTCTAGATCAATCATGTGGTAGTATTTAATACCACAAGAATACATATAAACAAGACATTTGACAAGTTAAATATCTATAAAGAAGTTTATATGCCTATATCAATCCGGTTAGCTATTATTGCTTAAACTAAACTGCACATACCGAATGGTTCTTCCTCTCTTGACATGTAATCCTTCGTAAAAAGTTTGAATACCAACCAGCTCCTCGGGCGAGGATGGATTTGCATATACATCGTCTATTTGCCTAACTATGGTCAAATTATGAGCAGTAATTTGAGCAAGGGTAAATTCGAATAATTCAGCACTGTCGGTTTTTAGATGAACCGTACCCCCTGGTATTAGCAGCTTCTTATAAAGCTCTAAAAAACGGGTCGATGTTAACTTCTTGCGATCTTTTTTGAGTTGCGGATCTGGAAAGATAATCCAGATTTCCTCTATCCTTCCTTCCGGGATATAATGTTCTAAATGAGCTATATAGGCTCGCAAAAAAGCTGCATTATGCATGTGATGAGTTAGGGCATGGTGAGCACCCACCCACATACGATTCCCCTTTATGTCCACTCCAACAAAATTTCTTTTAGGATACCTTTTGGCCAGACCTATTGTATACTCTGCCTTCCCACAGGCTAATTCTAAATTGAATGTATCCGAACCAGAGAAAAACTTTTCAAACCATATGTGAGTATTAAACCCCTGACCATTTGGATAATCGGTCCACTCAATAACATGATCAAATTGAGCGATCTCTTGAAAACGTTTATGCTTGATCTTAGGCATTATACCTACTTTGCTTATGGAGCTAATCGCTGTTTATGCCATCCTTGATCTATTTGAACATAACATATCCTATCATGAAGCCTACTTGGTCGACCTTGCCAGAATTCAACTTTTATGGGTCGTAACTCAAAGCCTCCCCAATGAGCAGGGTAAGGTACATTAGTCCCCTCTGGGTAGCGCTGCATTAATTCTTCTAGTCGTTGCTCTAATACCGATCTACCGCTGATAACTTGACTTTGATTTGAAACCCAAGCCCCTAGTTGACTCATGTGAGGTCGAGATATAAAATAAGCTTTAGAATCCTCTTCACTAATCTTCCTAACCTGTCCCTCTATACGAACCTGTCTTTCCAATTCTTTCCAAAAAAAAGTCATTGCTACCGCAGCGTTTCGCCCTATTTCATTGGCTTTATCGGAAGTGTAATTAGTAAAAAATTGGAATCCACTCTCGGACACTCCTTTTAGCAATACAATACGGTTATGCGGATTTCCAAGTTCATCTACAGTTGCAAGTGCACAGGCATTTGCTTCTAGGACTTCTGCCTTTAAAGCCTCCTCAAACCAGCTATTGAATTGTGAAACGGGATCTTCCCGTAGTGCCGCTTCGTCCAGTTCATTTTGCGTATAGTCTTTACGTATGTCTTGTATATTCATTCTTTATTATAGGAAATATTCAGGTTCATTTCCTGCTTTCCATTTAATAGAACAGCCTATGCTAGGCACTTGGGTTTTTGGAGCTTTTTCTCCTTTCAGATACCCATCAATCGCCGTAGTCAAATCCTTGCCCGTCACCTCTATTTCGTTTCCTGGGCGGCTAGCATCGAACTGTCCTCTGTAGTATAAGCTTAGCTGCATATCGAAAAAATAAAAATCGGGAGTGCATGCTGCCTTGTACACTTTAGCAATCGCTTGACTTTCATCATAAAGGTAGGGAAAAGGGTAGCGTTGCTTACGTACCACATCAATCATTTTTTCCGGGGAATCCTCTGAATACTTTATTGCGTCATTAGAGCTAATTGCAATGAAGGGGATTCCCTTATTAATGTAGGTATTGGCTACAGAAACTAGTGTTTCATTAATATGGTGCACGTAGGGACAATGATTACATATAAATAGTATCACAATACCTTTGCTATGTGCGGTGTAACGATATAAATCGAAATCACCACCGGTAACAATGGGTAGTTGAATAGGGGGTGCTTTTGTACCAAGCTCTAGCATGGTCGAACGAGTTGCTGCCATGACAAATCTCTTTTGATTATAGTAAATTCAGTCAACATGTACTTGCCTTAAAGGTAAGGGAGTTTCAAAACAAAAAAACTCCAACATCCGAATAATTTAAAATAGGTCATCTACTGTTAAATATTGTTGGACGTGGAGCTTTATTACACTACACGACAGAATGACTAATTTGTTGCCCACTTTTTGTAAAAAAAAGACTCTTTTAAAACTATTTACGTTTAATAGGGTATGAAATAATTTGTAACACACATAGAATTATGTACTTACTCTGTGCTACGATCAAAGACTTTTTTTCCCGCCACCCAAGTCTCTAGTAGTTTTGTTTGCCAAAGCATTGAATCGGGCGCTGTCATAATATCTTGATCAATTATAATAAAATCTGCCCATTTACCTGGCTCTAAACTACCCAAAACACCTTCTTGAAATCCAGCATAAGCAGCATCTATAGTGAAGGATCTCAGGGTTTGAACTCGATCCATCGCCTCCTCTGGATACCAACCATTCAATGGATTCCCTTCAACATCTTTACGTGTGATAGAGGCATATATTCCAAGAAATGGGTTGGCTGATTCGACTGGAAAGTCTGACCCAGAAGCTACAATGGTACCCTGAGCCAAAAAACTCTGCCAGGCGTAGGCGCCTTTAATTCGTTGCGAACCTACTCGGTCTTCTGCCATATTCTTATCACTAGTTGCATGAGTAGGCTGCATGCTAGCTATTAAATCTAACTCTTTAAATCGTCCAATATCTTCTAGGGCTACTATTTGAGCATGTTCGATTCTATTTCGTTGATCCTCACGCGGATGTAGCTCCTGAGCATACTCAAGTGCATCAATTACCTGCCTGTTTGCAGCATCACCGATTGCATGTATATTTGCCTGATACCCCTTTGCTACCACTTTTTCGGTCATTGCATTCATTTCCTCTTGACCTACAAACAACAACCCTTTATTCCCAGGATCGTCATGATAGTCTTCAATCAACGCAGCACCCCTACTACCTAAAGCCCCATCCGAGTATAATTTCACACTACGCAGTGCTAATCGATCATCGTACAATGAGTTTATAGGTCCCTCATTGGATAATTGATCAAATATTGCACCTGCCCCTGAGATCATCCCGTAAATTCTTGTTCGTAATTTCCCCTGTTCTGCAAATTGCTTATACAACTCCCATGTTTCTACTCCAACCCCAGCATCGTGCACACTGGTTACTCCATAAGAACTGAGCAAAGAAAGAGCCGCATCAAGTACTAGAGCTTGTTCTTCTCTAGTTGATTCGGGAACCACTCGTTGCACATACCCTTCTGCTGCATCAATAAACACTCCTGTTGGACGGCCTCTGGTATCGCGGATGATTTTACCACCATCAGGATCTGGTGTATCAGAACTAACATGTGCCAATTGCATGGCTTTTGAGTTCGCCCAACCTGCATGCCCATCTACCCGACTTAACCAAACAGGTTTATCTGGAATTACCTGATCTAAATCGGCGGCTGTTGGAAAGCGATTTTCCTCCCACAATGTCTGGTTCCAACCGCGCCCTATAACCCACTCTAACTCTGGATTAGCTTCGGCATACTCTTTCAACGCATCAAGAGTTCCTTGAAGACTCGTCATCCCCGCCAAATTGATTTGGAGTTCTTGAAAACCTAAACCCATCACATGCCCGTGTGCATCTATGATTCCTGGCAGCAAGGTCTTGCCCTCAAGATCAATAGCTGTGACACTTGGAGTAACTTGAAATTGCTCAGCAAGATCTTCACCCCCCACAGCAAACACCCTCTCCCCATCCACTACCAAGGTGCTGAAGGATCGTAAAGTATCGGATTCGATTGTATACCCATTTGCATTGTAATAGACTGTTTTTTTAGTAGACTCTGCACAGCTAAACCCCAAAAAAAGTACTAATGTGAAACTTAGATATTTTTTGTAGCGGCTAAAGGTATTCTGTGAAACCATAGTAAGTGGGTAGTTAATAAATAGAATTAGAGTTGATATGTTGCTATCTCGAAGCTGTGGCACCGTTGCATGCCTGAGCCAGCTTCGATCATCCCCTCATTGTGAGGTAACTATTAGTATACAGAAATCACTGGAAAAACGTTGGATTCCCAGAATGTGTCTTTGAAAAAGTCCGGAGAAATTCCTTTTTCTCTGAATTCTTGCTGGCTCATAAAGGCCAAGGCATGTAGATAAGCGGAGTTGTTTTCTGGATCGCTGCCTAGCCTAGGAGACCTTATGGGCGTATTTTTTGGATCATGAACTGCAAAATAAAATTCAATCGCATGAAAAGGAGCTTGAATGAGCTCATTAACCAATAATAATTCCCCTACTTCAATGGTAAGTCCGGTTTCTTCGATGAATTCTCTTTGAACTGCTTCATGGAGTGACTCCCCTACTTCAATACCTCCACCAGGAAAGGTCCAAACTGCTTGTTTAGTGACTGGTGAGTGCATGTTTAGGCATAAGAGTTGATCACCTCTGCGGAGTACTCCACACGCCCGAATTCTCGTCTTATGATGAAATCTTTGCTGTTCGGTTTGCATGTTTTTTTATTTAAAATAGATTCTCAGAGGCTTTTTTATAGTGCCGAAAAGAACCGCATGAACCAGAGGAGGCTTTTTTCCTAGCGCCGATGAGTACCTAAGTACAATTTGTTTTTATTCGAAACCTGCCTGCTTTTTTGCTGCCTTAACAAAGGCCACAAACAAAGCTTGTGGATGGCTAGCTGTACTTCGTAATTCGGGGTGAAACTGTACCCCAACAAACCATGGATGATCAGGAATTTCTACAATTTCTACCAAGTCGCGTTCAGGATTTAGCCCACTGAATACCAGCCCATTTTCACTGAGTACAGAACGAATTTCATTGTTTACTTCGTAACGGTGACGATGCCTTTCCTGTACTTGGTCTGTCCTGTAGGCATGGTAGGCAAAGGTATTAGGGACTACGGAACAATTGTATTTCCCTAGGCGCATTGTTCCTCCCATGTTTTCGATATTTTTCTGATCGTACATTATATCTATGATGGGATGCGGATTGGTTTCATCAAATTCGGTACTATTGGCCTCAGTTAAACCACAGACGTTACGGGCATACTCAATTACCGCACATTGCATACCTAAGCATATACCAAAAAAGGGGATTTTCTGCTCTCTGGCATATTGGACAGCAGACAGTTTCCCTTCTATTCCTCGTCCACCAAATCCTGGAGCCACCAAGATTCCCTGAACCCCTGAGAGTGCCTGAGCTATGTTGTTCGTATCAAGATTATCTGATTGAACCCAGCGAATAGATACTTTTACATCATTCATAGCTCCTGCATGAACAAAGGCTTCTACAATGGATTTATACGAATCATGATGCTCGACGTATTTACCAACCAATGCAATTTCTATTTCATGGGAAGGATTACAAACCGCATCCACAAATTGTATCCATTGGTCTAAGTCTGGCTCGCGGGTTTCAAGCTTTAATTTTTCGATGACTCTGGCATCTAAACCCTCTTTTTGCATAAGCAGTGGTACCTCGTATATGCTTCTGGCATCAATGGACTCGATCACATCCTCTAAATCTACATTACAAAAGCGTGCTACTTTCCCGCGTATCGATTCGTCGAGGGGGTGTTCCGTTCTACATACCAATATATCGGGTTGGAGACCACTTTCAGAAAGAGTTTTTACCGAATGCTGAGTGGGTTTGGTTTTTAATTCACCAGCGGCCGATAAGTATGGAATCAGGGTCAAATGAATAGAAAGGGTGTTTGCCCGACCCACATTATAGCGTAGCTGCCTGACTGCTTCTATGTAAGGCAAACTTTCGATATCACCAACGGTACCCCCTATTTCAACAATAACTACATCATAATTACCTGATTGAGCTAATTTTAATACATGAGATTGTATTTCATCGGTAATGTGTGGTATTACTTGAACGGTTTTACCAAGATAAGCTCCCTTTCGTTCTTTGTTAATTACATCGTAATAAACTCGACCGGTGGTCACATTATTACTCTGAGAGGTACGAATATCAAGAAAACGCTCGTAATGTCCCAGGTCCAGGTCTGTTTCGGCACCATCGTCTGTAACGAACACTTCTCCGTGCTCATAGGGATTCATGGTGCCAGGATCTACGTTGATGTAGGGATCTAATTTCTGAACGGTAACTTTGAGTCCTCGTGCAACCAGCAACCGGCCTAGTGATGCACAAATAATTCCTTTACCCAAAGACGATGTTACTCCCCCAGTAACAAAGATATATTTGGTAGACATGTATAAAGGTGTGAAATTACGGGTTGCAGTAAGATAGGGCTAAAGCACTTGACGGTCAATTTAACGATTGGCTAATTTTGCATTATTTATTCACAAGTTTTCCACAATTCCCATCAATTCTTGAGGGAAATCAGTAAACATTCCACTTACGCCTTTTTCAATAAGCTCCTTCATTAATTCTGGCTCATTCACTGTGTACACGAGATAAGGAATCTGATGCGCTTGTAAATCCGCAATCCATTCCTGACTTAATTGCCGATAATTACAATTAAATACATCTACTTGATACTTTTTGACTAACTCTGAAGGCTTTAACTCCCCTGATTGTGAGGTTTCATACAACAGTGCTTTAGGCATTTGAATGTCCAGCGCATTAAGTTGCTCCATGACTCGGTAGTCAAAGCTAGAAAAGATAACTGAGGAACTCATATCTAGCTCTTTTACAATCTGTAAAGCTTTATCAACAATTCCACCATTGATTTCATCGGAAACCGCTTCGCTTTTTATTTCTATATTTACCGCGATTTGACCCTTCATTAGTTCCAGAGATTCTCTAAGAGTGGGAAATTCCTCTCCCCGAAATTTTTCTGAAAACCAGGCCCCTACTTCCATTCTCTTTAGCTCTTCTACGCTGAAACTTTGCACGTCACCTTCAAAGTCCGTCGTGCGATCCACCGTTTTGTCGTGAACAACAACAGGAATTCCATCTTTTGATATGGAAACATCCAATTCTACCATTTCTGCTTGCATATCGATGGCTGCCTGAAATGCGCTCAGAGTATTCTCAGGGTAGCTACCACTCACCCCGCGGTGGGCAATGACCCAAAATCCATTTCCATTATCCAGTGGGGATTGGGGAAGGGATGCAACATGTGTTTCTTCATTAGCTTCTTTTTGGTTCACATTCGAATCCTGTTGTTGGCATTGGGTAAGGAAAAATAATACCGGTAAACTACTAACAATCAATCGTAATGATGCACCCATGGGATAAAACACTTACTAGTTCGAATCTCTTTCTTTGAGATTTTTTTAATTTTGTTGCTTGACAACTCGTTCAATTGCCTCGTCTATAAGCTTTTTGGCTTGATACTGATTTGACCAAGAATAATAAGCCACATATATACCCAGTAGAATAGAAAAGCTTCCTAAAACGGTAACAATTCCCGCTAACCAGACTGGACGAATGGCCTGAAGCAGTGCTAAGGCAATAACCAAGGAACCCAACGCAATCTGAAAAAGAGCTGAGACTAGGGCTATACTTCCATGATCTTGAACATTCCCTACCAACCGTGCCAGTAAACTCTCTGAATACCTTTTATGGGTTTTTTTCTTGTTTTTTTGCTGGGGGAATGACGTACCAATAACACTCAAAAGAAAATCGTACTTGTCTTCTTTGGACCTACCTAGTGAATACTTATTTGATTGACCTTTCGCCATTCGTTTTTTTCTAACCTTTACACTTACTGACTTCTCTAAGTAATGTATAAAAAGCCTATATTATTCCATAATTGATATGGAAAAATCAGAAAAAAATAATCTACTCATATATGGCAAGCACGCCATTCGCGAAGCCCTTAGTCGTGATACCGGTAAAATATCTAAAATATTTGTGCTTAACAGCATGGCTCCCATAAAATATGATGATTTAAAAGAAGAGTGTGAAGCTCACAACATCCCGATTAGCTCGGTACCCATTCAGAAATTGGATCGGCTAAGTAATCTAGGGAATCATCAAGGGTTCATCGCTGAAATTAGTCCTATAAACTACACGAACTTTTTTGATTGGATTGAACAAACTATGGTGGGTCCAACGACAGCGGTTCTACTATTGGATAGTATCCAAGATCCTCACAATTTAGGTGCTATTATTCGATCAGCCACGGCTGCTGGAATATCGGCCATTATCATACCCACTCAACAGCAGGTTCCGGTCAATGCTACGGTGTTCAAAGTTTCAGCAGGTACCGCTGGCATTATTCCCGTTATACGAGTGCACAACACTGAGCAAGGTCTAAAGGATTTAAAACTAGCGGGTTTTAAACTAATAGGGCTCGAAGGCAATGCGTCCGATTCACTATGGTCTGCTGAATGGACGGGACCTCTAGCTTTTGTAGTGGGCAGTGAGGGTCGTGGTATAAGTAAGAAAGTAGCCAAACTCTTGGATAGTTCTGCGTCCATCCCAATGGAGCACGCTGTTGAATCACTTAATGCCTCCGTTATCGCTGCACTCATTAGCTACGAGTGGAAAAGACGACAGGCTTAATACAGTAAGTAGTTACTGCGTTTTTCTTTAAACGACTCAAAGTTGCTGCCCCACTCTATATCAAGTGAATCAGTTTTCAGGTTGATGCGTTTGCGGCTTAATTCATCAATTTTATCAGTCCCAGCCAGAAGATATAGATAGTCTTTGTACGCTGCCTCCGGTGAATGTTCCATGAGCCACTGCATCATGCGTAAGCCAATGGTCAACGGATCTGGGTGATCCGAGGCATTTTCCCATAGGATTCCATTTAACAGTAGACCTTCACCTTTTGGGCGTAAAGCTTTTCCAGGTATAGAAACAGGGGTAAATTGCGTGGGTTGCAAGCGCACACCATGATTGCTCCACAGCGAAAAATCATCATTGACGCTGCTGCTTTCTCCCCCCATCATTAAAAAAGGATGCTCTGTGCCTCTACCTTCTGATAGAGTGGTACCCTCAAAAAAACAGGTCCCTATGTAGGCATAGGCATGTTCAAAAGTGGGCAAATTAGGCGAAGGTGGCACCCATTCTAATTGGGTGTCATTCCACTTCATCTCTCTCTGCCAACCACTCATTGGTATGACTCGCAAATTAACCTTGGCATCGGTTTCGTACCAATCCTCCCCCAATGCCATTTGAGCTAATTCACCCAAGGTTAATCCATGAGCTATAGGTATAGGATACGTCCCAATAAACGAGTTGTATTCGGGTTCTAAGACCCATCCTGCAACATAATCTCCACCCAATGGATTGGGACGATCCAAAATCCAAACCTCAATCCCTTGCTCTGCTGCAGCCTCAATTACATACTTCATAGTCGAATTGTAGGTATAAAACCTAGCCCCAACATCTTGCATATCAAACAGTAAAACATCAATTTCTTCCAACATTTGTGCAGTAGGCTTTTTAGTGGCCCCATAGAGGGAAAAAACAGGAAGTCCTGTAGCTTCGTCTAGTCCATCTTGTATAATTTCCCCTGCACCCTGATTGCTGCGAAATCCATGTTCTGCAGCAAAAAGCGCCTTGACTGGCAACCCTAAAGCTATTAAAGTATCTAGCATATGTACCCCATCTACCCGAGCAGTAGGATTCATAACCAGACCTATATTCCGCCCATCAAGCTCGTCCAAATGCTCCTGAATCAGCACCTTTGATCCCACTTTAATATCAGTCTGTTGGGTCGACTCAAAACCCACCCTATCTAGTATCTTCGTTCTCTCAGATTGGCAGGTGATAAATGATAATTCGCCTACAAAAAGGAGCACTAGAGTAGATATCCGGGTACGATGAAGCATCTTTTTATGCACCCTTTACAGCTAATATGTCAGACTCAGCAAAAAAATAATTGGATTCTATGACCCCATTTTCAACCGAGTCAGAGCCATGAATTATGTTCTCCCCTACACTATCAGCAAAGTTCGCACGAATGGTACCCGCTTCGGCTTCGGCTGGATTGGTAGCGCCAATGAAAACTCTGAAATCGGATACGGCATTTTCTTTTTCTAGTACCATAGGGACACATGGACCGCTACTCATGAAATCACATAACTCCCCATAAAATGGTCGTTCTTTATGCACTGCATAAAACCCACCTGCAGTAGTTGGGGTCAGCTGCATCATTTTTATAGCAACAATGCGGAAACCGGCTTCTTGAATTCGTTTTATTACCTCACCGATTAATCCTTTTTTGACGCAATCAGGTTTTAAAATGGTAAGTGTTCTTTCGACGGACATAGATGAATTGTTTTGTTATTTTTAACTCTATTATATAACTAAAGATAGCCTTTTGAATGTCAAATGGCTATTCAATGATGCTGAAATATGCCAAACCGCCTCTACAAAGAAAAAAGTCCTTACCTGCAACAACACAGCGAAAACCCTGTTGACTGGTATGCATGGGAACAAGAGGCATTTGATAAGGCTAAGAATGAACATAAACCAATCTTTCTATCCATTGGTTATGCTACCTGCCATTGGTGCCATGTCATGGAACATGAGAGCTTCGAAGATCCGGAGATTGCGGCCTATTTAAACGGGTATTTTGTGTCTATTAAAGTAGACCGAGAAGAACGCCCAGATATAGATCAACTTTATATGCCGGTTTGCCAGATGCTAACAGGCCAAGGAGGCTGGCCTTTGACCATTATAATGACCCCTGAAAAAGAGCCGTTTTATGCAGCGACCTATATACCTAAAGAAGCGCAGATGGGGCGACTTGGTTTACGACAAATACTGCGCGGAATACAAGGTATGTGGACCAACGAACAAGCTAGAGTTCGTAAAGCCATAGAGCAGATCACTCAAGGCTACTCACAATATACCTCGTATTCCATAGGATCATTTCCTGATGAGAATGCTCTAAAAAAAGCACAAAGCTATTTCAGTCTACATGCGGACCCCAATTACGGTGGGTTTGGTAAAGCCCCTAAATTTCCTTCCCCACATCAACTTGTATTTCTTTGCCGGGAATGGTATCAGCACCAGGATTCCGAGCTCTTGGAGAGTGTGATACTTAGCTTAAAAAAAATGCGTCATGGAGGATTGTGGGATCATGTAGGATATGGGTTTCACCGATATTCCACTGACGAAAAATGGCTACTTCCGCACTTTGAAAAAATGCTGTATGACCAAGCCCTAATGCTTATGGCCTATGCCGAAGCATGGCAGATTACAAAAGAACCACTATTCAAACTAACTTGTTTAGAGTTATTTGAGTATTTACAACGGGATATGTTGCTACCAAGCGGAGGTTTTTCTAGCGCAGAAGATGCTGATTCAGAAGGTGAAGAAGGTAAATTTTATACTTGGAGTTATAAAGAGCTTAAAATCCTTGAGCTGCAGGGGAGACTTCCCGAACACTCATTATCATTGCTAGCTGATTATTTCGGGGTTACAGAACAAGGTAACATGCTCGATGAAGCAACTAAACAACGTACAGGCCAAAATATTTTACATCTCACAAAAGAGCTAGATGAGACTGCCTACCTGCAGTGGGAACGTATCAGGTCTGTACTATTCGAATGCCGCAAGCAGCGTATTCGCCCACTGTGTGATGACAAAATTCTTTGCGATTGGAATGCACTCTTAGTAGCTAGCTTGGCGAATGCAGCACGTATATTAAATTCTGAAGAGATGGGAACTCAAGCTCTTTTGACCTTGGACTTTTTGGAGAGAACTTTTAGCTATAGCGTGGATAGTAGTATGGACGGTGACGAATTGGAGAATTCTGTTCGATGGTACCACCGGCATCATGATGGGGAAACAGCCATCGATGCCTTCGCTGAAGACCATAGTTTTTTAATATGGGCGTACCTCGAGTGTTATGGCTATACCGCTGACTCTACCTATGTACAAAAAGCCCTAGATTTAGCCGATGTTACCTTAACCCTATTTGGAGATGATCAAGGAGCGCTTGTCCAATCTCAGAGTTCTGAAATTCAGGTGTTTGGCGCCCCCATGTCTATTTATGATGGGGCTATTCCTTCCGCTAACTCAGCCATAGCCTATTGTCTAATTCGATTGTATCATATTTCTGGTCAAACCAAATGGATAGAGTATTTAGATAAAATGGGCAAACGATTTTCGGAGGAATGGTCACAATTTGGCTCAAGTATTACGGTTGCGATGATGGCTTTACAACAGTATCATTATGAGCCTACACAATGGGTAGTGGTACAGGGTAAAGATAGAGAATCTAGTGTAAAAGCACTTAAACTAGAAATAGATCAGTACTATTTGCCTATGTCTACTGTGCATGTATTGAATGATCACAATAAAGAAGCACTCGTAAAAAGAATTCCAAGTCTAGCAAACTACCTAATCGATGAGGCTCCTTCAAGAGTATTCTTATGCCAAAACTACCATTGTGAAGCTCCTATCCACAGCTTGGATGAATTAAGAGTTCAACTCAAGAACATTAGTCGGGCTAACTCTAGTCAATGAAGATAAGTGCGAGTGATATTGTAAGAATTCCTTTAGTACTGCTGCATCATTTGCAACATGATCCAGTCACTAAAACCAAGTAATTGATAGTTTGATGGCAGCTCAACCATAGCTTTAGCAACCGCACTTTTTTCTACTCGAATTAACTCATAAAAGGTAAAAGTTCCATCATCTGAAGTCCAAGTCATTAGCACTGGTACACTTTTAGATTGAAATTCTATGGTTAGCCGATCAGTTGCCTCTCGTAACCAATCAGGACTATTCAACCACGGTTCTTTCAATAATCCCCAATCCATATCTAATTTTGTGGTTGTCCAAATGGTTGCATATCCGCTTCCATCCGCGCCGGTAATTTTAATTTCTTTAGAGGGATAGCCATTTATATTTTCCACCCTTCCAGTTACCACCACACTAGACTTACTTTCGGCTAACTCTTGTGGGGTTGGCTCTTCTATACCAAAAATGGTCGAGATCATAGTGAAGAACACCTCGATTTCTGATTTACTTAATTGGAGGGCTTGATTTTTACCCATCATTAAAACAAAATCTCGTTGATCTTGCCTTATTAATAAACCACTGGCTTCGTAATTTCCACTTTTAATGGACTCTTCTTCAGCACCCTTGATAAGAATGCGTTCAGGAGTTACATACATGTGAATGAGGGAAGTATTGGTAATTCCAGCATCGTCTTTAGAATACAATTGGATGTCTAATACCCCATTAAATTGAGCCTGTGTTGATGTGCTCAAAACAGAATAAATAAAAAGTGTCAATAAAGTAAATGTCCGAATCATGATGGTAAAATGAAGATGAAAATTTTTAAATTAAACGAGAGAATTTATTTCTTGTTGCATAGAGACATTTACCTTTTTTATCCAACCACCAGCTACCACATCATCTCCTTCATAGCAAACAATAGCTTGACCGGGGGTGATTGCCTCTCTACCTGTTGGGAAATGTACCTTTATTTCGTCTTCTCCTAACTGTGTAAGGGTTCCAATTGCACCGTCATCGTTATATCTGATAGCACCGGTAATTTCCATTTCACCTTTTGGAACAGCATCATATTTGATAAAATTTAACTCCTTTGCAGTTAGGGTAGTTTCTATCAAATCTTCTTTCTCTCCAATGGTAATGGTGTTGGTGTAAGGATTGATATGTGTTACATAAACTGGCTTTCCCATCGGTAAATTAAGACCTCTGCGCTGACCTATAGTATAAAATGGATATCCTTCATGCGTACCTAGTACGTTTCCATCTTTATCTACGAAGGTACCCCCTTTAACTTTTTCTTCTAGCCCCTCAACACGATCTTTTAAAAAGCGGCGGTAATCGTCATTCGGCACAAAACATATTTCGTATGAATCTGGTTTGTTGGCCACATTCAGTAATCCGTGATCTTGGGCAATTTGCCTGATTTCTTTTTTTGAGTACCCTCCTAATGGGAAAATAGTTCTGACCAAATGTTCTTGTGCTACTCCCCACAAAGCATAAGATTGATCTTTCGACCGATCTAGTCCTCTAGAAATAACAAAACGGCTATTCTCTTCCCTAATTAGAGCATAATGTCCCGTTGCAATAAAATCACAACCTAAATTATTAGCCCTTTTCATAAGAGCTGCCCACTTAATATGGGTGTTGCACAATACACACGGATTAGGCGTTCGACCTTGTAAATAGTCTTCAACAAAACGGTCAATGACCCAGTCACCAAATTCTTCTCGAATATCAACAATGAAATGCTTGAAGCCATGATTTACGGCTATATGTCGAGCATCATTCATGCTTTCTACGGTACAACAGCCAGTTTCTTTACCACTATTACCTCCACTACGATGATAATCCCAGGTCTTCATGGTTATTCCAATGACTTCGTAGCCTTGCTCAGCTAGCATCACCGCTGCAACTGAGGAATCGACCCCACCACTCATGGCTACTAAAACCCGTCCTTTATAACTCATAGTAAATGTATCGTATTTTATGAAATGAATAGGTCTCTAGACCAAGTTAGAACCAATAATATACGAATTCTGCCACTCTTTTTAGCGCAGAACCCGAATCAATCTGACTAACTGATTCGTTGAATTTAGGTCATATAGAGATAAGGCTTCCAAGGATCTTGTACATTTCCGTTATACTCTCGAAAAAATGTAATAGGAATAGGCCTGTATGGCTTTCTAATAAGTGGCATTTGAGCTTCTTGAGGAGTTTTGTTTCCCTTTTTTACATTACATTTTTCACAAGCGGTTACCAGATTTTCCCATTGGTCTTTACCCCCCCTACTTTTAGGCAGGACATGATCTATGGTTAGGTCAGACTTTTTTGCACAGTATTGACAGCTGAACTTATCTCTACGCATAATATTTCTTCTGGAAAGCACTACTTTCGTATAGGGTATTCGTATGTAGTTACGTAAGCGTATAACTGAGGGGTACTGATACGAAGTCCTTGTAGTGCTTAATTCTTTTTCGGGATCGTCATGGAGTAGTTCTGCTTTTTCCAAAAACAGAAGCTTCATAGAACGTTGCACTGAGCATATGCTCAAAGGTTGATAATCTTGATTGAGTACTAAAACTGTTGCGTTCATGATGGCATTCTTTTGGTTATTGGATAACGATTATTTCATGGAGAATGCAAAAACAGAACTAAATTTCTCGTCTAATTGTAATATCTTAATATATATAATACAAAGATAATTGAGTTTATGCTTATTGGTATATACTTATTATATATTAAGTCATCATTAAATGCCGGATAAAAAGTCGATTAAAATGACCTTTATTTTCCAATCTGCCTTTGAAGAATTGGAAAAACTTGAAGAGTGTTTGAATTCTGTAGAAGGTTACACCGAGTTAAGCGAAGATAAACAGTACGAAATCATGCTTGTACTAAGCGAAGCTGTAACCAATGCTATGGAACATGGTAACGAACTTGATTCAAGTAAAGCCGTAAAACTCAATGTTACTATCTTACCTGAAGGTATGACCGCAGAAATTTATGATGAAGGTCCTGGTTTTATCCCTTCGGAGCTTCCCAATCCTCTAGATCAAGAAGCAATGCTTAGAGAACATGGAAGAGGCTGGTTTTTAATGAAGCTTTACTCTTCATCTATTGAGTGGGACAATGAGCAAAAATGTTTGAGAATTAGCTTCTAAACAAGAAAGGCAACTTTCAGAAACGATATTCAATCAAATGCAGTTATTTAAAATTGCCCATTAGATTGTCAAACGTGAATATCTAACTGCTTGGTCAAATGAGTCTTAGGTACCGCACCAACGATTTGGTCTACAACTTCACCATTTTTGAATATTAGCAATGCTGGAATACTTCGAATTCCATATTTAATGGATACTTCGGGGTTTACATCTACATTGATTTTACCAATTTTAGCCTTGCCTTCGTATTCTCCTGCCATTTCATCTACAACCGGACCAATCATCCGACAAGGGCCACACCATTCAGCCCAAAAATCGATGAGCACGGGTTTATCGGATTGAAGTACTTCTTGATCGAAATTAGCGTCGGTTATTTCTACAGTTTTTGACATGATGGTAATGATATAATTGGTTTTAATTTGAGTGATATCCTAGAGAAAATGTTTACAAAACTGGAAGCTATATCGTTTCCATTATGACTTTTCTCATGGGAACTTCTTAGGCACTACTTCATAAAAATAGGGTTATCAAGTCCCATTTTGAAGAGCTAATTTTACATTTTCTTCTCCTAGTAATATACGTAATTCGTGCATAAGTGTGGGTGAGGGATCAACCACAAATTTGCGAATATTCATCGCTATTGGCCAGTCCATCTGTTCACTTTCAATTTGAGCTTTGACATAGGTATGGCCTTGGTGTAAACTCAGCAGATCAACCAAACGGTCGATGGAACTACTCTCTAGATTATGAGTATGTAATCGAATGGATAGACGAAGTTTATCCTGATGTTTTTCTCTTAGATTTTCCACCCTCTCCACCGCTTCTACAATCATCGAATTTCCGCGGTCACGTCTACTGTAACGACCCTTTATCCAAAGCACATTATCTACTTCAAGAAGAGCTGCATATTGATCAAATTGCTGACTGAAGACTGCCATTTCCATGGAAGAATGTCTATCTTCTACCATTAAAAAAGCGATGGGTCGCCCTTTTTTATCCGTTATAACTCGTTTTGAGGTTACAATTCCAATAACGTTTAATTCAGAATCGTGATTGAGTTGGTCTATGATATCCGAGGAGAGTGTATGAGACGAAAACAGCTGTATATCTTCTTTGTGCCGCTCTAGAGGATGTCCGCTTAAATAAAAGCCGATTAATTCGCGCTCTCGATTTAGTCTCTCTATAGATGTCCAATTTGGAATACTGGGGAGTTTTGGCTCTTGTAGTGCGGTATCTGATCCAGACCCACCGAATAAATTAACTTGGTTTAATCTTTTTTCTTCTTGCTTTCTGTTGGCGTAGGATAAAATATCTTCCACGCCCTGAAAAAGTTGTGCTCTGTTATCATATAAAGTATCAAAAGTACCCGCCTGTATTAAACTTTCAAGGGTACGCCTGTTGCATACGCGAACATCTACCCGTGAAGCAAAATCAAAAATAGATGTAAACTTGCCCTCGGTAGCGCGCTGCTCTACTATATGTTGAATAGCACTATCTCCTACACCTTTTATAGCAGACATACCATACTGTACTCTACCATCTTTAGCAACAAACCTCCCTCTAGAGGTATTAATATTGGGTGGGTCTACAGGTATTCCAAGTTGCTGACATTCCTCAATGAAGGAGGCAATTTTCTTTATGTCACTCATGTTATGACTTAGTACTGCCGCCATATACTCTGGGGTATAGTTAGCTTTAAAGTACATAGTGTGATAGGCCACTACCGAATACGCTGCTGAGTGGGATTTGTTAAACCCATAACCGGCGAACATGGCCATCTTATCAAATACATTTTTAGCTACTTTCTCGTCGTATCCACGTTCTACGGATTGTCGAATAAACTTTTCCTCTTCTGGTGGAAGTAAATCCGCTTTTTTCTTACCCATTATGCGCCGTAATACGTCGGCTTCTCCTAAGCTATAACCACCCATTTGCTGAGCAACTTTCATGATCTGTTCCTGATAAATCATGATTCCGAAAGTAGTCTGTAATAAGGGAACTAAGTCCTCATGATCGTATTCAACCTTTTCACGCCCATGCTTTCGCTCAATATAATTAGGAATAAATTGCATAGGCCCTGGCCTGTACAGTGCATTCATGGCAATAAGGTCGTCAATGGTAGTTGGCTTCAGATCTTTTAAGTACTTTCTCATCCCCTCACTTTCGAACTGAAAGGTACCTAAGGTTCCACCCTTTTGGTACAGTTCAAAGGTCTTTGAATCGTCTAGGGGAACCTCATCTAGGTTGTAGCTTTTTTGATGATTCTCTTTTGCAAACTGAATAGCTGTTTTCAGGATGGATAAAGTTTTTAAGCCTAAGAAATCCATCTTCAGCATCCCAGCGGACTCAATAACACCCCCATCAAACTGCGTCACTTGCAGATCGGCATCTTTGGCTGTGCTAACAGGGATATATTCGGTTAATTGATCGGGAGCGATGATAATGCCTGCGGCGTGAAGGCCTGTGTTTCGAACTGATCCTTCTAATATTTGCGCCATTCGCAGTGTTTCCGCTTCCAGACCTTCCCCATCTCGAATTTCCCTTAGTTCTCTTACCTCCGAGAATGCATCATCCAGTGAAGTTCCTGGTCTTTCTGGAACTAATTTTGCTATTCGATCGGCATCGGAAAGGGGTAAATCAAGCACTCGAGCTACATCTCGTACTGAGGATCGCGCTGCCATAGAACCGAAGGTAACTATATGCGCCACCTGGTCAGCCCCGTATTTATCGACCACATACTCAATAACCTTTTGACGACCTTCATCATCAAAGTCAATATCAATATCGGGCATACTAACGCGCTCAGGGTTTAAAAATCGTTCAAAAAGTAAATCATATTTAAAAGGATCTATGTTGGTAATACCCGTTGCATAAGCCACCACCGAACCAGCGGCCGAACCTCTTCCTGGGCCCACATATACCCCCATATTTTTAGCAGCTGAAATGAAATCCTGAACAATAAGGAAATATCCTGGGAAGCCCATATCCTTAATAATTCCTAGTTCTAAGTCGATACGGTCTTTCAGCTCAGAACTTAGTTCACCATATTTCATTGCAGCCCCTTCAAGGGTGAGATGACGCAGATAATCATCTTCATTTTCGAAGGTTGTCGGAATATCAAATTTAGGGAGAATAACCTCACGCTCTAACACGATGGGTTCTACCTTTTGGGCAATTTCATAAGTCCCATAGATTGCCTCTGGAACATCAGAGAATATCCCGATCATCTCTTCAGAAGACTTGAAATAGAACTCATGGTTAGGGAATCCATATCTAAAATCACGCCCTTTACCTATGGGCGTACTTTTGAGGGCTCCATCGGCAATACAGATAAGAGCATCGTGAGCATCTGCGTCTGTTTTTTCCATATAAAAGCAGTTATTAGAAGCAACTAATGAAACGCCGTATTTTTCAGAAAAACCCCGAAACACTTCGTTTACGCGCTCTTCTTCAGGTAATCCGTGATCAATTAGTTCAAGGTAGAAATCATCTCCAAAACAATCTATCCACCAACTAATTTCTGTTTCTGCAGCCTCTATTCCTTTATTTAAAATGAGTTCTCCAAGTAGGCCGTTAGTACCTCCACTTAGAGCAATAAGATCTTTAGAGTGCTCGGCAATGATCTGTTTATCCACTCTTGGATATTTATAATAGTAACCCTGGGTGTATCCAAGAGAACAGATTTCCGATAAATTTTTGAAGCCCTGCTGATTCTTTGCCAGTAGAGGTACTTGCCAACGTAAATCACGATGTTCACGGGTAAATTTTTTCTTAGCGTGATCTTCAACCAAATACAATTCGCACCCGACAATGGGCTTGATCCCTTGTTTATGAGCCTCTGCAACAAAGGTGAATGCGCCAAACATATTGCCTAAATCCGTAAGCCCCACAGCCGGCATCTTCCACTGCGCTGCCTTTGCGACCAAATCTTTAACCCCCGCCGTGGATCTAAGTACAGAATACTTCGAGTGACAGTGCAGATGAGAGAAACTAAGAGGCTCTCCCTCTGTCCATTTTTCTAGTTTTTTTTTTGCCGATTCTTTTTGTTCTTCGGAGGCTACAGAATTACCTTGCTCTGCTATGCTTGGGTCAATTGGGCTATGCTCACGGGGACGTTGGTCTTTTGATTTCTCTGTATCCCCTGCTTGTTCAACAAGAGCCGCAGAGGTCTTAATGCGATCTGGTGAAACGAGATTTATGTAATTTTCTCTTTTAAGATAGCTCTGGGGGGATTCATACAATTTAGCATCTAATGGAAAGCTAAACTTGCCCTCTCCAAGTAGAACCAATTCTAAAAAACAACGAGCGGTAGCCTCTACATCTGCGGCAGCATCGTGTGCATCATCAAACCCCTTGTTAAATAAAGCATGATGAAGTTCTCCTAGGGAAGGCCACTTAAATCCTCTTGGACCTGGAATTGCACAAAACTGAGTACCCTCATCTTTTGTGTCTAACTTAGCCTTATCCATGATAGCCGAAGGGATTCTGTTTCGCAGGTATTCTGCCCCCATCACACGTTCATCAAAGGACACATTATGCCCAACTAAAAAGTGGGCCCGATCAATATCTTTTCTA
The DNA here is from genome assembly GCA_002323515.1 of Balneolaceae bacterium UBA1514. Classification (GTDB taxonomy): domain Bacteria; phylum Bacteroidota; class Rhodothermia; order Balneolales; family Balneolaceae; genus UBA1275. The sequence continues at coordinate 11,058 of DCQQ01000043.1, read as the reverse complement.
AAAATTTCGAGTATTTCTTTGAGATCGACTCCTTGCTTCAAGGCTCTTTCAGTAGAAATACCATGAATTTGTTCAGAATTAAAGGGTATGGTGAAGCCTTCTGGGCGAATGATATAGTTTCCACTCGATAGTAGTGCGCCTGTCTGATCATGCAACTGCCAAGCCAATTGAACCAATCTTGGCCAATTATCTAATTGTGTTATTGGTGCGCTATAATCTCGGGGTAAACCAGTGGTTTCGGTGTCAAATATTAGATACATACATAGTTTATTATCTTATTAATATAGGGTAACCAACAAAGACTATGTGCACAAGTTTTCCACAAATTTTAGTTATCAAACCCTATATTCTAGCATGGCAATAGCACTGATCTCTACAAACAGAAATCTTCTCGAACTGCAAGAACACATTCAAGGTTTGGACCCAAATATCAAGGTGGATATATGGCCTAGAATAACGGCAAAAGAGGCGGTAAGGATGGGTGTATGCTGGAACATACCTGAACATGGGCTGAGTCCATATCCAAACCTCCAGCTCATCCAGTCCTACGGAGCTAGTGTAGCTGAACTTCTCGATGATGCCAGTATACCTGCTCATATTCCCATTGCCCGAATGAGTGTGAAATCCCTTGCCACTGATATGCTCGCATATATTGAATGGGCTCTTATGGATATTCGGCACCATGGATTATTCTATCGAGCTAATCAATCAGAAACTTCTTGGGCTCCTAAAGATACCCTTCGAAATCAAGATCTTAGCATTGGGGTTATGGGACTGGGAAACATTGGGAGTTATGTCAGTCATTCCCTAGCAGCCCAAGGCTACCGGGTGTTGGGCTGGTCTCGATCCAAAAAAGAACTTCCGCTGGTGCGTTGTTATGAACAGCGCGAACTCCACACCTTTGTTGAACAGTGTAATGTCTTAGTTTCATTACTTCCAAATACATCCGAAACTCAGGGCCTACTAGATCTAGAACTTTTTAAGAGCATGCCGAAACCCAGTTTTATTATAAATGCAGGAAGAGGGGCCCAACTTGTTGATGAAGACCTAATCTATGCGCTGGATACCCAGCATATTCAAGGAGCATACTTGGATGTATTCATGAAGGAACCACTTGCTCAAAACCATCATTTTTGGGATCGTAAGGAGGTAATAATCACCCCCCATATAGCGGCAAAAACCAGAGTAGCTGATGCTGCATCTTTGATTGTGGAAAATTACAGCCGAATTTCATCTGGTATGCCCGCACAGTTTCTTGTGGATCGCCGCAAAGGGTATTGAGGCGTTTGAGGATACATCAACCTGAGATCTTGAGGGCATAAATCGAATACCATCCTGCTATGGCCAAGGCTAATCCGAACAGGACTTGAAAACCCATATTTAGAAAGGCCGCCACAAATTGATCCGTTTTGAGTAATAAAAAAGTATCGAAAGTATAGGTGGAAAAAGTGGTAAAACTGCCTAAAAATCCTACGAATAGAAACATTCGAATCCAGCCGTTTCCCCAATTTTTTACTTCAAAAAGGGCAGCTAGTAGGCCGATTAAAAAACATCCCACAAGATTCACCACTATGGTCCCGACGGGTAAAATTTCTGGTTTTAGCCATCGTTCTATTCCCACACTAAGTAAGTACCGGCTCAAAGCGCCTAGACTTCCACCGAGCATGATTGCTATAATGGTATGAAGTTGCACCTGGAACTTAAGAATGAAGGGTAACGGGATGAGTCCAGCCAAAACGATCTTCTATTTGACCGTATTGAATGCCCGTAATGGTATCGTACAATCGCTCTGCAAGTGGGCCAATTTTACCGTTGCCAATTTCGATTTTTTGGCCTTTGTGGGCAATTAATCCTACAGGACTGATAACCGCAGCGGTTCCACTCCCAAAAACTTCTTTAAGCCGGCCGTCGGCAGATGCTTGCATGATTTCATCGATTGAAACTCTACGCTCTTGAACCTCATATTCCCACTCCTTAGCTAGTTGGATAACGGAATCTCTGGTAATACCTGATAAAACCGAACCCGTTAACGAGGGGGTAACCAATGTGTCGTCAATGAGAAAGTGGATGTTCATGGTACCCACTTCTTCAATGTACTTGTGCTCAATGGCATCCAACCAAAGTACCTGTGTAAATCCATCTTGCTTAGCTTGTTGAGCGGGTAGGAAACTGGCTGCATAATTACCCGATGTTTTTGCCTCACCAGTTCCTCCAGGTACCGCACGCACAAAATCAGGCGAAGTGGTTAAAGAAACTGGATTAAACCCTTCGGCATAATAGGCGCCCACCGGGGACATTATGATATAGTAGACGTAAGTAGACGATACTGTAGCGGCGAGATAATCTTCGTTAGCAAAAATGAAGGGTCTAATGTAGAGCGCAGTGCCTCGCTTCTGAGGCACCCAAACGGCATCTAGCCGAATAAGAGTTTCCAATGCTTCAATAAATACCTCAAAGGAAGTTTCTGGTATGCACATTCTTTGACACGATCGATTAAAACGGGCATGATGCACATCTGGGCGGAATAAATTAATCTGATGCTCATCTACATAAAAAGCCTTCATACCTTCAAATACGGCCTGCCCATAATGGAGCACGTTCAATGCCGGGGTGATTTGAATGGGGCCAAAAGGTTTAAGATGGCCCGTTTTCCAGGCATTACTTTCATATTGCATCTCAAACATGTGATCCGTGAAACACCGACCAAAGTCTAAGTTATCCATATCCACTTCCTGAATTCGGGAAGTAGCCGCCTTCTCTACCTTTATTGTTGAAGCCATATTTGTATTCTTTGAATATTTTACGAAATATAGTAAGGATGTATATGAAAGTTTTTATAAAGTACAGCTTTTTAGTATGGAACTTAACCAGTACTCTGCATGGCTGCAGCTATGCTGTTTATATTTAAAAACAATAACTCTGTTAGTATTTCCTCTTCTTCCTGGTCGGTTAAGTTGCGCTGTGACCAGCGTTGAATTAGCTCGGTTTGAATGACGTTGAGAGGATAAGTAAAGGGATTTCTAAAAGCTATAGAACGCTGGATGATAGGGTTGTGATCTAAAATCTTCTCCATGCCGGCTATGCGTGTGATATACTCCGTTGCCCAATTAAAATCCTGTAGTATCATTTGATGAAAGGTATCCTCTTCAGGATGCTCCAAATATAATTCAGAGGTAGCTATATGGGTTCGAGCCAACTCTCGCTGGGAATTATTAAGAACGGTGTGGAAAAAAGTCCATTCTCTAAACCAGCGCTTTACGATGTCGTGAGTATCTGGATTATTATCCATTAGTTTTTTTAAGCCCGATCCTATACCGTACCAACCCGGCACATTGTAGCGGACTTGAGTCCACGCAAAAACCCATGGAATGGCTCGAAGTCCATCGAAAGTTAGCCCACCTCCTGCACCTCTTGAAACGGGTCGGGAGGCAATGGGAAGCTTTCCAATATGCTCAATAGGTGTTTTTTGCATGTACCATTCCCAGAAGCCTGGCGCATCGATTAGGCCCCTATATGCTTCCATCGTATATTTAGAAAGCTCCTGCATGAGATCCCATTCACGATCTTTACCATAGAGGTACCCAGGTGCATTTTTTTGAGCATTAATTACCTGAGCCATCGCATGGACAAGCTGTTCTAAGTGGCGATGAGCAATGGCCTCTAGAGAATAGCGAAAGGAAATCACCTCGCCTTGTTCGGTAAACCGAATGCGCCCGTTGTTACTCACCGGCGGCATTGCGACAATAGCTTTATTGGACTGTCCGCCACCCCTACCCACGGTGCCACCTCGGCCGTGAAAAAGCCTAAAGTCTATGTTATACTCTCTACAAACCATTCCTAAATCGTACTGAGCTTTATTTAATGCCCAATTTGCTGTCCAATATCCACCATCCTTATTGCTGTCGGAATATCCTAGCATGATTTCCTGGAAATTATTCCTCGCAACTATATGCTCTTTAAAAAGTGGGTCCTCAAACATTTGAGCCATTAGATCACCTGAATGCTCTAAATCTTCGATCGTTTCAAAAAGAGGTACTACATCCAATGGGGTAGTAACTTTTCCATCCTCTATACTCCACAAGCCCATTTCTTTGGCAATAAGAAGGACTTCTAGCATATCGCTAACCCCATGGGTCATTGAAATAATATAGCTGCCAAATATATTGGGATCGAGTTCAAGCATATCTCGGATTTCTTCAAAAACACCCAAAACTTTTTGAGCCGTTTCGCTTTGTTGGAATCCTCTTGAACATAGCGGCCGTGGATTCTTTAGTTCCCTGTCCAATAAATCAATTTTTTCACTTTCAGAAAGATGTATATAATCACTTTCAGCACCCGCAAAGCGCAACATTTCCTCCACTGTTTCCTCATGAAGGCGAGAGTGCTGTCGAATATCCAAGGCCGTTAAGTGAAACCCAAAAGTTTTGGCACAAACCACCAAGTCATGTAGCCTACCTTGTTCTGCCATCCCGCTGAACCCTTGTTGCTGCAAGGATTGGCTTATAAGTTCTAAATCCCTAATAAATACATCAGGAGTATACTCTATAGCCGTACGAAGAGTATGACTCTTAGTGCCTTCTAATGCATGTAATTGTGTCCTTAAGCGTTGCATTATGTGAGTAATTTTCCTTCGATAAGGCTCTCTTTGATACCTTCTCTCGTATAAGTCACTCAGTGGATTATCGCTTTCTTCCAAACCCAATGAATCTCTCAAAGCATCCGATATAGTGGCTTCTTTATAGGAAATACTCAAATATCTACGAAGATGATCCAGTTTTTTTAAGTACAGCTGAATAACCGTCTTACGCTGTTCAATAAGGGTTTTCCAAGTTACTGATGAGGTGACATTAGGATTTCCATCCCGATCACTTCCAATCCAAGAACGATAACGAAGCACTATGGGTAACTCAGGAGCATGATGGGTATAGGCTTCTGGATAATAGGTCTCCAAAGCCAGTCTCATATCTTTATAGAGTCTTGGGATAGCATCCCAGATAGTATGGGTAAAGAAATACAGTCCATTTTCTACTTCATCTTCTACCGACATTCTTTCGGCCCTAACCTCATCGGTCAGAAGTAGTAATTTCAACTGATTTAGAATTTCTTTCCTTAAATGCCGCTCCTCATCTGAAGTTAGTTCTTCGGTGCCTAATTTACTCACCATCTCACTTATTTCATGCTGCTTGGTGAGTACACTTCGCCTCCGCGCTTCTGTTGGATGGGCCGTAATGGTGGGCTGAATATCCATGTGATTAAACACATCCATCACTTCCGCAAAGCTATACCCTTGCTTTTTCATGGCATGCACCGCCTCTAAAATACTTTCATTTCGAGGGGTATCCGGTGTTTCTGCAAACTCGCGTTTACGATTTATCCGACTAATTTCATGCTGCTCTAGAGAGTTAACCAAATGAAAATAGGTAGTGTATATCCTCAAAAACTCTTTTATCTCTCGGGTTGATAGACCCTGAAGTCCCTTCAAAAAGGCTTCTAGTTCATTAGTTTCGCCCTGATCTAGTGCTTTATTTATTTGAAGAGGGGCATTGCCTAATAAGGCCAGAAATTCAGGGGTACTTCGATCTAGACTAAGCTGTTCTAAAATTTCGGAAAGAGCGGATACATGCTTACATAATGATTCGCTTACCTTACTTTCAGCTGCTAGTTGGCGGACGGTTGATTCTAACTGCATACGTACTTCGATTTTGAAATTGTGAGTACCTGAATGTAGTAAATTCTACCGCCCTATGTAGGATAAAGCTATTATGAATTGGTTCTTTAGCTCGACCTAGGCAAAATTAGTGTAGAGAATATATACTCCCATGACAATAAGAAAATAGCCAAAGCTTTTTTTTAGCTTTTGCTGTGGTATAAACTGACTTGCCTTACCTCCCAAAAAACTACCCACAATACCAATTAAGGTAAAAACGACTAATAGGTTCCAGTTTACACTCAAATCCTCTTTGGCTAATACATCAACATATTTATAAAATCCAAGTAAACTCTTAGCAGCAATAATAAACAAACTCGTTCCAACGGCAATACGCATAGATAATCCACCTAATAAGACTAAAGCTGGGATTATTAAGAAACCACCGCCAACTCCAACCAAACCAGTAATAACCCCAAAGACTAATCCCTCGGTAATCAAGAGCCAAATTGGAGCTTGTTTATCCTTGACTTGTAGCTCTTTTGGCTTTCTTATCATCATAACCGCCGCTAACAACATAACGGTAGCAAAGATTATCAATTGCATACTACCTGTTAAAAAAACAGACAGTGCTGCTCCCCCATAGGTTCCTGCCATTCCGGGTATTCCAAAATAAAATACACTTTTCCAATCCACCTCTTTTCGTATGGCATAAGGTATCGCGCCCACAAGAGAAATGGTAGCTACAATACCAAGCGATTCAGCGATGGCTACTTTTTCAGGCTCCCCAACCAAATATACCAAAATCGGTACGGTAAGGATGGATCCCCCCGAGCCTAAAAGACCAAGGGAAATTCCAATTAACAAGGCTCCAATCCATGTACCTATCAAGAATTAGGCCTCAACCATAAGATTGCGTTGCTTTAGGTAGGGCTCAACTTTGTCAGCAATTAATACTACCTCATACCCATTTTTTTGTAACAATGCAGAGGTGTATGCCGCTCTTCCACCAGCCTTACAATGTACAAGTAGTGGTTTGTCAGTAGGTATCTTGTCAAGATTTTCGAGGATACGGGTGTGAGCGAAGTTAAGTGCTCCAGGTACCGCGCCTGTGGCATGTTCAGATTCTTTGCGAGTATCTAGCACACGATAGTTACCCGACTCATTATATCCGTCGAACTCCGCAAAAGTGATTGTTTCGGTCGTAACAACCTCTAAACCTTCCTTAGCATATAGTTCCGTCGGGGTTATATATCCACTAATGTTATCTAAGCCAATGCGAATTAAATCGAGTACTGCTTCGATTAGTTTTTCTTCGTCTACTACTAGGTACATATGTTCATCTTCCATTACAAAAGATCCAACCGTAGTATTGAAGGCTTTGTTGACTGGAGCAAACAAAGCACCCTTAAGGTGATTGGCCATAAAAGCTTCAAGTTCACGCGTATCAATAACCACTGCGGATTCGTTGGAATGAACCGCAGAAACAAACTCATCTGCTGTCATTTTTTGAGGTTTTGGCATGTCTCCAAGTACCTTTGGACCCATTTTATTGTCACGTTTCATGCGAGCAAAATACAAGGGGGGTTCTGGTTGTCCATCTAGTATAAAGTTTACAAAATCCTGCTCAGTGATAGCCGCACGAATGGAATTGTTAAACCTCATTTCATAACCAACGGTAGAATCTGGCACTGCACCTAAGGCTTTTCCACAGGCACTTCCGGCTCCATGACCAGGCCAAACCTGGACGTAGGATGCTAAATCTTTGAATTTGTCCAACGATTTGTACAGTATTCTTGCCGACTCCTCCATCATACCTTCCATACCTCCAGCCGATTCTAACAAATCAGGACGACCTACATCACCCACAAATACAAAATCACCCGAGCAAATACCCATAGGCTCATCTGTAGTGGCTCCATCGGATACTAAATAACTAATATGCTCTGGTGTGTGACCAGGACTATGAACCGCTTTGAAAATGATGTATCCGATCCTAAAGGTATCATTGTCAGTCAGGAATTCGTAGTTGTAATCGCTATTTTTGAGCCACTCATATTTCCAATTCTCATCACCTTCATTGGAGGCATACACTTTTACACCTCGGGCGGCAAATTCCCGAAGCCCTGAAACATAATCGGCATGTATGTGAGTATCGGCCGCGGCAACAATAGTTAATCCGTGCTTGGCAGCTAATTTATCATATCGATCAATATCTCTCATAGGATCGATAACCACTGCTCCTCCTGATTTCTGGCAACCTATTACATAGGCGTACTGTGCTAACTTTTCCTCAAAAATTTGTTCAAAAAACATGGTGACTTTGCATTAGTTGTGTTTGGTTAGCTGGTTAAGGGATCCTCTCTTGAACCAGATTAATTCTTGTACAATAGTACATATATCTATACACTTGTAGCAACATCAAAAATAATCGATTTTAAAAAAACTAGAGCAAAAGTCTGCATAAATCCGAAATTTGGTCTCACTCCAACCAGTCAGCTTATTAAGTTAAAACGGATTCAAGATGCTAATGATGAAATTGTTGCTTTTGATCAGACATGGTTACCGGGAATTTATGGTCAACTTTTCTTCGATGAGATTCTAGAAAACAAAACTATCTACGAAGTACTCGAAGAGAAATATGAAATCCCTATAACCGCTGGTTCTTATACCTTTTACTGCTATGAATTCAAACAAAGAAATCGCCCAGCATATGGGCTTAAGTGAATCCGCTGCCCTTCTTTGTATTGAGCGATGTTCAAAAACCCTCGGCAACAAACACGTTTATTCCAATACCGATATCTCAATCCAACATTTATACGCTATGAAATTGAGTTGAACAGAGATGAAAACTCGCTAGACTCAACCAGGAATGGCATGCCTCTTAAACAGTTCGTTCCTAGGTTTAGTGTTTGATGTGCCCTGCTGGATAATTTTTTTGATTAAGCTTTTTTCATCACACACTTCTGGTAGGTCTAGGTGTTTACCAGACTGTAGCCACTGACGGAGTTGAAAGACAAATTCTGGGCCAATATCATATACCACTTTTCCACCTAACTGCTCTATAGCTGCCGCATTGCATAATTGCTCGTACTGATTCTTAATGGGAATAGTAAAAAGCTTTTTTCTCAGGTACATAGATTCGGAGGTCGTTTCAAAGCCTGTAGCAGAAACAATACCTTCGCATGATTCTATACTCTCCAAAAAACTTTCGTTACCCACAGGGCGTACCCAAACATTCTCATCCCAATAGTCTTGCTCACAATCAGCAGTAAAAAAGTGCCATTTAACCTCACTTACTTCTTTAAAGTAAGGAAGTAGTTCTGAGGCATTAAAAGCCGGCAGATAGACGGTTACATGGTCTTGACGAAATGGACTTAGTAGTTGAATCTGTTTCCGGACTATCGGTGGCTCTATGAAGGAATCATAACGTAAGTAATGGCAAGCCACCGTAGATTTTGAGGGAGCAAAATGACGGAGAATACCTTCGGACACCAGTGATTTTTTCTTGGGCCTTGGGGTCTTCTCAGATAAAAATGAGGCTTGATGACTTATGGCCACACAGCTAATCCCCGCCGTTTGAGCTGCCCAAGCTGTCACAGGCTCATAGTCATTGACTACAAAATCGTAATCTTCTACCGGCAAGGATTGAATATCCTGAAAGAGTTTAACGGGTTGAATATTGAGTGCTGTCTCAAACACATCCACACTCCCCTTTTGGTCATATGCCAAGCTGATTCCACGAGCTTTGTAGGTGATTTCTCCGTCGAGGTGTAACTTGAAATTATACCCACTTATAAGCACGTCTACCTGTGCGATCTCACGTAGACGGGGTAAAATTACTCGGGCCCTACTAATATGACCGTGTCCGGTGCCCTGTACACCATATAATATCTTCATGCTTCATGCTGTTTTGAGGTTGTTCTCATAGCAAGGCTACCTGGTTCGTTGAACATGTTGCTGGAGTTACGGTTGTCCTATCGATCCGGTTTTCAATCCCTGGTCGTATCCGTTAATTAAACTAGGGTGAGCAGCTATCATTGGGGTAATATTTGAGCTTTGATGAACAAGGGCATCTGTTTCGTACCTGTAGAGACTCCACTCTTCCCCATCGTATTCTAAAGAGGTAAGGTTTTCCACCCAATCGCCAGAATTCATGTAGATTACCGAACCTTCTTCATTTTCGTACCCCCGTATTTTGGGTTGATGAATATGCCCACAAACAACATAATCGTGCCCTTCTTGAATAGCTAATTCCATGGCAGTAACTTCGAAATCATCGATAAAGTTAACGGCTGTTTTTACGCTATCCTTGATCTTTTTTGAAAGAGACAATTTCCCATATCCCATGCGAACTGATACAGAATTAACCCACCTGTTTAACAGTATCAATAATTCATACCCATGGCCACCCAACTTAGCTAGCCATTTCGAATATTTCATAGTTACATCAAATATATCCCCATGAAAAAACCAGATCTTTTCTCCATTTAATTCTAATACTAATTTATCACGCACAAATAATGGACCTAATTGCAAGCTGGAAATCTTACGAAGCGTTTCATCGTGATTGCCAGTGAGATAGTATATATCAACCCCATTAGTCATCATCGTAATGAGTGTACGGATTACATGCATATGCGCTTCCGGCCAATAATACTTTTTGAATTGCCACATATCAATAAAATCCCCGTTTAAGATTATCCGTTTAGGATCTATTGAATTTAGGTATTGGATAAGCTCGACCGCGTGACAACCCACTGTTCCCAAATGCACGTCCGAAATGACCACCGTGTCTAATGTTCGTTTCATATGTGTAGATGATAATTATTAACATATAATAAACACTAAATGTGTTACCATAGTTTAAACCCATCATTAGTAAATTATTAACTAATAGATAGGAAGTGTGTCTAGGCGGATGCTAGAATTAACTCATTCTTTTTCTAGTTAACTGATAAAAACTTGCGATTTATGGCTAATCAAAGCAAGTTATGTTTATATTAAGTGTGAGCAGCACTAAACGACATCAACAAGAACCTATTAGATTTTGAAACAGGTCTGCGAGAAACATTGTTTATAGCTTTGTTTACTTTATAATGTACTAATACTTGGCGATACTCATTAATCTTGCATAGTTCACTGATGAACCTATCTAAACAAATCCTCCTTTACGTAGTTTTTGCTTTAAGCCTCACAAATATTAGCTGTGAATCCATTTTTTTAAACGAACAGTCCACCGACGATACTCAATGGATTAAGCATGTGGCCGCGGCAGAACAATGTATTCCTTACGAGTTTGAAACCATTGAGGATGCATTAAAGGAATTAAGTCAGGCTAACATTGAAGTGTTAAGCTCAAAAAAAGTTGAATTCCCGGTTTGCCTAGCTTGCTTTTGCCCAGTTGGCCT
>DCQQ01000023.1:23905-55168 GCA_002323515.1 Balneolaceae bacterium UBA1514 | reverse complement strand
TGGGAAGCACAATTTGGTGACTTTGCCAATGGTGCTCAAATTATTATTGATCAATTTATTTCTACTAGTGAAGTAAAATGGGGGCAAACATCTTCGTTATTAATGAATTTGCCTCATGGCTATGAGGGTCAAGGCCCTGAGCATTCCTCAGCAAGATTAGAACGCTTTTTACAACTATGTGCTGAGGATAATATGCAGGTATTTAATGTTACTACTCCTGCTCAGTACTATCATATGCTACGAAAGCATTGCTTACAAGAGCACAAAAAACCTGGGATTCTCATGAGTCCAAAAAGTCTTTTACGACATCCTAGAGCTGTCTCAAATGTTGATGAATTAGCAAATGGTTATTTCCATCCGATCCTTGAGGATAAACTTATACAAGAGCCCTCATCCATTGAGCGGGTAGTAATTTGTTCGGGCAAGGTATACTATGATTTGCTGCAAAAAGCCGAAGAATTAGCGTTAGACAAGGTTGCATTGGTGAGAGTGGAGCAGCTTTATCCATTCCCAGATCATGATATTCAAGAATACCTAAAAAGCTTAAAAGCGGCGAAAGATATTGTATGGTGCCAAGAAGAACCTAAGAATATGGGTGCTTGGTCCTTTGTATCGGATCGTATTCAGCAAATTTTAGCTAACGATCAAAAACTTCAGTATGCAGGGCGACAAGCTTCTGCATCACCGGCTGCTGGACAGAAAAAAATCCATGATGCCGAGCAACTTCAACTTGTGATGCAGGCTTTAGAATCGGTTGAATAGTCTCAATAGTTACTAAGGTTGTACAACCGTTTGAGTTCGTGTAAACGCTCTGATTCCCTGCAATCCGAGTTCTTTACCCCAACCTGAGTCGTTATATCCTCCAAAAGGAAGACGAGGGTCCGATTTAACCATGTCATTGATTGCTATGTTTCCTGCCTGCAATAAGGTAGGATAATCTGCTATTCTAGACGCGGATTCGGTAAAAATCGCCGCCCCTAAGCCGTAGGTGGTGGTATTCGCTAAGGCAATAGCTTGATGATCATCTTTGGCTCGAATAATGGCGGCTACTGGACCAAATAATTCTTGATCAAAGGCTGGCATACCTGGGCTAACGTTTGATAAAACGGTCACTGGGTAGTAGGCACCCTTAGCTTCAGGAATTTGCCCACCTAATTCACAATGAGCTCCTAAATCAATGGAATCATCTACCTGTTTGGCGAGTTGATCTCTGAGATCTATTCGCGCCATTGGTCCCACAAAAGACCCCTCAGTAGAGCTGCTTGAAGGATTTGTGAGACTATATTGCCGCGCAAAAGTCAAAAATTGGGACATAAATTTATCGAAAATTGCGTCTAACACTATAATTCGCTTAGCTGCTATACAGGACTGACCGGTATTTAACCATCTGGATTGCGCACACTTTTCAGCCGCATTTTTGACCACAGCATCGTCAAATACTAGATAAGGATCACTTCCACCTAATTCCAACACACTCGGTTTGAGATATTCAGCTGCTTGTTTAGCTACTATCCGACCTACCTCTGTACTCCCGGTGAATGTGATCATATTCACAGCAGGATGAGCTATTAAGGCCTTCACTCTATTGTTTTCTACTTTAGTATGCACAAATAATCCCTCTGGGAATCCCGCATCCAAAAATAGCTGTTCAATGATCTCTGCACAACCTTGGGTACTCGGGGCATGTTTTAACATAACACCATTACCCGCCATTAAAGCTGGTACGGCACATCGAAAAACCTGCCAAAAAGGGAAATTCCAAGGCATTATAGCCAAAACATTCCCGATTGGCTCAAATTGGACATAAGAACGCTGATATTCAGTACTTATGGAATCCATAGTTAGGTAGGTCTCCGCTGAATTAGCGAACCAGCGGCAAAGCCATGCACATTTAGAAATTTCTCTAGCGCCTTGCCTCCATGGTTTTCCCATTTCATTAGCCATAGTCTCAGCAGCATCCTGCTCAATTTGTTCCAAATCCGAAGCTAGTTTAAGCATGCACACTTTTCTTTGTGAAAAATTTATCGCTTGCCATTCTTTTTGGGCTATACCCAGTTTAAGCAATCTCTCTTCTATTTCCTGCCCGCTATGCTGCGGATACTCCTTTATACATTCTAAAGTTGCTGGATTAATACTCTTTAGAGTAGGTAGATTGGTGATAGGCATCGTATCGATGGTTTAATTAGTGAGTCATTTCAAGCGAGTCTATAATTGCTTCTTTGATTATCTCTAATGTTTCAACTAACAGGTTCATAGGTATCGTTAACGGGGGCGCAAGCCGAATGAGGGTATTTGAATGAAGAGTCCAACCCAACAAAATTCCCTTGTTAAAACAGTATTCTACTACCATTTGTGTCAATTCACGGTCACGTAACTCGAGACCTAACATGGCTCCCATACCCCTCAATTCTACAATTCCGGGACCTTTCAAAATAGCTCTAGCATGTTTTTCAATTATCCTAGCCTTAGAAATATAATTTCCTTGATTTAATACCCTCAGATTAGCTAAAGCCGCGGCTGCACTAACTGGATGACCACCAAAGGTTGTGACATGATTGAGTGGAGGATCGTACATAAAGCTTTTGAAACGTTCTCGAGAGGACACAAAAGCACCCATGGGCATTCCACCTGACATGGCCTTTGCAAGACATAAAATATCAGGAACTACTTGGTAATGCTCAAAAGCAAAAAAGTAGCCTGTACGTGCAAAACCTGATTGAATTTCGTCAAAAATCAATACTGCTCCAACATCGGTGCAGCGGTTTCTCAACGCCTTTAGCCACTTTTGATTAGCAGGTATCACTCCACCTTCTCCTTGAATAGGCTCAACAATAACTGCCGCGGTTTCTGTGTCAATCTTGGTTAGGTCATCCAGATTATTAAAATGCAAAAAAGACACATCTGGAAGTAGGGGTAAATAAGGATCTCTATAGACATTACGCCCCGTTACACTTAAGGAACCATGCGTGTCGCCATGATAGGAATTATGAAAAGCCATTAATTTTGTACGATCAGTAGATTTTTTTGCAAGTTTAAGTGCACCTTCATTTGCTTCGGTTCCGCTGTTCACTAAATACACCTGCTCCAATGGCTCGGGCAATAACTCGACCAATTCTTTGGCAAAATTCCATTGCACATCTTGAACAAACTCACCATATACCATGACATGTAGGTGCTTATCAACCTGTTCTTTAATAGCCGATACCACTGCTGGGTGACGGTGGCCTAAACTACTTACAGCGATACCAGAAATAAAATCCACATAGCTTTGCCCTTGCTTCGTATGTATAAATACACCTTCTGCTTTCTCAATCTCTAGGCCTATTGGAGCATCACTCGTCTGAGCTAAAAAGTGTTTAAATTGCTCTAATGAATATGACATATATGTATTGAGATGGTTTGAAATTGAAAATTAGTATAATTCAAAACTAGTGAGTTTTTAAACATATATATGTTAATTATTCAGATGATGCAGCGATTACGCTATAAATCACTTTGCTAGTTAAAATATCAACCAGAAACGAGTTGAGAAAAAAAGTGCTAATCATATTCCAGGAAACGTAGGTTCTGAGAATTGGGTTAAACAAATAATTAAAAATTATTAGTATCTTTAATATAATTATAATTGTAGAATATCGAGTCAAAGAAGCATGTGTTCAGTCGATCTGAGCTGTGATTGCATTCTATTGAATGTACTACTGTAAATAGAGGGTACATCTCGTTTATCCAAATTATCTTAAATCACTATTCCTCAAAGAAATAATATTATTCATGAAAAAATCTTATTTCCCGGCACTATTCATATTCCTTGGCACTTTAACACTACTTTCGATTTTATTTTTACCCAATATTTGGGACAAAAGCGCAGTCGAAAATGACACGCTTTCAAATGACTCTACTTTTAATCTACCTAAAATCAATAAAGCTGTAGATTACCGAGCTACGACTAATGAAGGCAGGCAAGAATATTTTTTCAATCTACTTAAAGATCCAATTAGCCAAGAAATTCCCAGAGGAATAAGAACAAAGGAACTAAACTTTGGCCAAGAGCTTGCAAATGAGTTAGCTACAAAAGCCAAAGCGATAAATAATATGGCCTGGTCAGAGATAGGGCCTTACGATGTTGGCGGTAGAACTCGCGGTTTAGCTATTGATCAGCGTAATTCCAATATTTTACTAGCGGGTGGAGTATCTGGTGGAATTTGGAAAAGTACCGATGGTGGGAAAACATGGATGCTAAAATCAAATCCTGGTGAGAATTTGGGAGTAACGGATATTGTACAGCATCCCAATTCCCTAAATACATGGTATTATACTACTGGAGAATATAGCAGCTCGACCGATGCACGAGGGGCTGGCGGTGGAACTTATTATGGTTCAGGTATTTATAAATCTACCGATAATGGAGAAAGCTGGAGTGTGATTGCATCAACAGAAGACACCGACAACACATTCAACTCCCCCTTTGACTTTATCAGTGCCATTGAAATTAATCCCACCACTGGGAGCATTTTTTTCACAAGCAATGCTTTTGGTATTTTTCGAACAACAGATGATTTTAATACGTATTCACTAGTTATAGGTGGAGTAAATGAACATCGATATGCAGATATTGAAATCACGTCTACTGGTAAATTGTATGCAGTTGTTTCTACAGGATTTAGTAGTAGTCAAGGCAATTCAACACCCGGAGTTTATGTATCTACTGATGATGGAACCAATTGGCAGGATATTACCCCTGACGACTTTCCATCGACTCACTATCGTTCTAAGATTGGAGTAGCTCCATCATTTGAAGATCTTTTTTACTTACTTACCGATACTGGTGGAGGAGCAAATGGACTTAGCTTTTATTTGTTTGTAACCAGTAATTTAAATTTTGTAAGTGCTATAAATAGAAGTGATAATATTCCAAATTTTGGCGGAATGGTTGGTGATTTAAATCCTCAAGGCGGGTATAATTTGGTGTGTGTTGTTTCTCCAGAAACTCATAATACTGTATTCATTGGAGGTACTAATTTATTCCGATCGAAAAATGGCTTTGGCAGTCCAGTTAATTCCAGTAATGATCCCAACATTTGGATTGGTGGTTATGCCTATGCAAACGATGTAAGTGGATACAATAACCATCATCCTGACCAACATAATCTCATTTTTGATCCAAATAATCCTAAGAGAGCTTTTAGTGCCCAAGATGGCGGTATAAGTGTGACTAATGACATTACCAGTACACCTGTATCTTGGAGTTTACGTGAAGATGGTTATAATGTTACTCAATTCTATACTGTGAGCATACATCCAGACTCTGCAAATACAAATATTATTGGAGGGACACAAGATAACGGCTCTCCCTTCTTTAAATTTAATACTAACGGTAGTCACCCAGCATCTAATGATGTGTCTTCTGGGGATGGTTCATTTGCTTACATGGGTAAAAACTATTTTCTGACTTCTTCACAACGTGGAAGAGTTATTAGGTACAATTATAGTGTAACCGGAGACCCTACGAATTGGTCCTATGTTGCTCCATCAGAAGCAAATGGTCAGTTATTCATTCATCCTTTTGCCGTTGATCCATCCAATGAAAATTATGTAGCCTATCCTTCTGGAAATTATATTTTCTTAAATAAAGAAATGAGTACTTTATCGCGTAATACGGGATCAGAAAATATGAATGGTTGGACGCGTTTACGTCATGTATCTGTTGGATCCGGACAAAATATAACTGCCTTAAGTTTTAGTACAAAATATCCATCATCTCGATTGTATCTTGGTGGGAGCTCTGATTCAGAAAAGCCAAAAATCCTACGAATGGACAATATGGAAGATGACAGCACCTTTACCGTTACTACTATAAGTGGTGCAGATGAAGGTTCTTATATACACGACATTCATGTTAACCCAGAAAATGGTGATGAAGTTTTGGTTGTGTTATCGAACTATAAAGTAGAAAGCTTATTTCATAGCGCTAATGGTGGGACTACTTGGACCGCTATTGGGGGTAACTTGGAGGGTGAAAACGGGCCTTCCTTCCGTGCGGCTACCATTGCACCCACTAATGCAGGTGGGTCCTATTACTATGCAGGTACTAGTATTGGTCTATACATGACTGATGAGCTAAATGGCGCTGAAACCGAGTGGATCCCAACAGGACTTCAAACGATGGGTGCTCCTATAATAGCCGATCTAGACTACCGAGAATCCGATGATTTACTTGTTGCGGCAACACATGGACGTGGAATTTTTGTTGGCCAAGTACCTCCTTTAAAAGTCTCAAATGATGAAGACCTTGCTCCTCTAGTATTTGATAAAAAAATTCAACTTTTAGGTAACTATCCTAACCCTTTTAATCCGAGTACTCAAATTGCTTTTGAGCTGTCGGTACCCGCTAGAGTGCAGCTAGAGGTTTACGATATTCAAGGCCGTAAAATAGCTGAATTACTTTCTGGTAATGTACTCCCTGCGGGTCGACACGAACAATTGTTTGATGCTGGTCGCCTATCAAGCAGCACCTATTTTTACCGTTTGCAAGCCTTTAGTCTAGGAGGTAAAATGCTTGTTAATACAACACGTACAATGAGTTTGGTGAAATAGTCTGTTTTGTAAAATCCATACTCTGCAAATATGAAAAACTAGGAGAACCAAGCGTGTACATACCAGGCCGCGACAAGGATGTATAAAAGAAAGCTAAAAGATGAGAGGTATTTAATTTTCATAACTTGCTTATACTCTTTTTCAGAGCCAATGAGTCCATTGAGAATACTGTTAGTTATTGTAAAACCCATTATGGAGACAATAAAAAAGAAAAGAGCGAGTCTAGAATTGATGGGCCATATACAACCACTCACAAGTAGTGTCCCAAAAACATACATAATGAAATAAAAGGTACGCACACCTTTTACCCCAATCTGTAAGGCAAGTGTAAGATCCCCTCGCTTACTGTCTTCCTCTAGCTGGAATAACTGTGATATAGGGTATAGGCTCACAAGTATGCTTGCAACCCCGAATGCTGCTAAGGCCGAATGCAACGATAATAAAATTCCACTACCTGCGAAGTAGCCCATAAAAAATCCATTGGTTCCAGTACTCAAAAAAATCACTATTAAACTGAGATATGGGTGCCCTTTCCACCGAAGTACAGGACTAGAATAGGCCCAAAAAAGAAAAAAACTTAGCGAATAAACTCCAAAACTAGCCATTGGTAAAATAGTTAAACGGATATCATGTATGAGAATTGGAGCTGGTAAAACCATCATGAAAAACGAAGCCCAACGCATCCAGGGTCGCATAGGTGGCGGATTTTTTAATCCCCCAATAGGACCCTTATCTTTATCCCAATATGAATTAAATGCTGTAGCACCTCCATATAACCCTAAATGCCAGAGAAAAAAATATTTTGAGAAAAGCCCCAAATCTGGTGCTGATACAAATATAATCGACAAACCATAAGCACCTGACAGAATTAGAGTTTGGTAAGGCCATCTCAAATGCGCAATAAAATGTATTACTTGCCTGAACAAAGTATTGAACTAGAGATTTGAACTACTATAAGGGGTAAATAAAATATTGTACTGATATTCATATTGCGATAATTAGCAAGTATAATCTTAATTGATTCTTCCATTTTCTTATCTTTATACATGCAAAAAAACTACATACAATGTACCAAAGCCATAGAGCTATTGGAAATTGAAAATATACTTTCTTTTGAGAAGTGGATTCGAAGAAAAAAGGCTCATGAACAGCGCACAGACGCCATTCTATCAGAATATTTAGAGAATAGATCTCAACATCAAAAGCAGCCAGTGCTCGATTTCCTTTTTGAATATTATCATTTCCGACCTAGTAAACTACGAAATTGGTCACCCGGAGTAGGGCTTTTTTTAGCATTGGATTCAAAATTGAATTCCATTGCGAACTCCACTACACACACTAGTGATGAAGATGGTGGATTACCTAGTTATCTACCGGCCCTAAGTGAACTTTATTTGACCCAGGATTTGGCCTACTTAGACCCCAAACTCTTCCCCGAGAAACGACTCTCTTCACTTGCATGGTTGATCAAATTGCTCCACAACATACAAGATAAAAGATCCCAATTTGGCTGCTTTGGACTACATGAATGGGCGATGGTGTACCGATCTCATAAGCCTAGACACCATCAGATCCCTTTAAGATTTAGCCACGAACAGATTGCGGAAATTGTAGATAGTCATCATTTATTGTGTACCCACTTTGATGCTTTCCGTTTTTTTACGCCCCAAGCACAGCCACTAAATCGGCATTCACTCAGTCGAGAGGTGTTTGCTGAATCCGAACAACCTGGCTGCATTCATACTAATATGGACGTCTATAAATGGGCCTATAAGTTTTATCCTTGGGTATCCAGTGAACTTATTTTAGATGCCTTTGAACTAGCCTATCAAGCCCGGCATATCGATATGAAGGCGAGTCCCTACGACTTAAGTTATATGGGGCTCAATCCTATTAAAATCGAGACAGAAGCAGGGAAAAAAGAATATCGTTTAGCCCAAGAGTCTTTGTCGATAGAAGCCAAAAGTATACGTGCACGCCTTATCCTTGAACTCGAACTACTCTGGGATACCCTCTCTCCTGGCTAATGCAGCTAAAAGGCTATACACACACACAAATGCAATCAAATAATTTGCTTGCGAAGCCTAGCCACCGGCTCATTTAACTGTTCTCTATATTTACTCACCGTCCTTCTTGCGACTACATACCCTTCTTGTTTAAGGGCATCTGCAAGAGCTTGGTCACTTAGTGGATTTTTCTTGTCTTCGAGATCAATGATTTTTTGGAGAAGGTTTTTTATTTCTCTGTTTGACACCTCTTCACCTGACTGAGTCAATAAGCCTTCATTGAAGAAATATTTTAATTCATAAACCCCAAAATGGGTTTGCACATATTTCCCGTTGACTACCCTAGAAATCGTAGAAATATCCATACCTATACGCTCTGCAATATTTTTCAAAATCATCGGTCGTAAGGCCTCACCATATTTGAAAAAATCTTCCTGCAAAGCTACGATGGTTTTCATGGTGTTCATTAACGTTCGTTGCCGTTGTCGAATGGATTCAATAAACCATTGCGCAGAATCTAACTTAGTTTTTAGAAACTGCTGCGTTTGAGAGTCTGGACCTTCTGTTTTAGCTTTAATATTTGACCACATATCCTCATAATCGGGTGAAATTCGCAACTGTGGTGAATTTCGCTGATTTAATTTAATGACAAACTCACCTGTTTTAGATGCCTGATGGTCATTGGATTCCCAGTATACCTCAAAATCTGGGTCGATATACTGGTTATTGTGTTCATCCTCATTTTGGACAGCACCTGGTTTAGGATCCATACGCCATATGGCATTAGAGGCTTCTTTTAAATCTTCCTCTGTCACTTCGAAACGAGTCATTATCTTTTCGAAATGCTTTTTTTTAAAAAGATTCCAGCCTTCTGCAATAATGCGCAGAGCCAACTTTTTACCTGGCATGTTCGCTTCAGAGTAACTTAACTGAACTTGTAAACAGTCTTGTAAGTCCGTAGAGGCAATGCCCAATGGATCTAAACGTTGGATTTTTTGACGAACCACTTCCACATCCTCCTCGTCAACATATACCCCGTGATTGAAAGCAATATTATCTGCAATGGCGATGGCTTCTCTTCTGAAATATCCATCCTCATCCAATGATCCTAGAATTTGATCGGCAATTAATTGCTCATCCTCCGCTAGATTCAGTAGACTCACCTGCTGCTCTAAATCTTCTAGTAAGGTAGAATGATAAGGATCCGGAATATCACCAAACTCTTCATGAAATGCATTCGTATAGGTATAGCTCTCCCCGTCATATTCGGTGTTATCCTGATAGGTATCCCAATCCACCGTATGTTCTTCTAAACTTTCTAACCCTTTTTCCGACGCTTGAGTGGTCGCATCTGAAAAATCCAAATCTGGGCTATCTAAGGAAGAAGAATCCATATGTTCCTGTTCGGACCGATCCCATTCTTCTTCACTTTGAACTTGTTCTAAAATTGGGTTTGTTTCAAGCTCTTCTTTTATTCGCTGCTCAAAGCCTTGCGTGGTTAGCTGCAAGAGTTTTATATACTGTAATTGCTGTGGAGAGAGCTTTTGCTGCATTCCCTGCTGTAATCGTTGCCCTAAATTTTGTTGATTTCTTAGCATGTAACCTGTGATAAATTTAAACCCATCTTGACTTCCCTTTTTACCGCCTTAATTTTTAGGCGCCGCATTGTTAATCTCTTTTTTGATATCCTCAAAGCCTGTTTTTTCAAATAATTCCCCATTGCTTAATTCATTTCGTGGATTCTTCGAATACTCCCTTTTCATGGCTCGAATATATTCACAAGCAGCAACAAATTCTTCATACCAAGCTTCTCCATACCTACGTATCAATGGTTTTTTTAAGAAATCTGCAAGATAGATT
Source organism: Balneolaceae bacterium UBA1514 (assembly GCA_002323515.1). Taxonomy (GTDB): domain Bacteria; phylum Bacteroidota; class Rhodothermia; order Balneolales; family Balneolaceae; genus UBA1275. The sequence continues at coordinate 44,708 of DCQQ01000023.1, read as the reverse complement.
CCTTCTTTTTCCGCCCGATCACACGCAGCCGAACAAAGCGATGCAATATACTCATAATTAATCCATTCTATGCCACTAAGCTTTTTTATACGCAAGGGATAAAGGTGACAACTAATGGGCTTCTCCCAATCAAATTCACCCTTATAAAAGGCATTTTGAATGGCACAGGTAGCAACTCCCTTATCAGTATACTGAACAAACACACATTCTCCTGTGGACACACAGGATAACTCAAGCTTTTGATCACCTGATTCCTGAACTAAGCCTTTAGCTGAGACCGTATCCCGCGCCTCAACACTCAACCCATCCTTGAGTTGTGAGTATGCCTTATTGAGCACGGCTACTTCTTTTTTGGACACAGGTGCACCAGAATCCCCAACCACACAACAAGCTCCTTTACAACGTGAAATATCACATGCAAAACGGGCATGGGCTATATCCTCAGATAACAAAGTATGTTGGACCATAAACATAATGTAATATACGAACTCGTTTTACTATCCTTTTTATTATTTTGTATAAGTAAAATATTTACCATTGCCAATAAGATTTGCCACTAAAAACAAGCCTATGTCTTTGAATTCTTCCAGTTTAGCTTCCATCGAGCATCAACTTGATCCAACAACAATAATAAACATTAAAAAATGGCTTGATGGTTCCTATGATTCAGCGACTAAAGAAGAAATAAGGCTGTTGATTAATAAAAAAAAAATCGAAGTGCTTACCGATAGTTTTTACAAAGACTTAGAGTTTGGTACCGGGGGACTCCGAGGTATTATGGGTATTGGCAGTAATCGAGTGAATAAATACACCTTTGGAACTGCTACTCAAGGGCTCAGTAATTTTCTCAATAAAACCTATCCAAATGAACAGATTAAAGTAGCCATTGCCTATGATTGCCGGAAAAATTCGGATACTCTTGCACAAATAGTTGCCGATGTCTTCTCTGCAAATGGCATTAAGGTCTACTTTTTTGAGTCCTTACGACCCACTCCAGAACTTTCTTATGCCGTTCGACGCTTAGGTTGCCAAAGTGGAGTGGTACTTACAGCCTCGCATAATCCCAAAGAATACAACGGATTTAAAGCTTATGGGGCAGATGGGGGACAATTGGTGGCCCCATATGACCGTGAAGTGTTGGATGAAGTTCGTTCAATCAACTCGATCGATGAGGTACGGTTCACGGTAAATTCTGAGCTCATTCAACCTATTGGAGAAGATATAGATACCCCCTATATAGATGAATTGGTCCAGTTATCACTTTCTAAAGAGGCCATAAAGCACCAACATAACCTGAGTATTGTTTTCTCACCTATTCATGGCACGGCGGGAGTCTTGGTACCCCCTGCTTTAGATGCATTTGGTTTCACTAATGTGCAACTGGTCGAGGAGCAAATGATAGTGGATGGTAACTTTCCAACCGTTGTTTATCCAAACCCTGAGGAAAAAGAAGCCCTTTCTATGGCTATAGAAACGGCTAAAAAGAATAATGCGGAGTTGGTTATGGCAACGGATCCAGATGCTGACCGAATTGGCATAGCCATTAAGAATACCGAGGGAGAATGGGTTCTTCTTAATGGGAATATGACGGGAAGTTTACTTATTGGATATATGCTTGATGCCTGGAAAAATAACAAAGGCTTTGCCGGAAATGAATATATCGTAAAGACTATAGTGACCTCTCAACTTATGGATGCAATCGCGGCCCATTACGGCGTAAAATGCTACAATACCCTAACTGGTTTCAAGTTTATTGGCTCGCTAATAACATCGCTAGAAGGCAAAGAACAGTTTATTGTAGGTGGGGAGGAAAGTTATGGCTATTTAGTTGGAGATCACGTTCGCGATAAGGATGCGGTGGTTTCGGCTGTTATGATTGCTGAAATGGTGGCTTATTATAAGGATCAGGGATCTAGCTTGTTTGAGGCTCTCATAAACTTGTATGTGGAGCATGGTTTTTATAGGGAACGGTTGGTTTCTGTGACTAAAAAAGGAAAGGCAGGTGCCGAAGAAATTCAAGCTATGATGACTGGATACCGGACTACGCCTCCCTCTCATCTTGGTGGTTCTAGAGTGGTACAAGTGAAAGACTACGCAAGTGGTGAGGCTAAAAATTTAGTTGATGAATCAGTGAAACGCATGGATTTCCCTAGCTCAAATGTGTTGCAATTTATTACCGAGGATGGCTCAGTTGTATCCGCACGTCCTTCAGGCACCGAACCTAAGATTAAGTTTTATTGCTCGGTGAATACCCAACTGGTGAGTGCGTCAGAATTTCGGCGAGTTGAGGGGGTACTGGAGCAGAGGGTTGATGCAATCCTTGCCGATTTAGGTGTTTAAGTATTTATGACCGTTCATCCTCTTGGTAGATAGAGGGTCTCTCGGGTAGAAGACCGGACGGGGGTAGCCGTTCTATAAAAGCCTCTACCGTAGTGAATAGGTCTGCAGCTCCATCAACCAAAAGAGAAATATTCCACGCTCTTCTTGGATTGCCCAGACTATGGGGTTATACTACCACTGCTTGGCCTTGATTTAACCCGGAGTTAGCGGTATACATACTCCCTTTCATCAACCCGGATTCCATCACAATAATGCCATGGCTCAGACCCAATATTATGCGATTTCGTTGAGGAAAATGATGAGAGCTAGGAGGAGTTCCAGGAGGATATTCTGAGAGTAATAAACCACCCTTAGAACCGATAATTTTGGCCATATTTTTGTGTTCGTTGGGATATATTCGATCTAGACCGGAACCCATGACTGCAACACTAGGTAACTGATGCCGTAGACATTCGGAATGAGCTAAACCATCGATGCCACGGGCCAACCCACTCACAATCATAAATCCTTTTTATGCTAATTCTCGGGTAATTCTCCGGGTATGAAGCTGAGCATATTCGGATGGTCGCCGGATTCCTACAAATCCGATCATAGGCTTAAGCAAAAGGCCCGTATCTCCTTTAGCCCAAAGAATCATGGGTTGATCAGTAATTTGCCCAAGATGGGTTTGTAGTAATGAAGATTGATAAGGTATAATCGCAAAACCCATTTCCCGAGTTCGTCGTAGGGTTTGATGTACCCAGATCCAATTAGTAAAGCTATGAATGGCTTGGTATTCTGTCTCTCGTATGGCTGTTTACCAATAAGGAGCCTGCTCGGGATCAGATACTTTGGCCCAATAGGCATCTGAGGCACTCCAAATGTCACAAGGAGATTCGAGCTATGATAGTAACCACCCCACTTTTCTGCTACCCAAACCTTTAATGGATTGCAAAGCGAGGAGTGTAGCCAAATCATCTTTTTTAACTAAGCTCTGTGAGCTTTTTGAATGTGTATGTACAAATGGTACAAAACTAGCTGCTTTCTGTTTGTTCTTGCTCTCTTGCATGTTGTATTCCCTTCCAAAGTTCTTCTCTTAACTGATCGAGGCCATACCCAGTGGCCGATGATATAGGAATAACGGGAATATCTTTAGGCAAACGCAAATCTTTTTTTAACTTAAAGTCTTGTTTTATATCCATTTTGGACAAGGCAATTATTTTTGGTTTATCCAAAAGATCCTTGCGGTATGCTCGTAATTCATTGAGTATTGCTTCGTATTCATAACAAACATCTGATTCTACACTCAATATGAATAAGAGCACATTATTTCGTTCAATATGGCGTAGAAACTGCGCTCCTAATCCTTTTCCCTTGTGAGCTTCTTCTATAATTCCAGGTATATCCGCCATTACAAAACTACGGTAATCCGAAAAACTTACCACGCCTAAATTCGGCTCTAGTGTGGTAAAGGGATAATCCGCAATTTTTGGTCTGGCCTCCGATAATACCGATAATAAAGTGCTTTTACCTGCATTTGGGAAGCCTACCAAGCCCACATCGGCGATGAGTTTCAACTCCAACTCAACGGTTCGCTCTTCTCCCTCTTTACCTTCTTGGGCATAAGTAGGGCTTTGTCGTGTAGAACTTTTGAAGTGCCAATTTCCCAAACCTCCTCTTCCACCTTTCGCGATAATTAACTCTTGGCCTTCCTCGGTGATTTCACCCACTCGTTCTCTGGAATCTGCATCAATTGCAACGGTTCCTAAAGGTACTTCCAAACGAGTATGTGAGCCTGAAGACCCTGTTTTTCGACTTCCTAATCCATTATCCCCTTTGCTAGACTTGATAAACTTTTTATATCGTAAATCCAGTAATGTATTTAATTGATGCCTTCCCACTAACACTACATCTCCCCCCTTTCCTCCATCACCCCCGTCAGGACCCCCTTTTGGAACATATTTCTCTCGCCTAAAGTGAGCACAACCATCTCCTCCTTTTCCAGCAGTGACATAAATTTTGGCGTAATCTGCGAATCTCATAATTATTCGGTGTTAGTGAGGACTTAACCTATATTTATATGTCTTAGTGGGTAGGCCTGCGTACGAAGCTAGTTGGAACTAGGAAGCGCTAAAACCAAGCAGCTGGAACAGTTCGGTTAGCTTGTTTTTCATCTCTTTACGAGATACTATAAAATCTAAGAATCCATGATCTAATAAGTATTCGGAAGTCTGAAATCCATCGGGCAGGTCACGACCAATAGTTTGGCGAATCACGCGTGGACCAGCAAAGCCAATTAAAGCCCCAGGTTCAGCTATATTAAAGTCTCCTAGCATAGCATAGCTAGCAGTAACTCCTCCTGTCGTAGGATTGGTCATGTACGAAACATAGGGGATATCTGCTTCAGATAACTGTGCTAATTTAGCCGATGTTTTAGCCATTTGCATTAAACTTAGAACGCTCTCCATCATTCTGGCGCCCCCTGTTTGGGATATTATAATTAGGGGTATTTTTTTCTCTCGCGCATAGTCGATGGCTACACCTAGACGCTCACCTACTACAGACCCCATACTTCCACCTATAAAACTAAAATCCATGCACCCCACCACTATGGAGATACCATTCATTGTTCCCGTACCAATTCGAATTGCGTCAGTGAGTCCAGTTTTTTCCTGAGTTTGTTTGAGACGGTCTTTGTATTTCTTTCTATCAGTGAAATCTAGTGGATCCGTTGGCAGAATGTCGGCTCCTAATTCTGTGTACCTTCCCTCAAGTAGTAGATCGAAATACTCTTTTGAGCCTATTTTAAAATGATAATCACTCACAGGATCCACATACAAGTGATGCTCGAGTTCTCTTTTATGAATCATCTCACCGGTAGTTGGAACTTTTATCCAAACCCCTTCCGGCATTTCTTTAGGGGTGGCCGTTTGAATATTGTTGTCTTTGCGTTTAAACCAAGCCATAATGTTCTGTACAATTTAATTAAGTAAAAATAGTGAATATTGGGGTCAATAGTGAATTAAAAGCATTCAGCCAATACTATCGTAAGCAACACTGCTGCTGGTCAGTCCTTTAGCGTGGTTATAAAAGTATTATTGACCTGGTTATTCCCTAAGTAATAGGGTTCGAGCTTATCAATCATAATAGACCTTAGACCTGTTTCTGAGGGCAAATGAAGCAGCGTAAGTAGATTTCTTGCATGAAAAAACTGCTTTCGTTTTTCCATTTCTTCTTGAACGGGCTTAGACTCTCCCACAGTAAAATTAGCCAATCCTGACCCAACTATGAACGATGGTTCATTGGAGTTTAATGCAGATTGTATCGTTGAATTCGCCACTCTTTTTGGATCAGCCAAGGCCATTAGCCCCGATTGCTCCAACAAGAAGGGTTGGTAGTAACTAAACCCCCCACGAGCATCAATGACTGCATGAATGACCGATTCAACCGCCTGAATTCCAGCATAGTTTGACCGAATGCAAGCCAGGTCTAGTATGTCCCAAGAAGGCCACTCTTCTTTTACTTTAAAGATTGAGCAGGTAATACTGGCTAAGGTAGAAGCGGCCAAAACGTCCACTTTCCGATTGAAAAGCACACCCCTGAGTGCGCTTCCTGCAATTCTAAGACCTGTATAAGACCCAGGACCATTACTGATAATCACTTTCTGCAGCATACTAAGCCCCTGTTCAATCGATCCTGAAGCCTCTTCCAAAAGTTCACCAATGAACAGCACTAATTTCTTTGAATGCTCAGCACGTCCTTCGGTCCACCGATCAATGATGTGTCCAGATTCCGTTTGCAGGCTAACGGAACATACCGATGAACTACTTTCAATAGCTAAAATCATAGGAGCGTGTGTTACTTTCCTGGTAATGGCTGAACAAAGGTCTCCGATTCTATCACAAACTGCCAATTGCCTCTATATTGAGACCATCTTCCAATAAACTCTATCGGTATGCTATCTGCTTCATCTGTTTGGTCCGCCACCGCTTGATCCGCTACCGTTTGATGGATAAGCTGCTTTGCAAAATCACCAAAATTAAAGGCTGGAGCATACACATCGATTTTAGTTCCCATTACCAAGACTTTGCCATCTGTGCCTAACTGGCCTTCGAGTTTAAAATACTGATCGTAGTAGCGCATATCACGGTATGCCTCACCACTTTCAAAAGCTTGAGAATCCATCAGCTGTTCGGGGAATATATACTCTACAGCAATAGCTTGCCACAAATGATCGTCGTTCGAACCGAAAGGACCTTCAAAGGGCCCTTGAGCTTTTGTGATAAGCATGGATAAAGGTAAATGATCTGAATACCCACTTCCTGTAGCAAACGATGACCACCGCTTAGGCATGCCGGAGACAGAATATGTATTAAAGCCAAAATCATCGACATTGAAACTTTGATTTACATAAGAAAGGCCTTGATTGTTGTACATTCCGTTGGATACAATGAGCTGCATAAGAGTACCCCAATACCCGCGATAGGTATCCGATCCACGCTGATCAATAGGCCACTCATACCACAAATTATACCATAGGGGTTGCATTTTCTTAGCAGCATCGACCACTAAAGCTTCATCTCCTTGTACCTGCAGGATATCCTGCAAAGCAGTTTCGGCAAATCCGTATCTTGTTTTTTGATTGTAGTCAGCATTAAAATCACCTGCGAGGACCAAATCGGCCATAGGATTTTCTTCAAAAAGTTGTGCAATCCGAGCCTTTAAGACCTTTGCGTTTCCAACACGTACCCTTTCCATTTCTTCGCTACCAGCCCCTGATTTCCAATGATTCACAAAAACTCCTAGCTCATCTCCGTCCAAGTCTATCCACACCTCTAAAATTGGCCGCGCACGTTCGGTAGGGTGTACACGGGTTTTTTCGCGTAAAATGGGATATTTAGAGTACACCACATTCTTCTGGACACTTTCAGGCTTGCCTGAAGCGCCGAGACTGGGCTCCCCTACCTCCAACTCATAAGGCCCTAACAGGGCATCCTGCATTCCTTTAAGCAGTAACCACTCAGAAGGTAGTTGCGCGACTTGTTCGTCAAACTCTTCGTTTAACATACGCTGGAGGGTGGTATACGCATACTGCCCTAAAAAATCAGCCGGGTCCGCAAATCCATTGTCCCTTGGTGTGTGATCACTTTCCAACTCTACTAAGGTTACGATATCGGGCCCCGCACCGTCTTCATATTCCTTAAGCACCTCTATAATATGGCTAATTTTGGTATATACATCCGCTGGTGAGTATTGCGAATTCCCTTGCCGATCGGTTGGCAGATAATCAGAATAAACGGCCACGCCATCTGCATCAAACAGATTTTCAACATTATACGTCACCAAGCTATAACTGGTTGATGCACTTTGAGCCCGTGGATTTGTACTACTATTTTGGACGGTGAGTACAAGGAGCAGGACAAATAGTAATGTAGTTTTTTTTGATGTAGAGATTTTTAGGTTCACGAGTACTCAGCTTATTTTAACGTGTTTAGTTGTAACTGGCCTTTGTTCACAATAGCCACAGCACGGCCAATCATATTCCTGTTTAAGTAAGGAGAATTTTGGGATTTTGAGTGCACATTTTTATCATCAAAAACCCACTGCTCATCGGCATTAAAGATGGTCAAATTGGCTAACGAACCCGGTACAATTTGGGGGACTTCCAAGCGTAAAATTTTCCGAGGTTGATCGCATAACTTATCAATCAAGGATGTCAAGCTAAGATGGCCTGGAGCGAAAAGTTGCTCGTTGGTAATCGCCCAGGCTGTTTCTAGCCCGATTATACCATTAGGAGCATAGTTAAATTCCACTTCTTTTTCATCTATGGCATGTGGGGCATGATCGGTACAAATCACATCGATAGTACCATCCTTTAATCCCTTTATCATGGCATCTACGTCGTGCTGCGTACGCAATGGTGGATGCATTTTTACATTAGTACTAAAGTTGGTTTTCTCGACCTCTTCATCGGTCAAATGGAAATGATGAGGGCATACCTCCGTAGTTACTGGAATCCCTTTGGCTTTGGCTTTTCGGACCAAATCAACCCCTTCTGCCGTACTGATGTGAGCTACATGAACGTGGCCTCCGGTATATTCAGCAAGTAATATATCACGAGCTATCATGACTTCTTCCGCTATGCCTGGGGTGCCATCTACTCCTAATCTCGTAGAAACAGCCCCCTCATTCATGTGTCCAGGTCTGGATAAGCTTAAATCTTCTTCATGATTAATAATTGGAGCATCGAGCATAGAGGAATACTCTAAGGCTATTCGCATAACCTGTGCATCGTACACAGGATCTCCATCATCACTAAAAGCAACTGCTCCACCCTTTTTCATATCTGCCATTTCAGCTATACTCTCCCCCTTTCTATGTTTGGTTACACATCCAATGGGATGTACATCTACCGGGGTTTCCTTAGCTTTGGATATGATGTATTCGACCACATCTCGCGTGTGTATGGGCGGGTTGGTATTCGGCATACAAGCGACTGCCGTAAATCCACCAAAAGCAGCAGCGGCACATCCTTGAACGATAGTTTCTTTATGCTCGTATCCTGGTTCACGTAAATGAACATGCATATCCATCCAACCAGGACTCATATAGGCCCCTTGAAAATTATGAACTTGCTCGCCATCTTGAGCACTTAATTTAGGTCCAATTTCAGCTATTAATCCATCCGTTATTCGAATATTCTGAGTTTGGTCATTTAAGGTAGTGGATGTTACAATTCGTAGATTTTTTAGCAGCATGTTCGTACCTAAGCAGGCTTAATGTAAATGGGTAAGGGTAAATGAGTACTTAGTTAGCGTAAATATACATAGAACAAAGCAAAGGATGTAGAAACATCTAAGAATTGCTATCTTAAGACATGGATTTATTTGAAACACCACAGAAAAATATCCCAAAGGTTAGCGAACTAACCCAACGCATTAAAGTACTCTTAGAACAACATTTCACTAACATTAGCGTACTTGGTGAATTAAGCAATGTAAAGAAGAGCTCAAACGGACATATTTACTGTACATTAAAAGATTCCGAAGCCCAGTTACCTTGTGTTATGTGGAGAACCCAAGCTCAGCGGTATGCCTCCTTATTTGAAGATGGAAAAGAAGTCATTCTACGAGGGTCTATACAAGTCTACAAACCTCAAGGGAAATATCAATTAATCATTGAAGAGGTAGAAGCGGTTGGCGTGGGTAAACTGCAAATGGAATTTGAGAGGATAAAGAAAAAATTAGCTGAAGAAGGACTGTTTGATGTGAGCCACAAAAAACCACTCCCCCGTTTCCCAACCAAGATTGGTGTGGTAAGCTCGCGTACCACCGCCGCTTTTCAAGACATTATATCCACCTTATCTACCCGATGGCCATTGGCCGAAATATCGCTCTATCATGCTAGTGTTCAAGGCAAGAGAGCCGCGGGAGAAATTTGTAAGGCATTAGAGTTTTTAGGAAAATCCAATGATATCCAAGTCATTATTGTGAGTCGAGGTGGTGGTTCACTCGAAGATCTGTGGCCATTTAATGATGAGTCCGTCGCTCGCGCTATTTATACCTGTCCTATCCCGGTTATTAGTGGTGTTGGCCACGAGATCGATTTCAGTATTTCAGATTTCGTAGCCGATCAGCGTGCAGCTACCCCCACTCAAGCTGCTGTACTAGTGACGCCTAATCGGGACGATGTATTAGCCGACTTGGACGAATACGCCAAAAGACTGCATCGTCGTTTAGAGCAACGTTGGACCCAGGCCAAACAAAGGGTGGACTACTTAGCCAAATCGTATGCTTTACAAAAGGTGCAGGAACGTTTGCATATTTCCACCATGAAGGTTCGAAACAATCGCCAGTCTATAGAGCATTATTTGAGCCAACAGGTACAGCAAAATAGGACGAAATTCACAAACCTTAAGCACCGTTTGGAGCGTTTAAATCCGAATGAGGCCTTGGAAAAAGGATATACTCGAGTTTGGCAAGATGGTCAATGGATCCGTCATTTAGAGGTCTTGAAGCCAGAATCCGTTGTTGAAATTGAATTTAGACAGGGTCGAAAACGTTTCAATCCAGAAACCCGCTGAGTTAGATCAGCAAAATCACAATCGCTCAGTTTTACGATCGCTTGAATTTAGGTGTGAGCTCGTCTAGCTTTTTTCACCGTTTAATTGTTTTGGATAACTACCAAATATTTTGACTTCTTCTGCTTCTTTTCGTAATTCATCTATTGCTACAGCCGTATGACTATCGAACACATTAGCTTCAATATCAACATAGAATGAATATCGGAAAGGTTCGTTCATTCGTGGACGAGATTCTAACTTGCACACATTAATCCCATGCCGATGAAATACACTAAGACATTCAACCAAGGATCCCTCTTGATGGGATGTGACCATCATGAGGGAGGTTTTAGAAGGGAATTGTGAATCGAGTTCTATGGCCTTACGAGATACTACTACAAATCGAGTATAATTCTCTTGTTGATTAGCAATATCATGTGCTATTATATGAAGTCCGTACAAATCAGCGGCTTGAGCTCCAGCTATGGCAGCTTGGGATAAATCTCCATCCTCGAGTACACGTTTAGCTGAAATAGCCGTATCTAAATAGGATTCGACGGTACATCTGGGAAGGCGTGATAAAAAATGTGTGCATTGTTCTATGGCTTTAGGGTGTGACAAAATACGTCTAACCTTATTCACTTCTACCTGTTCAACTGTCAGCAAACAGTGTACAATTTTAATGATCTCTTCTCCTACAATATGCAGATTCGATGCTCCCAGAATATCATAAATATCATTTATAGAACCCGCTGTGGTATTTTCAATGGGTAACATAGCATAATCTACCCGTTCATCTTTTAAAGCTTGAGCCGCTTCTTGAAAGGTATCGTACCCGTAGTAATCTATTTGTTTATGCCGCTCCTCAAAGTGTCGCATAGCCGCTAGATGGCTATATGCCCCATCGGTACCTTGATAGCTCACTCTAATGTGCCCCTGACCATTTTTATTTTGAAGATCGACTAAGGAATGCGTTTGATATCGCACCGAATTGGTAATAATTTCTCTAAACAAATGCTCCGCATAATATCGATCTAAGCCTTCTTCATTGGCAAAATCACGAATTTTACTAAGCAGTTTTTCTTCTCTTTCTAGATCTCTAATTCCGCTATTATTAGCGAGTTTAAGCGCTGCTACTTCTTTAACTACTTGTTGACGTTGGGCTAATGCTTTGATAATACGCTTATCTATATCATCCAGTCTGTCCCGTATGGAATGAAGTTTTTCTTTCATCGAATAATTAGCTGCGAATATATTATGGGTGATTATATGGTGTAATTAGCAGCTTTGAGTAGGTTTATAATTAAATCATCGCTGCGGTTGCAGAATATAGCATAAATTTTCCCCTTTCAGAATCCGTATTCCAAAGCTATGATAGGCTATCGAAAAAATGAGCTTTTTTTCTTTCTTCTTCACATAAAGTTCATAATGAGGCTGTATTTTGATAATTCTATAATACAAAATATACTGTTAGACTATAATTCACCATCAAACACTCAGTACACCGATAAATTTTCGGGCTAGGTGAGTTGGTGATGTACACTATTTTTCACATTCATTATTAAATCATTCATCTAATTATTACATCGTCATGACATTACTACCTAGTGTATTATTCGCTTTCTCTAGTTTATTTACCTCTGTACTTACTCCTAGTTTATCCTCTATGAGTGAGACGGAAAATTCAAGTAACAAAGTTGAAATCGTTATCGAAAGTAACGATCAAATGCGCTTTAACCTTTCTGAAATCACTGTTATGCAGGGTCAAACTGTTGTGTTAACTTTAAAGCATGTGGGTAAATTACCCAAAGCTGCAATGGGTCATAACTGGGTTTTACTCCAGCCAGATACTGATTTAGCCTCTTTTGCTATGAATGCCATGAAAGCTAGGGACAACGAATATGTACCAGCTGAAGCCCCTGAGGTTGTGGTCAACACCATATTATTAGGTGGCGGTGAAGAAACAACTATTGAATTCGAAGCACCGGCATCAGGTACCTACTCCTTTATTTGCAGTTTTCCAGGTCATTATGCCCTAATGCAAGGAACGTTTATTGTAGAATAAGGCATTAATTACATTGCTAACATTTAAGAGAGCTTAGTACCCCTAGGCTCTTTTTTTATTTGCGTTGTCAGATATTAATACGCCAAAGTAATAAAACTATGAGTACTACTTTTAAAACACCGGTCAAAAGTCGCCGAGGCCTCTCCTTTTTTGTAGGATTTATTGGCGCTTACTTAGTACCCATTGGACTCAATAACCTCTTAGTAGCTATTGGCCTAAGAGAAATACTCAGTGCAACGAATACCGAGTACATAGCGTATGGTGTGTCAGGTCTAGTCTTAGGATATGCCTGTATGTCTATAACCCCAGTTCATCGGGTGCGCATACTTTCCTACTTAATTGGAAGTATACTAGTGATGGATGCCATCGCATTTTTTTCGGGTCGTTTACCCTTGGCTTTTTTAATTGACCGAATGGTTTTCTTAGGCTCATTTAGTTTTTCTGGTATCATAAGCCTATTTCTAAATAAAGAATCGACTATTGAAACAGAAGTAAACGCAGGTGGCTAATTAAGCTATCCTGAAGCGTAGCTCTTCAATTCGCGAGAGTAACTCTTGCCGATCAATTTGCGTGTAAACATCTGGCAATAATTTCTTAGAGGTACATTCTAATACAGCCAATAAGGTTTGTAATTCTACCTCCTCAGGATAGGTTGGTGGAATAAAGTTTTGAATGACCTGTTCAAGCATGGCTAGGTCTACCGACTCTTTACCAACTGCAACTGCTTCAAATTTAGCCCTTGTCAATACCGCTTCCATGTCGGCACCCGACAAATGGTACGAATCTGATATAAGTAGCCCCGGTACCACCTCTTCTTCTAAATTAATCTTAGTTTTTTTCGCCATTGCCCTAAAAAGCTCATCTTTTTCCTCGCTATTCTGAGGTGGAAATAAAGCAAGGTGTTCTTCTGCTCTACCCTGTCGTTTCAAATCAATAGGCATTAAATCCGGACGAGCTGTCATTAAAAACCAAATAATTCGGCCCCGATGCTCAGTGTTACTCATAAAACTGGCAATTTGAGAGAATATCCTACTAGATACACCACTATCACCTGAGGCTGAACGATCTCCTAAGTAAGCATCCGCTTCATCAATCATTACCGTTACGGGTGCCATAGCCTCAAGCAGGTGTAGTATTTTTTCTAGGTTCCCTTCTGTAACACCCTGCCATTGACTTCGAAAGTTTTTTAATTTTACCATTGGAATACCTACGTCCTTAGCGAAGCACTGAACTAAAAAAGTCTTACCAGTACCAACAGGCCCACAAACCAAATACCCCATGGGAAGTACTTCTGGATTACCTTCTTTCAATGCTTTCGCAGTTAATAGTAAGTGCTCCTTTACTAGACGATGTCCTGCTACATCTTTCAATGAAAAGGAAGATTCAACAAATTCCAACAAACCATAGGCTTCGGCCTCGATAAGTTCTTTTTTTGTTTGAGTAATCGTATCAAGATTTAATGGCTCTTTATTTTCTTTTGCATTGAAATAAAGCGATTGCAGCTGAAGTATTGTCAATCCAGCTGTTTGTTGGGCCAGAACATGAATATGCAGCTCAAAAACCTTTGCGTACTCATCTTCTGGTATTTCTGATTCCAAATACCTGCGCCTTGCAGATGCGTCCGGATGTGGTATGGAAATTTCAGAAGTATAGGGATGCTGAATTAATGTGTGATTTAGATCATTTAGGTTCTCTGTAAGAATTATATGAGTAAAATCACCTCCTAAAAGAACAGGGTCTTGAGCCCAACGAGTTATGTATACTAAGGCATTCCTATCCTCTACACCCGTAGATCCCGCATCATTCATAGGAACAATTGTTTCTGCATGCTCAGTAATAAGCGCTATACTTTTATTTTGACCCAATCGTAACCTAAAATAAGACTCAAGTATGGAAAAAATTCGAACTGGATCTTTGGGTAACGACGTAGCATAGTTCGTGCCTAAAAGTGAATCTCGTGCTTGTAATGCTTGCTCAAAATCTTCTCGGGATGCTTTATCTCTAAAATAAACGCCAGAAGCGCGGTTATAAAAAAGAACGATATCTCGTGCACCAAAAAACTCATCGGCTAAGAATTCATGCAACCTCAAAAATTGAGGCGCCGATTCTTCAGAACCAATACTGACCAAGTCATGCACATTACCATGAATGAGGAAGGTATTTAACGTTCTACTTAAATACTTTTTCGCACATTCTTGTGACCAAATTGGATAGTGTGTAATCATGGGCTGTATATGGTTATTAATAGAAACAGAGCTAACATCATCACGACCTAAAATCAATCGCGATCAAAAACAACCATTTTTACGGTTTCAATTCGACTTTGTGTCGCTTTACTGATAATAAATCGAAATTCCTCAATAACACATTCTTCGTTTACTCTAGGAATTCGACCTAAATGATTGATAATAAATCCTGCTAGAGTGTCATATTCATTGGGTTCTTCAGGAACATTTATTTCCTCAAATTTTTGATTGAGTTCTTCTATCTCCACATTCCCACTAATGATGTACGTATGGTCAGCAATGCGTTTCATAATCTCATCTTCCACGTCATGTTCGTCCTGAATATCACCCACTAGTTCTTCTAATACATCCTCTATAGTTACCATACCAGCCGTTCCACCGTATTCATCCAGTACTATAGCTACCGATAAATTTGCCTGTCTAAATTCTGCCAATAGATCTTTTGACTTCTTGGTATAAGGTACCAATTTAATTGGTCGCAGAATTTCTTGTATGGTTTTTGGGTTATTAAATAAATCATAGGCATACACAACCCCTATTACATCATCAATTGATTCTTTGTAAACGGGTAACTTTGAATGCCCCGAACTAATGAATAGCTGGCTGACCTCCTCTATTGATGTCCCTTTTTCTACCGCTTCGATTTCGATTCTAGGCACCATACTTTCTTTTACTCGTTTATTTGACAACTCGAGCACATTTTGCAATATCTCCGAGTCATCCTGATCCAAGTCCCCATTACCTCCACTATCTCGAAGCTCCTGAACAATCCGCTCAACATCTTGTCGACGATAAATAGAGGAAGTATCCTCTGATTCATTGGAAATTAACGAGATGATTTGCCGTGAAGCTCCATCGGCAATAATGATCAGTGGTCGCAACACAAAGTGTAAGACTCGAAGTGGTAGTGCGATAAAATGGATGAGTGAATCTGCTTGTGCTCTAAAAATAGCTTTAGGCAAGATTTCACCAAAAATCATGATAAATACAGAGGCCAGTATGGTCTGCAAACTCAACACCATGAGTTCGCTTGGAACTTCCCCTACATAATCGATATATATCTGAGTAATTGGGTCTGCAAAGAATATAGCCATCAAAGTAGCATAAACTACATTGACAATGTTATTACCCACCAATGTAGTGGTTAGAAAACTTTCCGGCCTACTTTTGAAAAAGTCTATGGCCTTCGCCACCAAATTTGTTCGGCGCGATGCTACTTCTAGCTTAAGCTTGTTAGCGGAAACAAATGCGATTTCAGAACCCGAAAAAAAACCGCTTAATACCAAAGTTCCGAGAATTAGAAGCCACTCATTCATTTTGTGGCCTCCTTAGATGTGTAGTTTATATGTAATCTACTCGATGGAGGTTCGTCGTTCATTAATTAATTATTGGTTCTCATTTATTTTGAAACCCAGGATCTCTTTTTTCTAGGAAGGCATTAACTCCTTCTTCGAAATCATGTGTTTCGAAAAGCGCACCGAAAAGATTCGCTTCTTTCTCAAAAAATTGTGTTGAATACGTATTATGTTGTGATTTCATAGCAAAAATAACACTTTTTATAGCTAAAGGTGCCATCGAACACAATGGGTTAATCCATTTTTTTGCCTGATCCAACATATTCTCGTTTTCTTGCTCTAATATAGCATTAAATATCCCTACATCTACCCCTTGCTTTGCTGTAACTGTTTTGGCTGTAGTCATCCACTCCATTGCTTTGGCATATCCGATTAGACGTGGTAGCCTAACGGTTCCTCCAAAGCCAGGGATTAATCCCAACTTGACCTCTGGAAACCCAATGATGACGTTTGGAGCCGCTAGCCTAAAGTCACATGCAATGGCCAATTCCGCACCACCACCTAGGGCGTATCCTTCTACGAGCGCTACGGTCGGTACAGGAAGCTGTTCTATCTGTCCAAAGATACGTTGACCTGTGGTCGATATAGCCTGCGCCTCAACTTTGGTTTTCCCTTTAAATTCTCTGATATCCGCACCTGCTACAAAGGCCTTGGACCCTGCTCCTTGTAAGATAATACAGCGTATTTGGTTAGTTGACTGCTCTAATTTCAGGTGGATTTGAGTGGACCATTCATCCAGTTCCTCAAGCACCTCAGCATTTAGCGCATTCAATACTTCTGGCCGGTTTATAGTTAGCACAGCCACTTGCCCCTCTACCTCCCAAATAAGGTGCTCAAATGATTTTCGCATGGTTATTGCCTCATTGGCTTCTTGGATGAGCTATTTGAACTGGTTGATTCTATTGATTCAGCTGTTCTGAGATTTTCATTCAAAGAAGCTTGATTTGAATCAGCGGTGCTAAAGGAAGCTTCATTAAATACCCCAGATTCATTTGAGCTTGCTTTTTTTGCCTCAATTTGCATGAGTAACTCATCCAGTTGTGCTTCAGAGTAATATTCCTGTGCTTGACTTTCATGTGTATCTAAATCCATCGTATCCAGTAATTCAGCTGTTTCATCCACATCAGTCAATAAATTATCCAACTGAAATCCAATTTCCTCCGGCTTATTCATAGTCATTGATTGCTCGTATATGTATCGAATGGCATCTTCTATAGTTTCTAGGTGGGTCTCACACATAGCATATTTGTCTTGAGCCACAGTAAATTTTTGCAACCGCTTCTGCAAAATAGTCACTCGCCTAGTTTTCGAATCTTTAAGTTTTCCAGATTCAAGCGTTTTAATGTGATTGATTAATTGAACCAATTCTGTCTCGACTTGCTTCTCTACTTGAACATTCAAATAGATATTATATCGTCTGATAAGATCTAAAAGGTTTAGATGATTGGTTAATAAACTATCTAATTTTTCAGAAATAGCTCTAAGCAAACCCTGTGAACTATAGGGTAGTTTGTCAAAATTTTCAGTTATGAGCTTAGTGAGGTGTTTCGATACCATAAACCGCTTTTGAGAGGCTTGATCCAACGATTGGAAAATAGCTTTGTCGTTATTGGTATGGTAACGCTCTTGCATTTTTTTGAGTTCAATACGTTTTCGAACCTCCGGTAATTTAGTGGCAATTCCCAGATACATGAGCTCAGCCCCCATGAGCCCTGATAAAAGGGCTATTCCTAGGTCTGGCACATAGGATGTTAAGGCCAATGAACCAACCCCTCCTATAATAAGTGCTGCAACATTGATAGGGTGCTTAAATACTTCTCGAGCATAATTCATAGAGCGTTCAGTATTCATTGTTTCTCTACTACCTACCTATAGTTTTACTTGTTTTACTAGCTCTCGCTCTTTTGTTTATTTCGTCGTTGATTAAACCCATTTCGTTTTTGATTATTTCTAAGTTCTCTTTCGCCTTTATTTGTTGGGTTTTACTAGCCTCTTTAGCCATACTAGCTTTTTCAAGCCCCGAATCAATATCAGTTTTATCAACATTTCCAGTGTGCTCATGCGATTTGGAAAATTCGGTTTGTCCCAACGAATCAAACTCGTTGAATGTCAACCCTAAACGTGACAAAGATGCTTCTACCCCGTGTAAGGCACGTTGTACCGTTGCACTTCGAAACGCAGCTTTATGCTCTTTCTTCAGCGCTTTGACTTCTGCATAATGCTGTTTCCAAACGTTTTTAAGTGCTTCAAACTCAGTATATTTCGTTTCCTTTGACAAATAGACTAGTTTTTTGAACCAATTGATTTCTTCATAGACGTATTTTCCTGACTTGGGTTGCTACTTTCTTCCTCCGAAGACTCTATATCTACACTCCCCTCACGGGTTAATGCATCTTGTTCAGCTTCGTTGTCAGCTAATTGCTGCTGTGGTACTGCACTTTCAGGATTCATTTCCAGTTTAAGCTGTTCTACTAACTCATGAGCTCGTAATTTTTCTGCATTAGCTTCAATTTCCATGGTTTGGGTATCTAAGCTATCCAATGCAATTTCCATTCTGGCTTCATTTCTAGCAGATTCTTCGTTGAGGCGATTAATCATTTCGTCATGCGTCTGATCTATTCCAACCACCTCAAATTGCTCTAGGGTATCGGCAATTTTCGCCTGCCATTCGGAACGCTCACTTGCTCTCAGAGCTTCTTTGGCTTCCTGTATTTTACGGTCTTTTTCCCTCATGAACACCTCTTTCACCTTTAGTGCCTTTTCATAGGCATTCTCTGCAAATTCAAGTTGATTTTTGGTTGAAATCAAACCCTCTTTAGCTTTTTCTAATTGCAACGCATACCCTTCTGCTATATCGTCCCGATTTGCTTGAATGGCCGATTTAATTTTTCTAGTGAGATCCTGAACTCTTGCCTCCCCTCTACTAGCCTCCTTTTTTAGCATAATTAAATTTGCTTTGACCGTAGCAATATTCTCATTCATTTGAGGGATTTGATCATTAAGTTCTCGGATATTTTGTTCCAAAATCAATTTTGGATTTTCCATAGAGCTCACTACGCCCCCAAACAAAGATTTAATGGCACGAATAAAACGTTGAAACATAACTTATTGGATTATTTGATTGATTAATTTGACTGATTTCCTATTACTACAATGTATTTAAAAAAACGGATAAACTCTTTTAAGAATACGCTTTTGGGCCGTTTTTATCTACTATGTGAGAAACTAATGGCTGCGGTTTTGGCTGAGTAAGTCCCCATTCTATGGAAGAAAACGCCCAGCGTTCAAGTTCATCTACATCAAGGTCTTTATTCGTATGAAGGGTCATCAAAGTTTCACCCTTTTGAACATAATCTCCAAGTTTTTTTTCGAGTATAATGCCTGCTAATGGGTCCACATCATGTTCCTTTTGCTGCCTACCTGCACCCAATCTCACACTTAAGGTACCTAGTTGATAGGCATCTAAACGGGTGATATATCCTTGAGTGCTATTCAATATTGGATAACAATGTTTGGCTGTACCCCTTGAATCTGGCCTGTCTATATAGCTCAAATCACCACCCTGTGCTTCTACTATATCCTTGAATTTTTGAAAGGCTTTTCCAGATGACATGGCCTTTTTTGCTTCAACAATACCCGCCTCAATCGTTGGTACGGTACCCGCTAGGTAAAGCATAGCCCCTGATAGAAGTGTACTTTGATTCTGGGTATCTGAAGGCCCATTTCCCTGTAGAACATCAATAGATTCTAGTACTTCTAACCAATTTCCAATAGCTAACCCAGTGGGAGTCTCCATATTTGAGATAAAAGCAATGGTAGGCTTATTGAAGCTCTCCCCTATATCAACCAGTGTTTGCGCGAGTTCAATAGCGTGAGCTTGGGTTTTCATAAATGCCCCTGAGCCATATTTCACATCCAATACCAACGCATCAATTCCCTCTGCTAATTTTTTACTCATGATACTACCGGCAATCAATGGGATAGATTCGACGGTGGCTGTAACATCACGTAGAGCATACATCTTCTTATCGGCAGGAGCCATTTCATCGTTTTGACCCGCAAGTACTAGGCCATGCTTTTCTACCAATTCGACATACCTTTTCAGTGTGACATCCACCCTAAAACCAGGTATGGATTCGAGTTTATCCAAGGTGCCACCAGTATGCCCTAAGCCTCTTCCTGATACCATCGGAACAGGAACTCCTAAGCTAGCTACAATTGGAGCAAGAATAAGGGATAATTTATCCCCTACACCCCCCGTAGAATGCTTATCCACTTTTATGCCAGGTATATGAGTCAAATCCAATATACTCCCCGAACTCAACATAGCATGAGTAAGTGAAGAGGATTCTTGATCATTGAGACCATTTAAAAAAGCTGCCATCAAAAAAGCACTCATCTGATAATCTGGTACATACCCCTTAGCATATTCATGAACTAAAAATTTTATCTCTATGTCTGACAATATATTATTATCTCTTTTTTTTCTTATCAATTCCGCTATTTGGTAATCCATATAGGCCTATCATTTGGTTTTACTACATTAAAAGTAGCTAAGCTAATGCATTAATTCTAATTTATTGCACAAGGTTCTTTCCCTAGTCTGTTGCTGCAATGAAAATAATGCAAGACTGGTTATATCATCATAGAAGATGTACCTTCGTTTGATATGAAATGAATATTTACTGAATTAAGCTGGTAATTATACCCTAAACTAAGTGCACAACTATGGCCAAAGCTAAGTTCATGACTAAGT
>DCQQ01000023.1:0-23587 GCA_002323515.1 Balneolaceae bacterium UBA1514 | reverse complement strand
CATGACTAAGTTCATTAGAACCCTTGTTCGAAATCTGGATTCTAACTAAGGTGTAATAGCTGTTAATTACGGTGTATCAACTAAAACCAAACCTAAACTGATAAAAAATTCTAGCCATTACGTGAGAATATTGGCCGATCAACATATTAATTATTTAGATCAACTTATACCTAGCTATGCTGAAATAGTTCACTATGACAGCTCTGAAGGTATACCAATACTAGAAGGATTTGACGCTTGGATACTCAGGACAGTGACTAAGGTGAACCCAAAGACCGTACCTAACCTCCCTGAAAAACTCAAATTTATTGGGTCAGCTTCTGCAGGAACTGATCACATTGACATGGAATACCTGAGCGATAATGGCATCCAATTTGATCATTCTCCAGGCTGTAATGCTAATGCAGTAGCGGAGTACGTACTTACATCGATGTTGACATGGTGCTCATCGACCCGGGGGGAGTTAACCAACCACAAAGTTGGGATTATTGGCATGGGGCACACGGGAGGAGCTCTAGCAAAAAAATTACAAGCAATTGGAGTATCTTATGCTGGTTATGATCCGCCAAAAGCCTTGCGGGAAGAATCATTTAGGAGTTGCCATTTGGATACGCTAAAGGATTGCAACATTCTGAGTTTTCACCTGCCTTATATCGGTCAAGGCAGGTATTCCACCCATCATTTTATGCCTGACATTTTGTCGCTTAGCCCAAAACACAAGCTTATCATCAATGCAGCTAGAGGCGGCATTATAAAAGAAGATTATCTATTAGGACACAATGAATTAATTGAATTATCTAATAAAAAAATTAGATTTATTTTGGACGTTTGGGAAACCGAATCAGTACCTAATAAAGCGCTAGTGAACCAAGCTTTTATCGCCACCCCACACATTGCTGGATACTCTAAACAAGCTAAGATTCAGGCCTCTAAAGAGGTTTTAAGGCGACTTTTGAGTTATTTTGATACAGAATGGACAAATAGCAAATGGCAACACAAACGGGAGGATATTACGAAAACAAAGCTTGGAGAAGCAAGTACGCATGGATTTAATAAAAATATTAACACATTAAGCATTAATGTTTTACACGGTTTACATAATTATGATTATGAGATGAGAAAGTTGATTAACCTACCCGGGCAAGGCGCTGACTTAAACCAGTTCAACAGAAGTATAGCTCGGGGGTTTCAAGCATTAAGAAATACCATAGAACTTCGAAATGAATTCGCGCAAACTACTTTTCCAAAAGGTCTCCCCGATAATTTACGACCTGTATTTGCACCGGATTAACCAGCCAATCTAACTCCGAAGATCTGTATTATAAAGAAAACAAAGAGGACGCTGTTAAGTCGGTTTGCTTCTCTACTTCTTCTTGGCTTAACTCAAAAAGTTCTCCTAGTTTTTTTTGGATAAAGGCTAGGTGAGCAGGCTCATTTCGCTTACCACGCAACGGAGTGGGTGAGAGATAAGGTGAATCTGTTTCTAATATGAGTTTATCGAAAGGTAGCTGCCGAACAACTTCGGCAACCCCTGCATTTTTAAAGGTTACCACCCCTCCTATTCCAAGGTGAAATCCAAGATCTATGGCTCGCATTCCCTCCTCATATGTACCATTAAAACAATGCCAAACTCCTTTGACAGAACCATTTTGATGCTTAGCTATGGTTTGCAATAAATCGTGAGTGCTGTTCCTATTATGTAACACAATTGGCTTATTGACACTTTTAGCAAGTTCGAAATGTACATCAAGACTAAGCATCTGTTCTTTTTTATACTCCTTTGACCAATAATAGTCTAAGCCTGTTTCCCCAATCCCTATATAATGAGATAAGGAGGCATATTCTTGTAGCCAGTTCTCTAATTTTTGAGTCCACCTATGCTCACCCCAAATCATTATTTGCTCATATACATCACAGGGATGTAAACCAATCATTGGGTGCAATTTAATACCCTCACTCCTACTGTTAACTTGTGCGATTGCTTCCATTTGAGCGACAGATTCAGGATTGATAGCGGGCATTAAAACGTGCCTAATACCCAAATCTACAGCCCGATTAATCATCGCTGTTTCATCTTCAGAATAGTCTGGTAAAAATATATGGGCATGGGTATCAATCATAGAGTATATTGTTAAGGTAAACTATGGCTTATATGGTAGAAATAGCTTATTTTTACAATAATTTACAAAAAGTCGAACTTGTAAAAATCACTAATATTACTGCTTTTACGAGGGTATTGCAGTATTTTACAAACTACATCTAAATACCGAAATAAACGGTAATAATCGCGTCAATATAACCAATTAGTCCAATGTCAGTATCTCTTTCCGATTTTGATCTAACCAGCCATGAACGCATCCCCACTCTGTTATTCAATATAGCCATTGAAGGATCGTTGTATGTAGCTAATTCCATAGCTGAACTGATTGAATCAAGAAATAAGGAGTCTAAGCCTACCGTATTAGGACTTGCTACTGGATCTACCCCAACCCAAGTATATGACGAGCTAGTACGAAAGCATAAGAAGGAAGGACTAAGTTTCGAGCGAGTGATCACCTTTAACCTAGACGAATATTTCCCTATGGCTCCCGATGCACATCAGAGTTATGTCCATTTTATGCATGAATATCTCTTTAATCACATCAACGTTAAGCCAGAGAATATTCATATTCCCGATGGAACCCTAAAAAAGGATGAGGTTGCGGCATTCTGTGTAGAATATGAGGCAAAGATTGCGCAAGTAGGCGGTTTAGATGTTCAAATCCTAGGCATAGGTCGAACAGGTCATATCGGCTTTAATGAACCGGGTTCTACCATAGACTCAAAAACCCGACTTATTACACTCGATCGATTAACCATGTTAGATGCTGCTAGTGGATTCTTTGGGATTGAAAATGTACCTAGAAGAGCCATTACCATGGGAGTTGGAACGATTTTGCAAGCAAAAAAAATCTATATAATGGCTTGGGGTGAAGGTAAAGCTAATATAGTTCGAGAAACTATCGAAGGAGCTATTAATACATCTATTCCAGCTACTTTTCTTCAGGAGCATAACCAAACTGAAGTCATATTAGACACAGCAGCCGCTGCGGAATTGACCCGAATTAAAACCCCTTGGTTGGCGGGCCCCATTAAATGGAATAATTTTCTCATCAAAAAGGCGGTCATCTGGTTAAGTCTTAAATTAGCCAAGCCTATTTTAAAGCTGACAGAAGAAGATTATCGTGAATTTGGAATGAACGATATTTTAGTTGAAATAGGTACGGCTTATAACGTGAATATTAGGGTATTTAATCAGATTCAGCACACCATCACTGGTTGGCCTGGTGGTAAACCCAATGCCGATGATACCTATCGACCAGAACGTAAAACCCCATTTCCAAAAAAGGCGTTGATTTTTAGTCCTCACCCCGATGACGATGTAATTTCAATGGGGGGTACTTTTATACGGTTGGTCGATCAAGGACATAAGGTCCATATAGCATATCAGACCTCTGGGAATATCGCTGTGCTTGACGATGACGCCGTACGATTCGCTGACTTTGTTTCCGACTATCATCATGTATTCAAGTTAGATGATTCACTGGTTGATTCTATTTTTAGTGGAATACGGAACTTTCTAGCAGAAAAAAATCAAGCGGAACCCGATTCGAAGGAAATTAAAATTATCAAAGACCTAATTCGACGTGGTGAAGCAAAAGCGGCTTGTAGATATGTAGGTATTCCTGATGAAAACATTCATTTTCTCGACCTACCCTTCTACGAAACGGGTAAAATTCGCAAAAAACCTGTTGGCCCGAATGATGTTGCCATAGTTAAGAAGCTAATTGAAGAAATTAAACCTCACCAAATTTATGCAGCAGGAGATTTGTCTGATCCTCATGGGACTCATAGAGCCTGTTTAGAGGCCATTTTTCAAGCTTTACGCGAATTGAAAGATCAAGAATGGACGAAAGATTACTATGTATGGCTTTATCGAGGCGCATGGCAAGAATGGGATATAGAGGATATAGAAATGGCCGTACCATTAAGCCCTGAAGAAACCGATAAAAAACGCAGAGCCATTTTTAAACATCAATCCCAGAAAGATCGTCCGCTATTTCCAGGAACTGATAAAAGGGAATTTTGGCAACGAGCGGATGACCGTACCCGTTCTACTGCCAAAACCTATGATCAACTTGGATTAGCTGAATACGAAGCAATGGAAGCATTTGTTCGTTGGAAGGAGCTGGATACCGAATAGATTAACGTAGTACATTAAAACAAAAAATACGTTTTTACCTTTTCTTGTATTTGTACGGGTTAATGTCATTAAATGTGGCTAAGATGGTCTTATTAAATTTATGCAAAAAAAACAATCTTTTATTATTTGAAAATCGAATTTTTACAGCATAATTACTAGATATGTACATTGTGCAGTGTGTCGTCTGAGTCTGACCTTGCCATTATTCACTAATTTTTGATTATATTATACTATTGATATTCAATATTAAACATATCGTTTTCGGTCAGGACATAAGATTTTCATTCAATTATCTTTATGCCCTTATTATTTTTTTTATCATTTCCAGTGGTAGTGTCTTAGCATGTCATCACCTGGAACAAACAAGTAATATTCAGCAGACTCATATTAGAGTAAGTAAATTCACAGCTGAATCTTACTCTCAGGTATTTGACTCTGATTCAAAACACTATTCGTTAGATAAAAAAGTACCCTCTTCAAATTCGGGTCATCAGAAGGATGCTGAAAATAATCTAACGCAGAAAACTAGTCATAGAGCATTTAGCAACCTTCATTCACATAAGAAGGCTAATTCTGAACAAACTTCATCTGATCTTGATTGTTGTATTGATAATAATGCGGAGTGTTCAACTACCCGTTTTTGTGAGTGTTCCTATAATGCCGGAAAGGAAGTAACATCACTTCTTATTTCCCCAACAAAAGGTGTTTCAGGACCAATTTTCACTATCACTGCAGCTTTTTCGCATAAATTAAATAATGTCCGTCCAGTTACTTGGGCAACCCCTATCCCACACCCTTCCTACTTTAGTTTATTCGAAAGTTGGCTATTATAGATTATTACAAGTTCCAAAGAGCGATAGAATCATCTCTCTATCGTTCTGAACCCTAGCGTTTAGCAGAATTCTACCCATCCTGCAAAACGTATTTAATGTTCAACTTCTAATACATCACATATGTTCAATCGATATTATCGGTTTACATTAG
Organism: Balneolaceae bacterium UBA1514; assembly: GCA_002323515.1. Taxonomy (GTDB): domain Bacteria; phylum Bacteroidota; class Rhodothermia; order Balneolales; family Balneolaceae; genus UBA1275. The sequence goes on along the minus strand of DCQQ01000023.1, from coordinate 18,360 downwards.
AACAACCTCTATTATCCTTAGGAATCTTTTTATTACTGCTATTTTGGGGCATATCGGTGGCACCTTTCAACTGGAATCTGTCGTTTGAATCTGACAGCATACCTGTAGATGCTATACCCGATTTGGGTGAAAATCAACAGATTGTGTACACCGAGTGGCAAGGACAATCACCCGAGGATATTGAAGACCAGATAACCTACCCCCTTAGCAATTATTTCTTAACACTGCCAGGTGTTAAGGACGTTAGGGGTTTATCTATAACTGGTCGTTCTACTCTCTATATAATCTTTGACGAGGATGTAGACTTTTACTGGAGTAGAAGCCGAATAATTGAAAAAATAAACTCATTGCCATCAGGCTTTTTACCCGAAAACGCAAAACCCGCCCTTGGACCAGACGCAACCAGCCTGGGCCAAATATTTTGGTACTATTTAGAAGGATTAGATGACTCAGGAGAAGAAGTGGGTGGCTGGGATCTGGATGAACGTCGAACACTCCAAGATTACTACATAAAACCAAGCCTATCCTCTGTTCCGGGGGTTTCTGAGGTTGCTTCCATTGGAGGATTTGTTGCAGAATTTCAGGTTGATGTTCATCCCACCCTTTTGGAACAATATCAACTTAGTACAAAAGATGTTTTAAATGCACTCAACAAAGCCCAGGCAGAAGGTGGATTACGAACGCTTGAATACAATCAAGTTGAATATTTACTTCGTGGGAATGGCAGCATCGAGGATCTAAACGATTTAGAGTGGATCCCCGTAAGAGTAGTTGAAGAAACGCCTCTATACTTAAAAGATATTGCCAATATAACTTATGGACCAGCCGAAAGACGTGGTGTTTTAGATGTTTCAGGAAAAGAAAGTGTAGGCGGGGTAGTTGTTGCTCAATATGGAGCTAATCCTAAAAAAGTAATAGAAGCCATAAAACAAAAAATCGACGAATTATCACCCTCTTTACCCAAAAGAGTTTTAGTTACGGGTGAAGCATCTCAATTGAAAATTATTCCTTTTTATGACCGTTTAGATCTAATTGAGGATACAATTCTAACTCTTGAATCTGCTTTATGGCTTCAAATTTTGATCACTATCGCCATAGTATTACTCATTTTACGCCGCCTACGTATTGCTTTACTTATTTCATTAATGCTGCCGGTATCCGTTTTATTAACCTTTATTGCTATGAAGTTAGGAGGGATTGATGCAAATATCGTGGCTTTGTCAGGAATTGCCATTGCCATAGGAACGGTAGTTGATATGGGAGTTATCCTAACCGATACCATTATCCAGCGAATTGACCAAGAAGATAATGATGCACAAGAAAGCCCTGAGCATTCGAGCGGTTTACACTTTTTAGAGAAACGTCTCCAGCTTGTAATTTCAGCTACAAAAGAAGTTGCTGGCGCCATTATAACGGCTATAACAACTACCATAGTAAGCTTTCTTCCTGTGTTCTTGATGATTAATGCAGAAGGTAAGTTATTTCAGCCATTGGCATATACCAAAACTTTCGTACTAGCTGCTTCTATTTTGGTTGCATTATTTCTTTTGCCTGTTTTAGCCTATCTCTTATTTGGACAACTAGAATCACAATTTAACGCCCAAAAAAACAACATCAATAGTTTTTTTTACAGATATATCGTTAATCCAATACAACAAATCACTACCGATCGCAGGCTAACTAAACTCATAAATGAGCTTAATTACAAGCACTTTCATGATACCTCCTTAATACTCATAATCCTCCTAGTACTTGGATATTTAACTCGTTCATGGCTACCGCTTGGACCTGAAGTATCTGTACTACTTCAATGGATATTTATAAGTGGGTTATTACTAGTACTAATAGGTAGTGTTCTTAAGATCATCACCTATTATCCCACTTGGTTAGCTTGGTCGTTTTCTAACAAAAAAACCTTTATGTGTCTTCCTATCGGACTTCTACTTTTTGGCCTTTTTATTTGGTTGGGTTTTGCTAAAATAAGTGTTATTCCTACCTCCCTAGCCCAGGCAATTGGGATTGATATAAGTAAAACAGATTGGTGGTCAACACTTGACCAGGAGTATCCTGGTTTAGCTACTGAGTTTATGCCAAGTTTAGACGAAGGGGTATTTTTGTTTATGCCTACCACTACACCTAGTGCAGGAGTCGAACAAAACGTAGCATTACTTCAATTTTTAGATCGAGCAGTTGCAGACATCCCAGAGGTCGAAAAAGTTGTAGGGAAATTAGGGCGAGTCGAATCAGCTCTCGACCCCGCACCAATTAGTATGTTCGAAAACATCATCACCTACAAATCAGAATATAGCTATGATATTTCAGGGAATAGAACTCGCCAATGGCGCGAACATATAAAATCACCAGATGATATTTGGAATGAAATTGTCAGGCAGACCCAACATCCAGCACTTACCTCAGCGCCAATGCTACAACCTATTGAAACAAGACTTTTAATGCTCCAAACGGGCTTACGAGCTCCGGTTGGAATACGAATTCAAGGTGAAGATATAGCTGAGATTCAAGAAGTTGGCAGACAGCTCGAGAAAGTATTGACAAACCTTAGTTATGTGAATTCTGCCACAGTATTTGCCGAGCGTAATGCCAGTAAACCATATATCGATATTGAATGGAATCGTGAAAAATTAGCCCGTTATGAGATGAGTGTTTCCGAAGCGCAATCATGGGCTCAAATTGCCCTGGCTGGTAAAGAAACGGGGACTGTAATTTTGGGAAGAGAACGATTTAATATTCGTTTAAGATTCGCTAAAGATGTACGCCAAAGTCCAGAGAGTATCAAAAATCTTCGCTTAGACACCCCTCAGGGTGCAAGAGTACCATTACACGAGTTAGCGAAGGTTGAATTCCGGTTGGGACCACAGGCTATAAAAAGTGAACAATCGTTTAAAGTTTCCTACGTGTCATTTGATGTGATCAAGGGAGTTGAGTATGTTGACGCCATTTCTAAAATTGATGATGAAATAAATCAACAGATTGCACTAGGGACCATTACAATGCCTGATGGCATTCAATTAAGTTTTAAAGGTAACTTCGAAAACCAACTTCGAGCTGAAAAACGACTCAAAGTACTCGTCCCTCTAACGCTCGTCTTCATCTTTCTTATTCTATACATCCAATTTAAGTCAGCTGCTATAAGCTTGATGATTTTTAGTGGAGTATTCGTAGCTTGGGCGGGTGGCTTTATTTTATTGGGATTCTTCGCTAGTGATTTTTTCAGTAGTGTTTCCTTTTTTGGATTTAATAGCCTGCAGGAACTTTTTGGTATTGAGGCCGTTGCATTAAGTATTGCCGTTTGGGTTGGCTTTTTAGCATTATTTGGAATTGCTACTGATGGTGGGGTTGTTATGGCCACCTATTTACAACAACGATTTAAAGAGTTCCACCAAGAAAACAAAAATGAGTGGGAGCAAATAGCTAATAAGCCTGAGCTAGTAGCAACTCATATCCAAAATCTTAGAAATGTAGGGGTTGAAGCAGCTAATAAACGAATTAGACCAACCATGTTGACCACCGCAACCACTATTTTTGCTTTACTACCTTTATTTAGTTCAATGGGCAAAGGATCGGAAATTATGGTTCCAATGGCTATTCCTACATTAGGGGGTATGTTTGTCCAAATAATCACGCTTTTTGTAGTACCGCTCTTATTTATTTGGAGAGAAGAACGAAGGGTTACTAGTTTATTTAAGGACTATGCTCCCGCACAAAAAACTTCACAAAGGAAAACCCCGCCCCCTGCCCTATTCATAGTGTGTATGCTTGGCTTAGTTGGAGTTGGAATTACACCTGAATCTAGCCTCCAAGCGCAGAATACCTTGAATACGTATAAACGAGAAGCTCTTAGTAGTCATCCTAATTTGTTGTCAAAATGGAATGAAATTGCCTCATCAGAATTTCAAGCTCGTTCTATTGGAATCATGGATCCTACTGTCTCTATCGGAGTGTTTGCTGCTCCTATAGAAACAGCTTTGGGTGCCCAGACGGCCCGAATATCAATCAACCAGAGTATACCTCTTCCTAATTCACTGAAGCTCCAAAGATTGACTTTTGAAGCACTGATTGAGGCGAGGGAATTCGGGTATCTTGAGGAGGTTGAACGTCATTTTCTCGAAATGGATAAAGAATGGGCTTCTATCTATACGGAAACAATGAGAATTAAGTTTTTAGACCTACAATTAGATGTCTTAAATGAGTTAACTCAACTACTCACCACCTTCAATAGTGAAGGCTATTCAACCAACAGAAAGATTTTAGAGATTGAACTTCAAGAGAAAACACTCGATCAGCAGCGAGAAGAGGCTTTTTTGGTTAGATCTCAACATGTATGGAATTTTAATAGGCTCCGAAATGCGCCAATTACTGATTCGCTGATCTATCCAGACAGACTGGAAACTACTGTTGATTTGGGTGATGTAGTTGATGGCTTTGAATCCCAAGCCGAATGGACCTATTCAACGAACCATAATGGGACTTCAATGGACGATGTTTCCAGTGCAATTCATCAGCTAAATAGCCCCGGGATACAGAGATTACAAGCTATAGTAGAATCAAAAAAAATGGAATTATACTTAACTGAATTGAGTCGCTACCCAAGCCTTGGAGTCGGGCTAGACTACATAAGTATTGCAGAAAAGCCTGACCAAGTTGGCATTCAGAATAATGGTAAAGATGCTGTTCTTGCAAAAGTTTCATTTAGTCTTCCAATAGCCCAAAAAAGAAAAAGAGCAGCTATTCAATCGAAAGCATCTGAATTATCCGTTAGCGATTACCGCTTACATGCGCACCTAATTGAAGTAAAGACGGCACTTGAACAATGGAATACTAGCCTCGAGATTAATGAAATACAACAAACCAAAATAGCTGATCAAATAGCAATTATCGACGAATTACTTTCTTTGGAGCAACAAGCTATTGAGGCAGAACAAGGAGACTTAAGTAGATATTTTGAGTATTTGAATAGAAAACTACGCCTCAAAACAGAATTACTCCAACATCAGGAGAATGAATTTTTAACCAAAATGATGGGTAAAAGTGTATTGAGTCCGCTATCAATAGAATTTATTAAATAACATAATCTCAACTTTACACTAATGAAGAAACAAAAATACCTAAGCTATATACTCTTTTTTGTCTTGCTTATTTTTCAAGCTTGTGGTGAAGCTGACGCACCCTTGCCAAATAATACAAAGGAGAATTACGATGCTAAACTCCATGATCATTCAGAATTAACTGAGACCTATTATTGCAGTATGCACCCAGAGGTTCGGCAGACAGAACCTGGAAATTGCCCTATTTGTGGAATGGATTTAATTCTAGATCAAAATACTGCCACTGATAGTGCACAAACAGCTCTAGGACATACTAATTCGTTATACCTAAGCCGTTCTGTGAATGAAAATCTAGGCCTACAAACAGTTCAAGTTGAATCAGGTTTAGTCAATCTCGAGATACAATTGACTGGAAAAATAGAACTAGATCCAACAAAATCGGTACGAATGTCGACCTATATTGCAGGAAGGATTGATCAACTTCTTGTCAATTTTGAAGGGGCATATGTTGAAAAGGGGCAGGTTGTAGCTACACTATACTCTCCACAAATGATTACCGCCCAGCAGGAATTTCTCACACTTATTGAAAATAATCCCTCAAGGGTCAATTTGATTGAGTCTGCACAAACTAAACTAGAACGTTTAGGTTTTAGTGAAGAGGATATTTCTAAGATAAAAAAAACAAAAAGGCCTACGATAAACATAGAACTCAGGGCACCAGCTAGTGGCTATGTGCACGGCCTTAACGTCCTACCAGAGCAATATATAAATCAGGGTGATGCGTTATTTTCAATCAATGATCATCGTAAGGTATGGCTTGTGTTAGATGCCTACGAACATCAGCTGCCCTACCTCCAGACCGGACAAGAAATTCAATGGAAATTATTTCATAAAATACGTGCCAATAGTAACGGAGCACCTATGAGAGGTTTGATCGAATATATCGATCCTCAACTTGATCCAGAGCTATTCACTGCTAAAGTGAGAATTACATTGGAAAATAAAGATATGAAACTACGCCCCAACCAATTGTTATCGGGTAATTTAATAGTACCATATAACTCGTCTGAGGAAATGTATATTCCAAAATCTGCTGTTTTATGGACGGGTGAGCGTAGCTTTGTGTATTTAGTAGTAGAAAGAGATGCTGGATCTTTTTATGAGTTGCGACCTATTTATTTAGGCCCTGAAATAGGGGAAATAGTGGTGGTTCATTCTGGTTTAAATAAAGGAGATTTGATAGTGAGTGCGGGCACCTTTGTTATCGACGCTGCTTCCCAATTAAAAGGCTTAGACAACATGGCTCAACAAAGCCATTCCGATGCATCATCGGAAATCAATATCCCTGCAGAAATGGGGATGTCAACTCATACCAGCACGAACCGTAGTACCTCCTACATTAAGATACCGCAGAGTGCTGAAATAGATTCTTCCTTAGCCCTTTATCTCGAAATTAAAGACGGACTCATTGAAGGTGACTTTAATACTATTACAGGGAAAATGAACAATCTATCAACTATGATAAAAAGCTGGGTACCAGAATTAACAGAAGGCAGTTCAACTTTAGAGCTTCTATCCCAAACAGCTCAAACTCTTGCTGGTTCGACCGATGTTACAACTTCTCGGACTTCTTTTGTTGCATTTTCACATCTTTACATTGATTTTATGAAAGGGCTTGATCGTGATGATGTACTATTTGTCCAATTTTGTCCAATGGCAAATGAAGGTAAAGGTGCTTATTGGTTAAGCCTAGAACAAGAAATTAAAAATCCTTACTATGGAGTGATGATGCTTCGTTGTGGAGAGACCATTGAACGAATATAAATTTTTACTTAGCCATAATTGGAGATTCTCCCTATGAAACAGTTCAAACGCTACAGCCAAGTCGCCCTTTTAAATATATTTCTAATGAGCTTTTTGGGGTGTTCTAATATTTCTATAGAACAAGTATCTATTGACAACCCCAGTTCCCTAAACAGTACCTTTCCGCGTCTATTTACAGATAATACTGGTACCGTTCACATGAGTTGGATCCACAAGATAGGTGAGGTAGCCGAGCTACGTATAGCTACCTTAACACCGCCGAGTAATGCAGATTATACCAACGGCCTTGAGTGGTCCACTTATACTTCAGTAGCAAAATCGGATGATTGGTTTGTCAACTGGGCCGATTTTCCTTCCATAATTGGACTAAACGGCGCTCCTATGGCTGCTCACTGGTTAGATAAAGTGCCTGGATCACCCTATTCCTATCACGTAACCATTCAACCCATACATGATAAATTTACGACCCAAATAACTGATCAGGCCAACGGAGTAAATGGTCAGGTAGAATTTGAATATGCAGCTTTTGTACCCCATACCGATAATACGAACACAGAACATGGATTTGTAAGTATGCAACCTATGGATAGCTCTACATTTTATGCGATCTGGTTAGACGGCCGAAATACTGGTGGTATGGATCATGACGAACATTCAATGGATTCCGATCTTTTAGATTCAAAATTAGCCACTGCTATGACTCTTAGAGGCGCATTACTAAGCAGGGATGGTGAAATTATTGAATCGCATCTAATCGACAATGCCGTTTGTGACTGTTGCAATACATCCTTAGTAAAAACAGACCGTGGCTTAATAGCCGCCTACCGAAATAGGAGCAGTGACGAAATACGAGATCTCTACGTTTCTAGATATGAAAATGGTGTTTGGGATACTCCTAATACGGTGCATAATGACGGTTGGCAAATCGCAGCCTGCCCAGTCAATGGCCCCCAACTTGCTTTCCATTCCGGGGCTACAGCTGCTTTATGGTTTACTGCATCAGATAATATTCCTCGTGTTAAACTGGCATTCTCCGATGATTACGGAAAAAACTTCAATGATGCTATTATATTATCGGAAAACCAACCTTTAGGCCGTGTGGACATTGTGATGCATAATGAACAGTCGGCTTGGGTTAGCTACGTTGAAAGGTACGAAGATGGAGCTAAATTGCACATTAAGCAGGTAATGCTAAACGGATCTATCGCACAAGCCATAATTTTAGATGATATGGAAGCTTCCAGAAGCAGTGGATTCCCTCAACTTACCTCCTTTGGCGATGGGTTGCTCGTAGCTTGGACCGAAATAGGCGAACGAGCGTCGACTATACGAACTTCCCACATCAAAGGTCTTTAGAAGAACCCTCACTCTGTAAACCCTCACTGGTTGATGCAGCTGGAAGCATCTTTTTAGGTTCCTCAAGTTGAGCAATATTTTGTAGTTTACGTTCTAATACATTAGTGCGTGTACTTCGTAAGGTTTGTAGCGATTTATGGGCTTTAACAAAATCACTATCAACTTTTTCAAGATGTGAGGCAAACTTACCAAATTCCGTCTTAACCGATTCTAAAATTTTCCACACCTCACTACTTCGTTTTTGAACTTGAAGCGTACGGAAGCCCATGTGCAAACTATTGAGTAAAGCCGAAAGAGTCGTTGGCCCAGTTATAGTAATTCTATACTTACGCTGTAGGGATTCAAATAGACCTGGATGTCGTAATACTTCCGCATATAAGCTTTCAATGGGCAAAAATAAAATCGCAAAATCAGTCGTGAAAGGCGGATTTACATATTTCTCAGAAATATCCTTAGCAAATCCTTCTATTGTCTTAAGCAATATTTTCTGAGCCCGCTCTATTTCTTTAGGATTCCCATTCTCATACGAATTAAGAAGCACCTCATAACTCTGAATAGGAAATTTTGAGTCTATGGGCATCCAAACGGGTTCATCTGAATTCTTCCCAGGTAATTTAACCGCAAACTCTACATGCCCCTGACTATCTTTTTTGGTTGCCACATTCTTAGCATACTGATCAGGTGTAAGCAGCTGTTCAAGTATATTTTCCAACTGGTACTCCCCTAAAACACCTCTGGTTTTTACATTATCTAAGACTTTCTTTAAATCCCCTACTCCAGTGGCAAGTTGCTGCATCTCACCTAGACCTTTATGAACTAATTCTAGGCGCTCAGATACCAACTTGAACGATTCACCTAAACGTTTTTGCAGGGTTTCCTCTAATTTTTCATCCACTGTTTTTCGCATTTCCTCAAGTCGCTTCGAATTGTCCTCACGTATTTCTTTGAGCTGATCTTCCACAGTCTTTTTTACCTCTTTAATTCTTTTTTCTGCATCTTCGTTGAGTTTTTCTTGCTTAACAATCACTTCAGCAAGTTTGTCTCGGAGTAAATTACTTTGGTCACTTACCGTTTGTTTTTGAGTCGCCTCAAACTTATCTAGTTTTGCCTCTAGCTCGGAACGTTGAACTTGTGCGGCTTGGGCATTCTCGGTTCGTATCCTAGAAAATTCATCCCTCAATGTTTTTTCATACGATTGTAATTTCTCCAGCATGGGTTTATGAAACAGGTCAGAATCCAAGGCAGAATTCTCCTTATACAATCTCCAAATGAATAAGAAGCTGAGCAGTTGTAGAAGTAATAGTGGTATAAGTAGATAGATACTTGAATCCATAGAAAGTGGTTAGATGGTTGACTTAATCAGAGTTACTAATTAACGTAGTCCGATTATTGTACTTAGATTGATGTTGTTAGATAATGTACACAGAGACTATGCCAATTTCTGTCACTCTTGTGATAAGTATTTTATTTTGTACTTTCATCTAATCACATTTATATCAAGTAAATTTATATGAATTGCCTAAAAATATTACCGAAATGTTCAATCCAGACACCAATTTAAAAAAAGAACTTTGGTTTCTAGCACGCTTATTTGTGCTGAGTTTTGTTGGAACCACCATTTTATTCTGGGTAGCTGAGCAGGGTAAAAATGAAATTGATAACTTTACGGATGTAATTTGGTGGTGGGTTGTCACATCTACCACCGTTGGCTATGGTGATATTACTCCTAGTACCGATTTGGGGCGAGTCGCCGGTGTTATCGCCATTGTTATAGGGATTTTCGGATACACTCATACCATTTCACTCATTCTTGAGTGGGTCAAAAAACGATTCTCCCAAGAAGAAAATGGCTTATTACCCTACAAAGGAAAAAATCACATTGTCATTTGTGAGTACACCGCCTATGCAGATGAATTAATCCATGCCTTTAGGGAATATGAAAAAACTAAAGATATAGATCGAGTAGTAATCGGTTCCCTTATAGAAACTCGACCTTACCCGGATTGTCACTTTATAAGAGGAGTACCCGTAAGCCCTGATGTACAAATAAAAGCTAACATTAAAGCAGCCTCTGCCATTTTTGTTTTTGAAAATATCCGTTTTACCGATCCCGATGTAAAAACATTACATGTGGTTAGCCGTATCATGCGAAAAAATTCACATGCACCTATCTATGTTGAATTAATCAATCCTGAACATCTTTTAATAAAACATTTACCTAGAACCATCATACCTATGAAAAGTCAAGATATACTTCATGCAATACTAGTAAATGAAGGTTTTGATATTCAGAGGTATTGGAAAGAAAAATAACGTACTTTGCTTGTCCTGTAAGCTGATTTAGTATTATTTTATAAGACTAAAGCAGATAATACCTACATGTCTACCCCTTTGCTTACGTAGATATAACACTCACTAACCAATAAATAACGTTCTATTATGGCAAAAAATCATTCGTTTTATATAGCTGCAATTACCCTAGTCGCCACTCTGGGTGGTTTACTCTTTGGATTTGATAGTGGGGTCATAAATGGAACGGTCGATGGGCTTCAGGAAAGTTTTAATTCTAGCAGCGCAGGTACGGGCTTTAACGTAGCCTCAATGCTGTTAGGTTGTGCCATTGGCGCCTTTTTTGCTGGAAGAATGGCCGATCGGTTTGGACGGCGATCCATATTAATCGTTGCCGCCGCATTTTTCATTATCTCAGCCTTTGGTAGTGGTATTGCACAAGGCTCGTCTGAATTTGTTATTTATCGAATTATTGGTGGACTGGCAGTGGGTGCGGCTTCAGTACTCTCACCGGCATACATTAGTGAAATTGCTCCGGCTCATCTCAGGGGTAGATTATCTTCTATCCAACAAGTAGCCATTATTATAGGTCTATTTTTAGCATTCGTGAGTAACTATTTTCTTGCCGAAATTGCAGGCTCCACCCAAGCTGAGTTCTGGTTGGGGTATTCCACTTGGAGGTGGATGTTTTGGGTTGAGTTGGTACCCGCTTTTCTATTTTTCTTTTTACTCTTTTTCATCCCCGAAAGTCCACGGTATTTTGTACTTGTTGGCAAGATAGATGAGGCTAAAGCCGTACTACAAAAACTATTCTCCGATGAAGAAATCGAGGCGAAACTTGCAAAAATCCAAGAATCTTTACAAGATCAAAAAGCACCTTCTCTATCCGATTTAATTCTCCAAAGTACTAAAAAAGTTCATCCAATAGTATGGGTAGCCTTGGGCTTAGCAACCTTCCAACAACTCGTAGGAATCAATGTAGTCTTTTATTATGGTGCTGTTCTTTGGCAATCGGTTGGGTTTTCTGAAGGTGATGCCCTAATGATTAATGTTATATCTGGGGCAGTAAGTATTGGTGCTGTTGCAATATCTATTGCATTAGTAGACAAAATTGGGCGTAAACCTCTACTGTTTTGGGGATCTGTTGGGATGGTAATAACCCTTACAATTATGAGTGTTGCATTTTCAAATGCATTCACCAATGCTGAAGGCCAAATAAGCTTGCCTGATCCATACGGGACCGTAGCATTAATAGCCGCTAACTTATACGTAGCTTTATTCAATGGCTCTTGGGGCCCTGTTATGTGGGTAATGTTGGGTGAAATGTTCCCTAATCAAATGCGAGGTTCCGGACTTTCTATTGCTGGACTTGCTCAATGGCTTGCAAACTTTGGTATTACCATAAGTTTCCCAATTCTTCTTACTGGAATAGGACTAACTGGCGCGTATGGCATCTATGCTTTCTTTGCTGTTGTATCGGTAGTATTTATTGCTAAAATGGTTCAAGAAACCAAAGGGTTAGAATTGGAGGACATGGACGCACTCTGGAATAAATAATAATCCATTCCTTACATAGACAACCGCAGCAATTGAGAATTACTAATGAACTAGTTCGAAAATTTCTTCGATAGCTACCCCAAAAAGTTTACTTAAACGGAATGCTGTTTCTAGGCTTGGATTGAATTTTCCAGTTTCAATGGCATTGATCGCCTGCCTAGAGACCCCAACTGCCTGCGCTATGCCAGGCCATACGAATAAAGAATGGTCCGTAATGACCATAATCTTTAGGCCACCAATCTTTTGAATCCTTCATTACATCAAAAATATCCTGTTTTACCTTCTCATAGGGTAGGGACTCAAAAAGCTTCGGCATAGTCAAATCCATCAGCCATAGGATTTGAGAGGTTTGAATGTTGTCGTAATATGTGTAAACTTAGCCAATTGGGCTACCAATCTCTGTTAGATGGGCCTTTACCCACGGCTTTATGCATCGCGGGACCGGTTGATGCACTTCCAACCGAGTAAAGGCCAGTTACCGGGCATTTCGCCTCTTCATTAACCTTATAACTAACATCTCCTGAGGATGAAGTAGATTGCTCTTTATTCATAAAAGCTGCTTTAAATTTTCTTTGTAATTCCTTGTTTATATAGTCATTTAATAATGTCTTAAAATACAAAATGATTCACTTCCGTATATTCAAAGTCTTAAAACATCTTCAACTATCATCAACAAGCCATTAGCCATTGGCGACCTAGATTTAAACAGCCTAGGGTCCTTGATTACATCGACCAACAAGAACTTTAAACCTTTTTCAATAAATATCGTGCTCCCAAAATTGACTAGCTACATTCTAACCTGCAGTTCAAGAATTGACGATTTACCAACGGATCGCAAAAACCTTCTGCTTCCACTTTCAAAAGAGATTGCAGCAGAAATAGCCGCGAAAAAAACACCTCAATTGAATTTTATTTGTACGCATAATTCTCGCCGTAGCCACCTAGTCCATATATGGGCAACCGTAATAGCAAATCATCTAAAGCTGCCCTTATTAGAGTGTTACTCTGGCGGAACACAAGCCACTGCAATGCACCCTAATACCATTACAGCTCTAACTCGAGCGGGATTTCAAGTCAATATCGAGTCCAATAGTGCCGAATACAATCCGGTTTATTTAGTCCGGTATTCAACCGAACACCCACCCGAGCGATGCTTTTCAAAGGTGTATAATCAGACACCAAATCCTAAGGATAACTATATAGCTATTATGACCTGCTCTGAAGCGGATGATGCATGCCCTGTTGTAGTAGGCGCTAGTAAACGACATACCATTACCTATGAAGATCCTAAGATATCGGACGGAACCCCCCTTGAATCTACTACCTATGACCAGCGAAGTGAACAGATAGCCACTGAAATGCTGTACTTAATGTGCGAAGTAAAAGAGCAAGTAGTATAGCAAGACTTCTACATTATAGAGCAAAATCAGCTATTCCTACTGCTACGGTAGCTCCTACTACTGCTCTAATTCTTTTAGCATCTGTTCAATGGCCGCTTCTAATTGTTCATCGCGTCCGGAACTCATTACAGCTGGTTCATTTTGAACGAATAGATCCGGCATGGTTTGGTTATTTTCTAACCATTCACCTGCTTTGTTTTTTGCACTCACCGGTACTACACCCCAAACGCTTCCGTTGGGCAGCCCTTCCCAGCCAGCAAAACTACAGGTACCTGGCACAGGAGTACCAACCATAGTTCCTAAGTTCAAATCCGAAAAGGCGCTCGCATAGCAGTGACCATCACTATACATATCTTCATTAAATAAACCGATAATGGGCTTGGTCCAACGCGAAGTCGGCTCCCCTCCCACGACCATTTGCTCGGTGGCATAGGTCAAAAACCGAGTACCCGTAAAGAACATTTGCAAGTCGGCTACTAAGTCGCCACCTCCATTGTTTCTAGCATCTACAACGATGGCCTCTTTATCATAATGCTTTCCAAGCATACGATCTATGACATCTCGAAATTGACGATCTCCCATACCCGAAATATGAACGTAACCTAGGCGTCCATTACTACGATCAAGTACTTCTTGTTCATTAATCTCCACAAATCGGTTGTATAAAAGGCCATTAAACGCTCCCTGAGTGATGGGCAGTACAGTAAATTCTCGCTCATTTTTACCCGAATCATTAGTTACGGTTAATAAAACCATTTTTCCAGCCTTGTGATTCAAGTACAAAGCCCAGTCTTTATCGGCCGTTACCGGTTCTCCGTCAATTTTTTGGATAATATCTCCTACTTCAATCTCTAAGCTAGCCTTATCCAATGGCCCTCCTTGCACAAGCTCACTTATCTTGATGCCATCACCCTGATGCGTATAGTCCATAAAAATACCTAAGGATGCAGTTTCATCTCCCCCAGAAACTCCTCGGTAACGCCCGCCTGCATGCGATACATTTAGCTCCCCAACGAGTTCACTTATTAATTCAGCAAACTCATAATCATGGCCTAGGTCATCTACTTTCGTACGGTACTCCTGAACCATCATGGGCCAATCAACACCGTGAAAAGTAGGTTCATAAAATATTTTAGAGGTTCTGAGGGCGATGTGATCAAACATTGCCAAGCGTTCCTGATGGGCATCTATAGAGGTTTCAGAGGCAATAGATACCGTTGTTTTTGTGCCTTTTTCTGGATCCAACTTTGTTATGCGACCACCGCTAAGCAAAAATAATTGTTCCTGCTCTGTGTCCCACATTAGCTCACCAGAAGATCCATCCAGCGATATAGCTACTTTAGTTTCTCTGCTTCTTAATTTGGTACTCCACAAATCGTAGCCTCCGTCGAAGCGGGTTAAATAATATAAGGTGCTGCCATCCTTACTCAGTACGGCATCGCTCATTCGAGAGGAGTGAATGGTTAATTTAGCAACTCTGTCAACGAGATTATCCCAGTCAAATTGCAGCTCCTCTACCTCTTTGTCTTTGCGCTGTTGAATAACTTGCGCCTCGCCTTTAACCACATTTTTAGCCTTGCTATTTCTCCTTTCTAAGATTTTCTTCGCCTCTTTTTCAACGCTACTCTCCTCATCAATTTCTTGCTCAGACTGTGCTTCTTCAATGGCCTTCTTGAGCTTATATTGCTCCTCACTTAAATTAAATTCATCCCACCCTTTTTGGGTAAAAAACATAGAATAGACATCATATTCTGTACTGCCACTAGTAGCATAACTTTTAAGACCGTTTCGGTTGCTCATCCAGATCATCTGCTTACCATTTTGTACCCACTTCGGCATACGATCGTAGTACCCACTATTTACTAACGCTTTAGGATCTTGCTTAGCAGAAGCGTCTAACAGATAGACATCCGCATTATTAAGAAGTTGGTCAAACTCCACTAACAACCATTTACTATCTGGGCTCCAAGAAAAATATTTATCCCCATCGCGCATATGAAAAAGTTGAGTTTCGTCCAATAACACTACCTCATCCCCACTGTCTATATTCCGCACTTTAATGGTTCTTCGATCTTCCACAAAAGCAATTTGTGATCCATCGGGAGAAAACTGAGGCAGATAATTATCTTTTTCGTTGCTAATTAATGCCTCTTCCTGCAACAAAGTAGCCGCGTAAAAAAATGGTTCCTCCGCACGCACCACCTTAGTCTGAAAAATACTCCATTTTCCGTTTCGTTCAGACGCATAGACCACCGATTTCCCATCCGGACTAAATTCAACAAACCGTTCATTTTCTGAAGTTGAGGTCAATCTCTTGGTCAATGAACCATCCAATGAGGTCACAAATACCTCCCCGCGAGCAATGAATGCCATTTCCTTGCCATTAGGACTAATTGCCATTTCCGATACCCCACCATTGATCATAATTCGCTCTTGCCCACTGGTCACCTGCTGGGTTCGTATAGTGACTGGCACCATAGAGGGCTGTTGACCCAATTGCATGGTAAAAAGCTCACCGTGATACCCAAACACCAATATCTCATCTCCATTGGCAGTGGTGGCTGCACTTAAAAAGCGGACTGGATGTGTTTCAAAGTAGGTAAGTTGTTCTACCTGCCTACTCGCAAGATTCTGTTTATGAACATTAAACGTTCCAGAACGCTCACTCAAAAAATAAAATGCTGTGCCATCCCCATTCCAAACTGGGTTCCTATCTTCACCAATAAAGTCCGTTAATTTTGTATGACTGGATTCAGATCGGTTATATTGCCAAATATCGTGAGTAACGGCCGATTGGTGATGTTTTCTCCATGCATCTTCTCTGCCTGGCATATCTTCATATAAAAAACCCCTATTATCCCGTTCACTCAGCGCCTTCACGGGTAAACTGAAAACCTGTGAAATACCTCCCCCTTGAACCGGTACCGAATATAATTCAGTGTGGCTAGAGGTGGGATATTCCCTATTAACCAAATTATCCAAGCGATGAGCTTCAAAATAAATCATTTGGCCATCCGCTGAAAAACTAAGAGGTATTTCATTATTCGAATGATAACTCAACCGAGTTGCCTCCCCTCCTTTGGCATCCATCACATACACATCAAAATTACCATGACGCTCAGAGGCAAAAGCGATACTTTGACCGTCTGGACTCCATACAGGTTGTGCATCCATTTCAAGTTGAAAGGTAAGGCGTTCAGCCTGACCACCTTCGAGTAACACGGTATATATATCTCCTTGGTAGACAAATGCAATGGTTCTACCATCTGGTGAAACACTAGGGTAACGCATCCATTCTGGGGAAACTTGTGCAAGGAGACTTAAAGAGGTGATACTAAAGAGTAAAGAGAATAATGTAGTTTTCATGATTCCGTAAAAGTTGATGAAAATTGACTATCAGAAGCCTGAGGTTATGCATAGAACATAATCAAATACAAGACACATAACGAGCTCAAAATTATAAGCCTTGAAAATGTAGTCTCGGTCTAATCGTGATAGGAGAATAGCATGATTTTTATTAGCTTTTTTATTCAAAGTACTTTTTCGTAAAATCACTTTGTTTTTGATCAAAATAATCCTTTCACTTAATTGAACTAAGGATTTCATGACACCTAATTCCTCCGAAAAGAACAGTGCCATTCGCATTTCTTGGGGTAGCAGACAAGAAATTTTAGTGGTTACTGGCATAGCCATACTGACTGGATTTCTCTTAAAAATACCCTCTATTTTTGGCCTAGACGAAGACGATTATTTTGCTCGGAACATTAGTTTCATAGGTATTCCAGCCTTACTAGGTTATTCCCTTTACACATCCAAACGATCCCTAGAGCAATATTGGCCTATTTTAGTTATTGCGATAGGCTTGGTTTGCTACCTAAATCTTATTCCAATTGACCTAGAAAATCCAGTCTTCGTACCTGTTTACCTACATGCCCCTGTAGTACTATGGTTTCTTTTCGGGAAGGCTTATCTAGATAGTGAATGGAAGTCCCCTGAAAATCGGATAGATTTCATTCGTTTTAATGGGGAGGTCGCTATTATGGGCGGACTTCTTCTAATAAGTGGTTTATTATTTTCAGGATTAACTATTACTCTTTTTGAACTCATTGATATGAGAATTGAAAATGTATACTTCGATTTTGGCATTTGGGGCATTGGTGTTATACCAGTTCTAAGCCTCTACTTAGTCCATAACAACAAGCACTTGGTTCAGAATATATCCCCGGTAATTGCTAAGCTTTTTACCCTTCCTGCCTTTGTCTTACTACTGATTTTTTCCATCATGCTTTCTCAAAGTCAAAAAATTATATTTGATGATCGCGAATTCTTGTTGGTCTTTAACCTCATTTTATTAATGGTAATGGCGCTTATCCTATTTTCCTTTAAAAACGATCAAAACAGTACATTTCAACATTATTTACTATTTGGTCTTACTACGCTAACCATTATTGATAATATCGTTGCCCTATTTGCTATTGGCTATCGTTTGTTCGAATTCGGTTTAAGTCCTAACCGTCTAGCTTTGTTTGGGCTAAACTTGTTAATGCTTGGTCACATATGCATTATTGGCTATCGCATTTTCCAAGTTATTCGGGGTAGAGAAACAATATGCTCTGTTTTTTCGGTTATTGGAGGCTATTTACCCATCTATCTGCTGTGGGTTATTTTTGTTATCGTAGGCTTTCCTTTGATATTCTAGACGATACAGCTGCTTTAATTTGGACGGTCAAACGCTGATAAAGGGCCTAAAGTGGATTTGCAAAACATAAAAAAACTACGAACAGAATAAATATTCGCAGAGATGGAATATTTGGCTCCCCGGGTTGGATTCGAACCAACGACCGATCGGTTAACAGCCGATTGCTCTA
>DCQQ01000005.1 GCA_002323515.1 Balneolaceae bacterium UBA1514 | reverse complement strand
AAAAAAATAAACTCATTACCAGTGACCCAAATATGCGATTATCCATACTCCTGGTTAATAGGAATACAAGCCAAAAGTTGGTGGTTTGGGCTTTTTCTTTTCTGTTTGGTTGGATGTAGTCTTGAATCAAGTCCTAGCAATGCTGGTGAAACCGAGGAGCAGAATACAGATTTTGAGGTCGCTAATAATCCTTGTGAGAATAATCTGGCCGCTGATTTATACCCCTGCTCAAACCTTAGTTTGTATGCTCATCTAACCCCAACAGACTTGGGTGGACAACAGGTTAATGATATTTGGGGTTGGTTTGATATTGAAACATCTAAAGAGTATGCATTAGTAGGCTTAACAGATGGCGTAAGCTTTGTTGATGTTACTAAGCCTAATGAACCCATTGTAGTTGGTAAATTAGATGAATCTGATTTTCCTTTAAAGCATACTTCATTTGGCTTGGACGATTTTCCAGCATGCAATATAGGACTGGGAAGTAGTACCACAGCTAAGATGGTAACTCAAGGTTCTACGTGGAGGGATATGAAAGTATTTAATAACCACATGTTTGTCGTTTCTGATGGACAGATTCATGGCATGCAAGTTTTCGATTTAACTAGGCTACGGGCCTTCGAAGGTGATTTTATGCAATTCAAAGAAGACGCGCTCTACAATTTACTGGGTAATGCCCACAATATAGCCATTAACGAAGCTACAGGATTTGGATATGCTGTTGGTGTAACTCAAGCAGATACCTGTGGTTCTAGGAATAAAACAGGTTTACACATAATCGATCTAAATATACCTAAAAATCCAACTTTTGCTGGTTGTTATAGTGATCCAGCAACCGAGGTGTATTCACTCTTCAGTGCAGGGATTGGATATATACATGACACACAATGCATTATATATAACGGACCTGACGACCAACATAAAGATAAAGAATTGTGCTTTAGTTCTGCTGAAGGAGCTATTGTAATTACCGACGTAAATAACAAAAATAATCCTAAAACTTTATCAACAACCTCACACCCAGATATGGGGTATTCTCATCAAGGTTGGCTTACAGAAGATCATCGATACTTTTTAATGAATGATGAATTAGATGAGCTCAATTTTGGGCGTAACACCAAGACTTATATTTGGGATGTATCCATCATCAATGAACCCACTTTTTTAGGATATCACACACACAATACCAACTCTATTGATCACAACCTATTTGTAAGAGGTGATTATTTGATACAATCTAATTACAGTAGCGGCCTTCGGGTTTTCGATTTACTTGATGTACATAATGCAAAACTTAACGAAGTAGCTTATTTTGATTCTGAGCCAAGCCATAATGACGCAAACTGGAATGGCTCATGGGGTAATTATCCTTATTTACCCAGTAGTATTATTCTAATTAGTGACATACGCAATGGTCTATTTATCGTTCGCCCTGATTATTTAAATAAATAATTGCTCATTTTTTTAGTTATACACAAACTTTCTTAAATTAAAATCTCAATTAATTCTTAAATTTAAAACTCTGCATAGTTCATCATTCATCACTAATTTCTTTGTTGACTTCCGTTATTGAATTTTGGCCTCTGTCGCTGATACAAAATTAAAAATATACTTCGGTATAACCCTTATTTAACTACTATTCTAGCTAATGGATTTATTTGATAAGCTGGCAAATCGCCCTAGCCCCCTCGGACCTTTCACATCAGCCGGATATGGCTATTATACTTTTCCAAAATTAGAAGGGCCTCTTGGACCTGAAATGAAATTTAATGGAAAAAATATGGTCGTTTGGAGCATAAATGATTATTTAGGTGTGGGTAGTAATGAAAAAATTAAACAAATTGATGCAGAGGCTACAGCAAAATACAGCCTGAGTGCGCCCATGGGTGCTCGTTTAATGACAGGTAATTCAGACGAGCATGAAGCCCTTGAAAAAGAACTAGCTGCCTTTGTCCACAAAGAAGATGCACAGCTTTTAAATTTCGGTTATCAAGGTATAATGAGTGTAGTTCATGCCTTAGTTGACCGAAATGACTATCTAATTTATGATGAGTTGAGCCATGCTTGTATAGTGGACGGTAAACAATTAGCAATGGCGGATAAATCTGTATTCAAACATAATGACATAGAAAGTTTCAAAAAGCAGTTATACCGGGCAGCAGCAAAGAAAAAAGACAATTCTTCCATACTTGTTGTTACGGAAGGAGTATTTGGAATGACTGGTGATTTAGGTATTCTTCCTGAAATTATCAAGTTGAAAGAGGAAGTTCCTTTTCGCTTACTTGTCGATGATGCTCATGGGTTTGGAACTTTGGGACATGATGGATCAGGAACAGGTACTCAACTCGAATGTCAAGATGGAATCGATGTCTACTTCGGTACATTCGCTAAGGCGGTTGCTTTAATTGGCGCTTTTGTTGCCTCAGAACCTAGAGTCATTCAATTCCTAAAGGCGAATGTACGAAGCCAGATATTTGCTAAGTCATTACCTATGCCAATTGTAGCTACTGCTAGGGAGCGACTCAAAATGATTCGCCTACATCCAGAGTGGAGAGAAAAACTTTGGTCCAACACCTTAAAATTACGCGAAGGGCTTATTAATATTGGATACAATGTGTTGCCTTCTGAAAGTCCGGTTACCCCTGTCTTAACCCAAGGAAGTACTGATTTATGCCAGGATATCATGCGTATTATGCGTGAAGAGCACGGTATTTTTGTGAGTGGTGTTGCTTATCCCGTCGTTCCAAAAGGGGTAGTACTAATCCGACTCATCCCAACGGCTGCTCATAATGATGAACATATTGAAAAAACGCTCACCGCGTTTGAAGCAATCAAAGCCTTTGTTGAAAAAGAAGCCTCTAAAATAAGCGCTTAAAAAAATCGTTTACAGGATTCTCTGAATGCTCGTTTTTCGAAGATCCTGTTTTTTTTATAGCTCAGATACTTGGATGTATTTTTAAGCTTTCACACGTCAAAACTTCGCCTCTTCTCCTTCTCTACACTTAAACTATTCTGATACTACAGATCTAATGATTTAAACTATTCACTGGGCCATTAAACCTTTAACCCGTTGGTCAGCAATGACTAATATATAAAAGTCATCCGATAATCTCATCCCTTTTAGCAGGATTTAACCAATTACTGTGAATGCTTTGATGCGTAGAATATTTTTGTAAAAAAATAAAAATCAGCAACAGAGACAATAACATGGCAATTACCCCCGATATACCGGCTTCTGGACCAAATAAACCTCCTGTCCACCAATCTGGTCCGGTTGATTGAACATATAGAATGGATACCGACCAAGATAGCCCACTTACCTTAAACCCAAATACCCCTCCTAAAATAAAATTCCATGCACTATGTAGACCTATAGAAAGGGCTAGGTTACCTGTCCTTATGAAAGGAAAAGCCAATAAAATACCTGCTAAACTAATGGTTATAAAGGTGATAATAGACGCACTAGGATTGAGCAGATGAGCCATAGAAAATAGCAGGGATGATAGCATAACGGCAATAATGAGCGCTGTCCTATCAGAAATACACTTCCACCGAATCCCTTCCTTAAGATTAATAAGCACATACCCCCTCAGCATAACTTCTTCATAGAACCCAACTGCCAACATTTGAAAAAGAAATAGAAAGATAGAGTAGTACCATGATGCAGATGTACTGACTAACTGAGTGCGATCATTAATAGCCATACTTTCGGGTGCATATTGCGTCATATAACCTGCTGATTCTACACTAAAAAAACCTAATAAAAAACCAATCCCAACCATTAAACTTAATGCTAGCAAACCAATTACCCAACCAGCTATATAGTGTGTTAGTGAAGTTGAATTCCAATACAATCCACCTTGGTACCATGGATTATCTTTAGTAATTCGATGATCCGTTAAAAATAAGTTCAATCGGTAACAGATGTAGACACAGGGTGGAACGAACATCCATTGCCAACCTGCCATAGGGATATATTGTATAAGCCCAACTAAAAATGGCATACTTAAACAAAAGAATGTAATTCGTAGACCGGAACGAAATCTTCTTTCTTTATAATTAAATAGCGGATTTATCATCTAAAGAATCACCATATCAATTAACTATTATATTTATTGAGAATTTAGAAAACACCCTCGTAAGAGCTTAGAAAAAGTTTGGCATTAACTTTAAAGTCACTCATTAATGTTAAGCTAAAACTTGCTTCCTATTATACCTAGAAAACTTGATTTTAGTTTGCTTCTACCTATCCAATAAGCATTGGTATACAAGACAATTATTGATATATTCTTTGTAATCTAATAACTATTTACAAGATAATTAATGTCATTATGTTATATACAATACTAATAATTACTATTGCAATTATTTGCGCGTTACTAATTGTTGTGGTATTACTTCAGAACGGGACTGGGCAAGGTCTTTCAGGAATCGGTGCAACATCAATGGGGGGAAGTTCTGGACTTGGTGCAAGAAGAACGGCTGATTTATTATCAAAGGCGACATCTTACTTGGGAGGCGCTTTTCTTATTTTGTGCGTACTTGCTAATTTTGTAATTGATAAACCGGAAACAGAAAATAGCATTCTGCAGGGTGGAGCTCCACTAATGCAAGATAATGCTGTGCCAGTAATGCAATCTTTTGATGACGGCATATTACCAAATGGCGAAAATCAACCAATCGACTAACCGTAAATAATTAGTTATAAAATGAAAGCTTTTAAAGTTCTTGCACTTACTTTTAGTGTAGCGTTATATGCAGCTACAATTTTTGCTCAAGAGTCTAAATTGATACCTCTAACTACTAATTCTGAAAAAGCATTAGAATTAATGAGGACAGTAATGGCTAATGCTGAAGAATTTAGAGGTAATGATAACCCGCCTCTATTGGAAGAAATATTAAAACTTGATCCCAACTTTTATTTCGCAAAGACATATAATTCACTTTTACTTCAAAACGCTACTTATAGAGTAAACCTGAATAATGCTTACGAAAATAGATCTAATGTCTCTGAAATTGAAGAAAAACTAATCGAAGCTACTTACCAACAGTTTATTAACTTAAATACTGTTCTAGCAGATAAAATAATTGATGACTTAATTTCTACATATCCAGAATATTACCAACTACGCTTAGTATCTGCAGATTTAAAAAATGATTTGAAGGACCCATATGCTAAGGATTCAAGATATGCAGAAATCTTAGAGCAAAATCCCAATTCATTTCCAGCATTATTTCGAAGAGCACAATTACATTTTCCCGTTGATAATGACATAGTTAATTTTCCAATTGAAGAAAGAGATACAGACTTAGCGGCGAGTTATCTAATGAGAGCTGCGAGTATACAACCAAAAAATCCAGGGCCACAACGATTTTTAGGTAATGTTTATCGAGGACAGAATAATTTAAGTATGGCGAAGCAGTCATATCAAAGTGCTAGATTATTGATGGGTGAACCAAACGAAACAGATTTTACATATTCAAATATTATGTTAATGCTTGGGCATGTAGAAACTTTTAGCGGCAATTATAGAGAAGCAAGAAAATTATATGATGAGAGTCTTGATGTTTTAGATTTCAGACAAAAACCAACCTACTTCCAATATCCTGTATTCACCTATTTTTATGAAAGAGATTATGAGCAAGCAATAATTGCTTTTACTAGAATGCGCAGTGAAATTAACAGCTCAAATCAAGATCAAGAGTGGAAAACTGCTAACATCACACTTATGGAAGAGAATATATTTATTTCATATTTGCACAATCAGGATGAACAAGGGGCAAATAAATCGTTGCAACAGTTAGCTGGATTTAAAAGAAACGAGTTGAACTCATATTTAACTTCTGGAGCAAGCCGTGAACAACTTTTAGCATTGAAAAACAATAATGATATATATCTACTAGAACTCAGGATTTGGAAAGATATTATTTTTGGTTCATCTAATATAGAACCACAACTCAATCGGTTGAAAACATTACTTGAAAAAAATCTTAGTCAAGATCCTAATGCCTTAACTTTATATCATAAATATAGTGGCTATGCTGCACTGATGAGTGGTGATAATCAAGCAGCAATAAATTATTACTCTAAAGTATCAAATATAGAAATGGACGATGATAATTATCATAGTTATTTCTATGCTTTAGCGCTGAGAGGTAATGGAAATACGGAAAAAAGCACGACCATTATGAAAAGTGTCGCTGAAAATACATTTGCAACGCGCGGAGCCGCATTAGTTCAAATGCTTGCTAAACGCCAACTCTAAAAATGGATATAAGTAACTAATGTTTTTCCAAAAAAAGAATTTAGCGTTACTAATAGTTTTTGTTGCCTTTCACCAATTTTTAAATGCTCAAATATCACAAACCATAAATGGATTATCATCTAATTATGTTGAGTCCATTAAATCTGATGACCTGGGAATTATTTGGATTGGAACAAATGAAGGTTTAAATGCCCTAATTGATGGTCGAATTTATCAATATCAATCAAGTCTAAATGATCCTACATCTTTATTAAACACTCAAATTAATGAGATTTATGTAACAGATAATAATACAATTATCGCATTTTCTAATGATGGGCTTAGTGTTTTTCAAAGATCAAACAACTCGTTTAAGCAAATACGTACAGAAACAAGACCTATTTCTATGTACGAAGATCCTTTTTCAAATGATATATATATAGCTACAGAAAATAATGGTTTAATCACCTTAGATAATAATTTAGAGATACGTCAATTTTACAAATTTGACGTCTTTGATCCTTCTACAATATCAACGAATAATTTGACTTCGCTAACAGACAAGAGTGGAATCTATTTCGAACAGAATAAGATATGGATCGCAACAGATCGAGGTATAAATATTATAGATCGAAGTGACAGTAGTGTGAGTAGACGATTAGAAAATGCTAATGGAAGTTTATCTTCAAATGTTATAAATGGATTTTCGAGTATTAAAATCAATAGCTCTATGATTGAACCTAGATCAGATTATTTACTAATAGGGACAGACAGAGGGTTAGATATTTATGACAGAGATAATGATAATCTTATCAACCAGAAGCAATTTGTAAATAGTGATGTAAAAAATATAATAAAGATAAATTCGAAACTATTTGCATTGTTAGTTAACTCAAAACTAACACTCTTAGAGTATGACTCGATAAATCAAAGGTTTGAATCAAAAATAATTGAGGCTTCAAATGATAATTTAAGTGTAAAAAAAATTCATAAAGAAGGAGATTATTTATTAGTATCAGGTGAAAATTTTGTTTCTGTATATGATAATGAATACAAAATTATTTTTGAAAAAATAACAGATTACTCCATAACTGAAATTGATATCAAAGGAGATTTTTTATGGGTTGCTACCCAAAATGGTCTAACAAAATATAACCTAAGGGGATCTTTTATAATTAGATCAGGTGATGGAGTTGACTATTTTTCTAGAAATGAATATTACGAGATAACATTAAAAGATGACATATTTTTTGTGCGAAATATGTCAGATGAAAATAATTATGAAATTGAAGTACCAGAAGATTTTGTAAATGATGACAACAAAAAGATCATCCTAAAAAATAACTATCTGCTAGCATTTGGCAATAGTACGCTTCATTTTTATAATTTAGATTTTAGCTTCTTCGCATTACAATTTAGTTATAATTTTGAGTTAGAATGGGGTGAAGTAAATAATATTGAGCTTAATGATGAATCCTTTTATGTAACTACTAATAACTCAACGTATGAATTTGAATCCGATTTAGATAGTTTTTCAGATTTTACATTTTATTTTCCAAAAAGCGAATACATCTATGATGAACTACTAAGTCCAAATGTGCCGCCGAGATTTATCGATATTGAAAGAGTTGACAACAATCTTTGGATATCAAGTGACATTAAAAACATCTCCATACACCAAATAGATAATTTGGACAGCCTATTAATACCTAGCTTCTCAAGTATCGGATCCGATGCTCTTAATACATTAAATAGAATCGACAATCTCTATTATGTTAAAGAAAATGATATAATGTACGGTGGAACAAATGGAAGAGGGTTATATACATTTGATTTAGAATCAAATAATATAAACAGAATTACAAAAGAAGACGGGTTATTATCCAATAATATATCTGATATTTACTATCAAGATGGTATTCTATTTGTTCAAAGTGGGCAAGGCATAAATTTAATTAAGGATGGAAAAATCCGCTCAATTACGGAAGAAGACGGCCTTTTTATGACATCTTTCAATAAAAACTCTATTCACCAAATTGACAGCGCAAATATTGTACTAAGTGGATCAGATGGGCTTTATCAATTTGATTATGGGGATTTGTATGAAATTGATGCTTCAAATGAAATAAAATTATTCAAAGTTATAGGCTATGATAAATTCAACAATCCTTATCCAATCCAAATTGTTGACAACAAAATACAGATAGACTATCAAATAACATCACTGTTATTTGACGTTTATATTGGTAACCACTACAAATCAGACAATAATAGATTCTATTATAGCATTAATAATGATCAATATAATGCAAACATTAATGGAAGCCAGATTGTTATCTCCTCACTACCATATTATGGATCAGAATTAAGTATATACCTTGTTGATGCTAATGGAAATCGATCTCTTAATGAAATAGATATTGCTATAACCAATAAACCTCCCTTTTGGTTTAGTTACCAAGCACTCCTTTTTTATGTTATCGCTCTAATCGGTATTTATTGGTTAATCCAGAAAAGGCGAGTTGAAAAAGCAAAAGATGAGTTTGAAAAAGAACGACGTGAAAAGGAATTAAACGAAGCAAGAGATTTACAACAAAGCTTACTACCCAAAATAACACCAGCAACAACTATTTTTGATATTAGCACATATCTACAATCTGCTACTGAAATGGGTGGTGATTATTTCGATTTCATTGAGTTTGAAGACAAACTTTACAGTATATGTGGTGATGCAACAGGCCATGGTGTGACTTCAGGAATTATGGTTTCCGTTACTAAGGCTGGTTTAAACGGTGTTGAATTAAATTCTCCATCCACTATGCTAAGTAAACTAAATACCATTGTTAAAAAAGTGAATTTTGGTAGAATTCGTATGAGTTTATCAGTAGTTAAACTTGAAGAGAATACAATAGAAATAAGTTCAGCTGCAATGCCACCTTATTTTATATACAGTGCAAAGAATAATAAGCTAAACGAGGTGTTGATTCCTAACTTGCCTTTGGGTGGATTAAGTCTAACTCAATATGAGTCTAAAAAACATGATTTTGAAGTTGGTGATATTCTAGTAATGATGTCAGATGGATTACCAGAATTACCTAATGAATCAAATGAGTTGTTGGATTATGAAGCTATATATAATGAAATATTTGATAATATTGATAAAAGTGCTAAACAAATTTCAAATGCACTATTAGGACTAGGTAAAAAATGGCGTTCTCATCTAGATGACTTACCAGATGATATAACATTAGTTGTTATAAAGAAAGTTGCTTAAATCGAGGAATGAGTAAATTTTCTGACGGATATTGCGTTATTCTTACCTTTTACATTGATCAAAATACTTTCACTAAATAGGCTCTGATCTGAAATATTATTATAAACATCCTCTGATATTATAATCTCATTTGGACTAGCATTTGAGCAAAATCTAGCTGCTTGATTAACATTATCTCCTATAACAGTGTAGTTCATCTGTTTATCTGATCCTATATTTCCAGCAACTACTTCACCATAGTGAATGCCTACACCTAT
Organism: Balneolaceae bacterium UBA1514; assembly: GCA_002323515.1. Lineage (GTDB taxonomy): Bacteria > Bacteroidota > Rhodothermia > Balneolales > Balneolaceae > UBA1275. Next base: position 41,819 of record DCQQ01000005.1, on the reverse strand, counting down.
CTTCAATTTATGATTGTGTGATTTTTCTAGTTTTTCATTGAATTCATCGAGTCTTTTAAACATAGTAATTGCACAATCGACTGCATTTTGACAATCATACTCAGTATTATTTGGGACTCCAAATAAAACCATTAATTCATCACCAATAATTTTATCTAAAGTGCCATTGTATTCATATACAATGTCAATCATTTCGGTAAAATATTGATTTAATATTGAGACTAATTCTGAAGCTGATGTTTCTTCTGAAAAAGCCGTAAACCCTCTAATATCAGCAAATAATACACAAGCGTCTGATAAAGTGCCTCCTAAATCACTTTTCGAATTATTATCCAAGATTTCATCTACAATATTCCCAGAAACATATTTTTTAAAAGTCGTCTTAACTTTTTGCATATCTGAAATATCATCAAATGACAATATATATCCAGATCTGTCTTTGTTTTTATCGTAAACAGGTGTTATTGTAGTATCCAAGGTATGAATAGTGCCATTCATACTTTTAAAAGGTATATTTTTGACTATTTGTGCTTGATTGTCAGATTCAACTAACTCGTAATTACTAATTACTTTCAGAAATGACTCATTATCGGCGAAAATTATTCCATAATGTTGGTTCTGAATTAGATTTCGTTCTATTCCAATAATTTCAATTGCTTTCTTGTTTACGTATTCAATTTCACCAAATTCTGTAAACTTTATGATTCCAGCTTCTATAGATGTCATTATATTGTCAATCAGACTATTTGTTGATTGAAGATCATCAATAAGCTTGAGATTATTGATTGTTAAACTGATCTCTTTAGTCAGACTATCAAAAAGATTGGCATCTAAATTTGAAAAGTGTATAAACCCCTTTCTACTTTCTTTATCAGCTAAAATTATACAGCCAAGCAAGTTACCTCTGAAATAAATTGGGCTACAAATTGAATTATGCTCAACAAATTTGACCAAATTAAATTTACCAGATTCTACAAGAAACGTTTTCTTCGTATTTTTCAGTTCAGCGAGTAGACCTTTATTATCTGTCAACATTCTTCTAGGCATATCCTCTTCCCGTATTTCAAAAGTAGCCCGAACTTCATAAATATTAGTGTTCGAATCTCTAAGGATGAACATACCTTTTGACGCTGCATAAAGCGATACTAAATGTATCAGTATATATTCTAAAGTTTCGTTAGATAAATTATCGCAAAAACTCAGCATATTAGTGAGCTGGACTATCGATTCGAACTCTAAATCTTTAATATTAGCTCTTGACTCAATATTCTTTATTTTTTTCGTGAAAAATTTTTTTGTAATAAAACTTGATAGCTGAATACCGACATTATTGATAATACTTGGTTTAATATTGGATTTTCGACCCAATGCAATACCAATTATTTCATCATTACAAAAGATAGGAACATTGATCGTATCGTTTATTTCATTAATGAAATAAAGATTTTCTGTATCTAAAGACTTATTTGCGTCTAATTTATCTTTGAGAAAAGTTAGCGACTCTTCATAATACGGTATTTGTCTACCCTCATGTAGATATTTTGCACCACCGATACTTTTAAGCAATTCTTTTTGCTCGTGAAATGAACAATCAATATCTAAGTCAGGGTATTTACTATTATAATCTGAAATTATTTTTGATACCAAAAGTAAACCCTTCCTCAAATAATTTTACTGCGCAAGTGCTTCATCTAAAGTAGCAAAGGTATTGCAATACTTTGTAAGACCCATTATAGAAAATGTTTTTTCAATTATGGGAGCCATATGGCATAATGATAAAGTTCCATCTTTATCTTGCAATATCTCGATAACCTCAATAAGGATGGAAGCACCAATACTATTAACAATTTTTGATTGCTCCAGATCTAAAATAAAATGAAACTTGTCTTCTTGAACTTTTTCTTCCACTACTGATATCACGAGTTCACCAAGATCTTTATTGAAATAGCCTTCAGTTTTGACTATTACATATATATTTTGTTCTTCGGTATTAATTATCTTACTCATTTTTCTTTTTCTTAGTCATTGTCAGTGTGGTTCCATCATTACTTGATTCATAATCGACTGAGTCCATCAATTCCTTGATAAGCATTACACCCCATCCTCTCTTTCTTTCTTGTTTCTTTAATTTTGAGTCAATATCTGGTATTTGTATGCCTTTACTATCAAATCCTTTACCTTGATCTATAACCTTTATTGTTAGTTCATCATCCGAAATTGTAAAGTTTATAAAGATATCTTTTTGTGACTCAGAATGTTCAAAAGCGTTGATTGTTGCTTCAATCAATGCCATGGATATTTCGCCCGATTCTTCTTCACTCAATTGCATGTATTTTGCTATCACATCAGCTGTACTAGTTGCCACTAATTCCATATCTTTAAGTATTGGGATACGCAGTTCAACTGATGGTTTGGTTTCATTTGACATATCTAGCCTTATAAAATTTTATTACAAATCTGCGAATATAATTTTTTTAATAATAAACTAAAGCGTTCTAAGTATCAACATAATATTTAATAAATAGTAACATAATCATGTTTAATCAACTATTAAAAATCACTTTATTAATAACCTTATTAACAACGAGTATGCTTCATTTGAAAGCTCAAACAAGTTTGATTCAAGAAATTAATTTAACTGAAAAAAATGACGGAATTATTATACCATTCAAGAAGTTTTTTCTTGACAATGGACTTACGATCATTATACATGAGGATGATTCAGATCCTTTGGTTCATGTCGACATCACCTATCATGTAGGCTCAGCTAGAGAAGAGCTTTATAAGTCTGGATTTGCTCACTTTTTTGAGCATATGATGTTTCAAGGTTCTGAAAATGTGGCCGACGAAGAACACTTCAAAATCATCAGTGATGCCGGAGGGACCTTAAATGGATCCACCAACCGGGATCGAACCAATTACTATCAAACCGTGCCTAGTAACCAACTAGAAGTGGTACTTTGGTTAGAAGCTGATCGAATGGGATTTTTCTTAGATGCAGTAACCCAGAAAAAGTTTGAGATTCAGCGAGAAACCGTGAAAAATGAAAAAGGTCAAAACTACGACAATGCTGCATACGGCCGATGGAGTGAACTCACCGCTGAAACCTTGTACCCTTTTGGCCATCCATATTCTTGGCTTACCATTGGGAAATTGGAAGATCTTGACCGAGTCGATGTGGACGATCTAAAAAAATTCTTTATGCGGTGGTATGGTCCAAATAATGCCACCCTTACTATAGGTGGAAATGTAACCGCAGAGGAAGTCATTCCCATGGTTGAAAAATATTTTGGCATCATACCAAAAGGACCTGAAGTTGACAATATGACTTTGGAGCCTGTTCAGCTCGACGCAGACCGCTATGTTTCTTATGTAGATAATAATATCCGGTTTCCAGCACTTTTAGCAACCTACCCAACGGTACCACGCTTCCATCCAGATGAAGCACCTCTTGACTTCTTAGCCCAAATACTTGGCACTGGTAGAAGTTCCTACTTATTCAAGAAATTTATACTCACCCAAAAAGCTATTCAAGCTTCTGTATTTCATCCAGTAAGTGAATTAGCTGGTGAGTTTACTATGTTTGTATTGCCATATCCAGGCCAAACTCTAGCCGATTTTGAGCAGGAAATGAGAGTCATTTTAGATGAATTTGCAACGGAAGGAGTAAATGATAATGACTTAACAAAGATTAAGGCTAGCTTCGAATCTAGCTTTATTAATGGCCTCACTTCTGTTAGTGGTAAGGTTTCTCAATTAGCTGATTATCAGACTATTGCTAGAAATGCTAATTATATAGAAGAGGACTTAAGCCGTTATTTGGCCGTGTCCAAAGAAGATATCATGCGGGTTTTTAACGAATATATTTACAATAAACCAGGAGTTTTACTTAGTGTGCTACCAAATGATGGAGGGGCAACTGCGCCTGCAGCACCCGACAACTATGTTGCACAAAAAGATGGAGATAATCCATTCCCTACCACGGACTATTCCGGGCTTTCCTACTCACGTCCAGAAGGAGATAGTTTTGATCGTAGCGTAAAACCGACACCTGGAACCGCTCCTTTAGTTCAAGTACCTGATTACTGGAGAGCCAGCCTTGAGAACGGAATTCAACTTATTGGGACCGAATCAAACGAAGTACCCACCGTCAATGTGCAATTATACATTAAAGGTGGGCATGAATTAGACGCAAATGACCCACAAAAAGCTGGTCTTGCATCCTTAACCGCTGCGTTGATGAATGAAAGTACCCAGAATTACAGTTCTGAGGAGATTTCCGAAGAATTGCGCCTAGTGGCCAGTTCCATTTCTGTATCAGGTAGCAGAAGTGAAACAGTGGTCGGGGTAAGTACTCTAAGCAAGAATTTGACCCGTACTATGGAACTTTTGGAAGAAATACTCTACCGCCCAGCCTTTACTGAGGACGACTTTAATCGGGTTAAGCAACAGCAATTAGAAAGTATTCGTGCATCTTATCAGAATCCTGCTGCAGTAGCCAGCCAAATCTACAGCCGCTTACTCTATGGAGATGAACATATTTACTCAGTTCCAACCTCTGGTCTCGAGGAAACAGTGAGCCGAATTACCGTGGAAGATATTCTAGCATTCTATGAATCCTATATGTCTCCAGAAATTACAGAGGTAGTAGTGGTTGGTGATATTTCCGAAGAAGAAGCACTCTCCAGCCTAGCTTTCTTAAACAATTGGGAAACCAAAAATGTCGAGATACCTAACTTACCCGAGCCAAAGCCCAGAGACTATACTAAAGTGTATCTTATGGATAAAGTAGGTGCCCCACAATCTGAAATTCGCATCGGTTATGTTTCTGATATGGCCTATGATGCCACCGGTGAGTATTTTAAAACCAGCTTAATGAACTATAGTTTAGGTGGGGCATTTAATAGCCGAATTAATCTAAACCTGCGGGAAGACAAAGGCTGGACATATGGTGCTCGCTCTGGGTTTAGTGGGAATGATCGAGGGAGTCAGTTTACGGCCTCTGCAGGTATCAAAGCCAGTGCCACCGATAGTGCCGTAGTAGAGTTTATAAAAGAGATCAAAGACTTCCAAGAAAATGGGATTACCGATGATGAACTCAATTTTATGAAAAACTCTATTGGCCAGCGAGATGCACGTCGTTATGAAACACCCTTTCAAAAAGCTGGCTTCTTGGGTAACATCATCCGATATGATTTAGACGGTTCCTATGTAGAAAAGCAAGCTGAAATCATTCAGAGTATTACGCGAGAGGAAATCAATACGCTAGCCAAAAAGTACCTAAACACTGACAATGCATACATTTTGGTGGTAGGTGATGAGGCGAGTAATCGCGATAAACTAAAAGCCCTTGGTTATGAGGTCGTGGATGTAACCGAAAAGGGAGACATCATAGAGCCAGTTCAAGAAGGGGACGAATAGGCATTTAAATAGCTAGGTATAGGCTATTAGAAGGCCTTGTAGTAAGAAACGACATACTCTAATTCATTTATCATACCCATCCACATTAACGTGTGCGATGGGTATGTTTTTTTAGAATCCTTTGATTTTCCTGTTTAACTAATAAAGAGTCTCTGTAGCTCCAAATCTTTTTTCTAGCTACCGATGCCGCACTTGCGACATCAACGATTGGGTCGGGATACTCAATCCCATTCCCAGATAGTAAACAAGCCTTTTCAATAGGTGTTATAGACCATGGTTCGTGTATGTAAGCCGTGGGGTACTGCTCTAACTCAGGAACCCATTGCCGAATAAACTCCCCATCAGGATCATGATCCTTGGACTGTTTCACTGGATTATACATTCGAATGGTGTTCACACCCGTAGTACCGGCTTGCATTTGAAACTGAGGATAATGGATACCGGGTTCATAGTCCAAAAACAGCCTAGCCAAATGATATACACCAAGTCTCCAATCACAATCCAAATGATGACACAAAAAAGACACCAACATAGCTCTCATGCGGAAATTAATCCATCCCGTTGCCTCCAAACACCGCATGCATGCATCAACCAGTGGTACACCAGTATAGCCTTGCTTCCACGCCTCCAAAAAATCCGGACGATTGGAGTATGACATAAGTTCATACCCCCGATTTACGCATTGAAGTTCATACTCCGGTTCCATTTCGAACTTTTGAATAAAATGAGCATTCCACCTAAGGCGCGTCAAAAACGAAGCATATGCGCGTGAGGCTTCCGCCTTAGCCGAATGATTATTTACAAAACCATACACCTGTCTAATACTGATATTCCCCCAAGCTAAGTGAGGAGAAATTCGACTACAGCTCTCTCTAGATAAAAGTGGCTTTGAGATGTGCCGCTGGTAATTCCGCCCTCGAGCCCCCATAAAACTCTCTAAACATTTCCATGCTTGGCTTTCTCCCACGGGATGATGCATTCCCGGATAGCACTCTAGTTCGGCCCTTAACTCCGCTGGAAAGGGAAAGGGATGTTTATTTGATATATCCTTAAAAAAAGCATCTATATATTCATTTGGCACTGAATAAGTTGGGTAAAACAAAGGTCGATTCATGCAATCCAACCATGCCTTATTCCATCCATCCCGACTATCTATTCCACGAATAACCCCATCTCGCTGACATTGCTTCCAACCTATACCGTTGCCAGCAAAAAAAGTAGCCACACGTTGGTCTCTTTTCCAGGTTCTAATGGTGCCAGATTCCTGATAAGAAAACACTTTGTTGACAGAAAATGTGTGTGAAAAAAACTCAAATATTTTCTCTGTATTCCCCCAACAAAACATTATTTCTCTTCCAACTGATTCTAGTTGTTTATTCACTTCCATTAAGGAATGATACACAAACTGTTGATGCCGCAAAGACGAATCGGGGCCTGCTAATTCACCCACATCGAATATATAGAGTGGGATATAATCTTGTTCGGCTTGCTCTGCTAGATAAAACCCTTCATGGTCAGCTAAACGAATATCTCTCTTCAGCCAAACTATATTTATTACTGGCTTAGATTTTTTATCTGGGGTAGCTTCACTCATCTACTTCCCAATACAAAACCTAGAAAATATAGAATCCAAGATATCTTCATTGGTAATTTCCCCTGTTATGGTCCCTAGGCTCTGCAAGGCTGCACGTAGGTCTATCGCTAGGAAATCACCCGTTAGTCCACTCATTAATCCGTTGAGAGCGGCTTCAACATGATTCAATGTTTTTTCAAGGGCATCTCTGTGTCGAGAAGAAGTAACTAGTAGAGATTCACCATCGAAATGGGCCTGACTCATTGCGACCTCTTTAATGCGATCCTTTAGTTCCTGTAAACCTTCGCCAGTTGCCGCAGATATATGCAGATCTTCAACACTACTCCAATCGTTTTCCTCACTGATGGCGCGCTCTTCATGCGCTTGCTGTTCAGCCTTAGTTAATCGGTCATATTGGGTTCCGATACAGAGAAATGGGTTATCCGTTGCCGATGCTTGCAAATGTTCAATCTCACTTATTTCATCAGTGGTAAAGGGCTCATTCAAATCCCTTAAATAAACTATTACATCTGCTTCTTTCACTGCCATTTGGCTGCGCCGGACTCCCTCGGCTTCGACGCGATCCTCTGTTTCACGTAAACCAGCTGTATCAATAAGCCTAAATAATAACCCGCCGTGATTCCATTCTACATCAACAGTGTCTCTTGTGGTCCCAGCTATATTGGTAACAATCGCTCGATCAATCCCTACCAAAGCATTTAAAAGTGTTGATTTACCTGCATTGGGGCGACCAATGAGCACTGTTTTAATTCCGTCTTTAACCAATCTACCAGCCTCATAGCTTTCTAATAACCTATGAATGGCCGTCTTTACATCCTGTAACAGCTGTTGCAACTGTTCCTTATTAGCAAATTCAACATCCTCCTCTATAAAATCTAATTCTAGTTCAATCATCGCGGTCGCATCAATAATTTGTTGCCTAAATTCTTTTACATAGGCTCCCAAACTACCAGATAACTGCTGATTCGCGGCGTCAACTGCTTTTGCACTACTAGCATGAATTAGATCAGCTACGGCTTCAGCTTGTTCTAAGCCTAATTTGCCATTTAAAAAAGCACGTTGAGTAAACTCTCCGGCTTCTGCGGCCCTAATGCCTGTAGCCAACAAAGTTTCATACACCCGCTGGGTCACCAGAATACCCCCATGACAAGAAATTTCTACGGTTTCCTCCCCTGTGTAGCTTCTAGGTGAATGAAATAAACTCACCAAAACCTCATCTACCAAGCGGCCTTGTTCATCAACAAGGCGCCCAAAATGAATGGTATGCGATGATGCTGTACCTATATTTTTTCCCTTGAACCGTTCCTGCACCTTCGCAATAGCTCCCCTCCCCGAAACTCTAATCACCGCAATCCCGCCTTCCCCAATGGGGGTAGCTATGGCAGCAATGGGTTCTTTATCTGTACTATTTGAAGACTCTTTCACGTGTTTTTATTTATTTTATCTGGATCATTTTTAGTACAATAATCCACGCACTCTTTTTAACCAAACTCAACTGTTATGCATTCCTATATACTCGCACTAGACCAGGGCACTACAAGTTCTCGCGCTATACTTTTTGACAAAAAAGGGAGTATTGTGGCTATGGCACAAAAAGAATTTACCCAAATTTTTCCCCAATCCGGATGGGTGGAACACGATGCAAACGAGATCTGGTCAAGTCAACTGAGTATTGCAATGGAGGTGATGAGTATCGCTCACATCAAAGGAAACCAGATTGCTGCGATCGGAATTACCAATCAACGAGAAACCACGGTCGTTTGGGATAAAAGAACGGGGCAGCCCATTTACCATGCCATAGTCTGGCAAGATCGAAGAACATCAGAACGATGCAACCAACTAAAAGAACAAGGACGACTCCAAGAGATTCAATCGAAAACGGGTCTGGTCATAGACGCCTATTTCTCCGCTACAAAAGTGGAGTGGATCTTAAAGCAGGTGCCTGGTGCACAAAAACTAGCCGAAAAAGGACATCTAGCTTTTGGCACTATTGATAGTTGGCTTATTTGGAAATTTTCAGAAGGGCAATCCCATGTAACCGATGTAACCAATGCCTCTCGAACTATGCTCTATAACATACGCGACCAAAAATGGGACGAAGAGTTATTAAAACTGTTTGGTATTCCTTCACCGATGCTGCCAAAAGTAATGGAATCAAGCGATGACTTAGGCAGAACAAGTGAGCAATTTTTTGGACATAGTATTCCTATTACAGGAGTTGCCGGCGATCAGCAAGCTGCTCTTTTCGGGCAGATGTGTACCGAAGTAGGAATGGTTAAAAATACCTATGGAACTGGCTGCTTCATGCTCATGAATATTGGTCCAGAGTTTGTCGTTTCAAAACACAATCTTCTAACTACTATTGCGTGGAAAATAGATGGTGAACTTCATTACGCACTTGAAGGCAGTGTGTTTATTGCAGGCGCCGTTGTTCAGTGGCTTCGCGATGGGATGGAAATGATTCACAACTCATCCGAAATAGAAATCTTAGCAAAGCAATCTTCAGATACGGATGGAGTATATTTTGTTCCGGCTTTTGCGGGGTTGGGTGCGCCTTATTGGAATCAAGAAGCACGTGGCATGATCGTTGGTTTATCACGTGGCACTACCAAATCTCATATCGCACGAGCCGCCTTGGAATCCATGGCCTATCAAAGTTATGATGTATTAAAAGCCATGGAGGCAGATTCAGGAATATCTATAAAAGAACTTCGGGTAGATGGAGGAGCCACCACTAATAATCTGCTGATGCAATTTCAGGCAGACCTATTGGGAGCCGATGTGATTCGTCCAAGATGCGTAGAAACGACTGCACTAGGCGCCGCTTATTTGGCTGGTTTAAGTGTTGGATATTGGGAAAATATTGAAGAAATTCAAACTATATGGGCAATGGATAAATGTTTCAAAACTGAATCTGAAAGTACTCAAATTACAAAATCGATTGAAGGATGGAATAAGGCTATCCATTCAGTTCAAGCTTGGACAAATCACTCATAGACTCTTAACCTAGTAAAATTATCTGTTATGCTATTGGTTTGAATTTACATTTAAAACAAATGATACATCGCGGTATGCTATATCTCGGCCACCGTCCCACGAAATTTCAAGTTCAACTTCAGTATTTCCAGTTAATTTACCACTAATAGAGAATTGCTCACCATGTCGATCTTTTCGATAGTCATACGAAAATATGGCTATGTTGGTATCAATTCCTAAGGGCTGAATAATAGGATAACCTGCAAATTTACCGCCTGAACCTCCTTCACCAAGTTGAAAATATTCCTTTAGATTCAATTCTAAATTGTCCTCAACTTGAATAGTTGTATCGGGTAACTCTTTTTTGATAGTTAAGTATATTCCTGGTTCACAACCACTATATAGACAGCTATCTATGCATCCTTTGGTAAGGAATACTAGAAAGATGAGTATTAACAAGTGAGTAAGCTTTCTCATTCTCCCAATAGCATAACATATTATTAAGCGAACAGAAGGAAATGTATATTGTTCGGATGATACAAGGAATGCACCGCTCTTGCTCACTGTAACCAACTTTTTAAATGTATAGGCGAACAAAAGTTCGTCTAATAATTTTTGTAAGGAATTCCACTCTGATCGGTCATACAATATAGAGCTATTAACAAAAGAATCAACAGTATGGCAGCCAGTAAATTACTTACACAAGTCCGTAGAGAAATAAGGAGGAGAAATTATAGCTATAAAACAGAGCAAGCTTATATCGGGTGGATTAAACGATATATTTACTTTCACAACACCACACACCCTATCGAAATGGGCGCCTCCGAAGTGGAAAAGTATTTGAATTACCTGGTAAATGAAGTTAACGTAGCCGCTTCCACCCAAAATCAGGCGCTATCAGCATTGGTTTTTCTGTATAAACATGACCGGTGGACAGAAAGGACTACTTACTTAGTAGGTAGTTCTTTTTTTACTTATAGTTAGTAAGTTAATATCAAGTTAACGTATCACCACATTTTATAGAGTATAAATTATCACCATGAGTATCACCATTACGGTAAATCAACTAAAGAGTATACCTATGTATGGTAAATATATCACCCGTATATCACCACTATATATACAAATACTAAATGTAATAAAAACAAATATATATTAAACAAAAAAATATTATATTATGACCCCTTTAATTGCTGAGTTTATAGCTACTTTCTTACTATTAATCCTAGGAAATGGTGTTGTAGCAAATGTTTTATTACCCAAAACAAAAGGATATGATTCTGGTTGGTTAGTCATTACCACTGGTTGGGGACTAGCCGTTTTTACCGGTGTAGTAGTCGCAGGTCCATATTCAGGAGCTCATCTAAATCCAGCAGTTACCATAGGGCTAGCTGCAGCAGGCGAATTTCCTTGGGCAGAAGTTCCTGGCTATATTATCGCACAAATTCTTGGAGCTTTCTTAGGCGGAACTTCTATTTGGCTTATGTACAAAGACCACTATGAAGAGACTCACGATTCCTCCATAATTCTCGCCACTTTCAGTACTATACCGGCTATTAGATCGTCTTTCAACAACCTGATCTCGGAAATTATAGGAACTTTTGTACTCGTCTTTGTAGTGTTTTATATAAGCGATGGACAGTTAATGAATACCTCAAATACCCCCATTGGTTTGGGATCGGTTGGAGCCTTACCCATTGCTTTTCTTGTATGGTGTATCGGTTTAGGTTTAGGTGGAACTACTGGTTTTGCAATCAATCCCGCAAGAGATTTTGGCCCACGCCTAGCCCACACTATTCTACCTATTTCAAATAAGGGTTCCAGTGATTGGGCCTATGGATGGATCCCCATTCTAGGTCCACTACTAGGGGGAGTACTTGCTGCTACAGTATATCTAGTGATTTGATACTTGAGTTATACCATAGATTATCGGGTTAATTTACAATATAACTAATGCCTGTATTTATTCGATATCTCCCATTAGTTTTTTCACTGATGGGGCCGCTAAAATAGCAACTACCCCGCCACCCCCTACAAATAGTGCTACTGCTTGGAATAGACTAGCAGGGGCAAGATTTTCTAACTGTCCCGCTACCAAACCAGCAATTAAGTTTCCAAGTGCCGCTGCCACAAACCATATACCCATCATCTGACTTACCCGACTTTTAGGAGAAAGCTTAGTCATCGAAGATAGTCCAACAGGTGATAGACAAAGTTCACCAACCGTATGTAAAAAATACATTACAATAAGCCAAGCTGGTGAAACCAAATTCGTATTGGAGGCATTAGCAGATCCCCATGCAAGCACAAAGAAACCTGCAGATAGGCCTAGAAGACCTAAAGCAAATTTCATAGGTATAGACGGATTGGCATTTTTACTAGCTAACCATGTCCACATAAAACCAAAGATAGGAGCAAATATCACAATGAAAGATGGGTTAATTAGCTGTAGCGTACTAGCAGGGATTTCCCAACCTTTACCCACTTGGCTCAGCATCCAATAAACTAACCCTAGCAGGCCTACACTAGTAAACATGACAGCAATTTTAGCTACCGACCAAATATCCTCACGAATCCATGTTTTATAAGTATAATAACAAAGTGGAATAGCTAACAGAGCCGTTAACATGAGGGCTCCAATACCCCCCAAATATACACTAGGTCCTGCAGAACGATTCACTAGTTCAGCCGTAAAAATATTCAACGAAGAACCAGCTTGCTCAAAACCACTCCAAAAAATAGCCGCTAAGATGAATAACCAAAAAATGACACCAAGGCGCTTTTTTTCCTCTCCTGTATGCCCTCCAAAAAATATGATATACCCAAAAAACGCAATGGTAATTACAACTGCAACCAGTCCTAAATTACCTGCTAATGATTCCAAAGCAAGTTCAATAGCACCAGATCTAACTAAGAAGCCTAGTAATACAATAAGCGCGCCAATGATGGAAACTACTGTGTAAAAAATCTTGCTTCGCTTGGTAAGGGTATCAGGATCAACATCTACTTTAAGATCACCAGCTGTTCCTAAATATTTTCCTCCAATTTTATAAGAAATAAGACCAAGAATCATACCAAAACCAGCTAATGTAAATCCATAATGCCAGTTATACCCTTCACCAAGAAGACCACATAATAATGGTCCTAATATAGCACCAAAGTTAATCCCCATATAAAATATAGAAAAGCCCGCATCGCGCATTGCACCGCCCTCGGGATATAAATCGCCCACCATTGAACTTACATTTGGTTTTAGCAATCCCGTGCCAATAACAATAAGTGCTAATCCAATAAAGAAAAAAGTTGTTGTCGGGACTGCCATGCTAAAGTGCCCCATGGCAATGATAATACCACCTATAAATACTGCTTTTCGTTGCCCCCAAATATTATCAGCAATCCAACCACCAGGAAGTGATAACATATAAACGAAAAAGGTATAAAGACCATAAATAGCGGTGGCCTCACCTACCGATAAACCCAAGCCAGGATTATTACCAATGGCCTCTGCTGTCATAAAAAGTACCAGTAAAGCGCGCATACCATAATAGCTGAAACGCTCCCACAATTCGGTAAAAAAGAGGGTAGACAAGCCCCTTGGATGCCCAAAAAAGTCGTTTTTCTGGGGCTCTAAGGTGCCCGCTGAGGTGATACTCATACTCATAATGTCAAAATTAGGTTAGTCTTATTTATGAAAATATAGCAGTAGCTTAGATTATAGCTAAACCTAACTTCGACCGCAAGCCCAATGCAACCTTTGGGTAAGTAAATCGTTTGTGTAGGTAAGGCCTAAAACCCCTGTTCATATGGAATTACTCTTACTCATCCTTGGCGCGTTATTAATCCTATTCGGATTTATTGGATCTTTTTTACCAGTAGTATCTGGTTTACCGATCAGTTTATTGGGAATTTTAATTATGCAGTGGACCATTGCGCCCTTTTCTTCTGCATTTATTTGGGGATGGGCCATTGCTATTGTGTTATTCTCTGTGCTCGACAATTTTATACCTGCTTGGACCAGCCAAAAAACCGGTGGGACTCGCTATGGCTTTTGGGGTAGTCTTCTCGGGATCATAGTCGGTATTGGCTTCCCTCCAATAGGCTTTATTATCGGGCCACTTATAGGCACATTTCTGGGTGAAATGATGGGGGGCCAAGGTCAAGAGCAAGCCCTTAAGGCAGCTTGGGGTTCATTTTTAGGATTTATGGCAGCCAGCGGTATTAAATTGATAGTGGCCTTAATCCTTTGCTGGTATTACGGAACCGAACTTATCAGGTGGGTGGCTAGTTCGTTTTAATTACCCCGAGAACTTAGTGAAGCCGCATAATACGCAGCACCCACAATACTGGCATTGTTTTGAAATTCCGCCGCTTTTAACCTTGTGCTAATTTTCATGTAGGGAAAGGTTTTATCGGCTTTTTTACTAAGCTGACCACCGATGATAAAAAGTTCGGGGTGAAAAAGCTTTTCGTAATATTGTAAGGCAAACTGAAGTCGTTTTGCCCATGTTTTTCGCTGAATTCCTTCTTCCTTTCTTGCCCTATTCGATGCTCGTTCTTCTATGCTAATACCTTTTAATTCGATAAGACCCAGCTCTGTATTTGGTACAAGTATATTATCAACGAAAATTGATGACCCAATCCCTGTTCCTACTGTCAAAACGATGACCGTTCCTCGGTAGCCTTTGCCAACTCCAAAGGTCATTTCGGCAATACCTGTAGCGTCGGTATCATTTATAAGGCGTACTGGACAGCCAGTAATTTCACTAAATACATGTTCTGCATCGGCATCGACCCAAGCCGTATCTATTCTAGAGGCTGATAACACTCGCCCTTTATGAATGGCCGCGGGAAATGCACAACCTATTGGGCCTTTCCAATCAAATTTTTTGACCAGTTTATGTACTTTAGAAATAATTTTATGAGGACGGGTATCTTCTAATTTGTCGGTAGATTTTTTCCCTGATATAATCTCTCCCTTCACCGTATCTACAAGAGCGCCTTTGATACCATAGCTGCCAATATCGATGCCTAGTACCTTCATTTTAGTTTATCTTATTGTTCGACAATGACCCATCCTTCTTGCTCTACTTTTTTCTTGGCAAATTTCCATTTAATACTTTCAGTAACACCCGTTGCCATATTCTGTATGGTAACAATATCATTCCTTCCGGGCTCAACAACAACTTCAACGGGCTTTCGTTTAACATTTGGACCCATCGGAGATTGTCCTTGTGCCGCACTTGGTGCAGCGGGTGCATGAAAACCCATACCTGTTGAATCGGCATGTTGTGTTTGCATGCGTTGAGTATCGTATGATGACTTTTGCTGCTGAGCCTGTTGTACGGTATTGGGTGATGCTTGTGCCTCTGGGACAGCTTTCCAAATCAATGAAATAACCTCACGGTTAATCATTTCTATAAGCTGTTTAAACATCTCAAAGGCTTCTTTTTTGTATTCTAGTAAGGGATCTTTTTGTGCAAAAGAACGTAACCCAATACCTTCTTTTACCGAATCTAATTCCCGTAAATGCTGCATCCATTTATCATCAATCACAGACAGTACAGCCGATCTTTCGAGAGCTCTAACTACTTCTTTACCCTCATTTTCAAGCGCCGCATCCACTCCAACTACAACGCGCATTCGCCGAGATCCGTCAGTAAAAACGACCTGTACTTTATCCGGTCGTCGATCCGCCTCTGTTTCACTTATCCGCTTCATTACCTCATACAGAGGTTTACTGACCATGTCTTCTTTTCTTTTATAGACCTCTAATGCACGACGAACAATCATATCAACCAGTTCATCTTCGCCCATGGATCTCCACTCATCTTCATCAAAGGATACATCGACAGCAAGGTTTCTCAGGAGTGTTGAATGAAGGCCTTGATAGTCACCCATGGCCACGTGTTCAGCTACCCATTCTTCAGTGAGTGATTCCAGCATTCCTAATAAATCGGTGCGTAATTGATCTCCCAAAAGGGCGTGCTTGCGACGAGCATATACCACGTTACGCTGATTGTTAAGGACATCATCGTATTCTAATTGGCGCTTACGAATGCTAAAGTTGTTTTGCTCGACTTTTCCCTGGGCACGTTCTAAGGACTTAGTTATCATACGATGCGTAATAACATCGCCTTCATTAAAACTTAGCTTTTCCATGACACCCACAACGCGATCGCCCATGAATAATGCCATAAGCTTGTCTTCTAAGGAAACATAGAATTGAGAAAACCCCGGATCCCCCTGACGTCCCGCTCGCCCACGCAGTTGCAAGTCAATGCGTCTGGATTCATGGCGTTCTGTACCTAAAATAGCGAGTCCTCCTTGTTCTTTTACTCCCGGTGCAAGCTTAATGTCGGTACCCCTACCTGCCATATTAGTCGCCACAGTTACTGCCCCTGTTTGCCCCGCCTGCTTTACGATGTCACTTTCTCGGGCATGCTGCTTAGCATTTAACACGTTGTGCGGAATACCCGCCTGCTTAAGCATACGACTCATCGACTCCGACACATCTACACTGGTCGTACCCACTAGCACAGGCTGTCCACTTGTATGAAATTCCTGAATCTTCTCTATGATAGCCTTATATTTCTCTCGCTTCGTTCTAAAAACCAAATCTTCATGATCTTCTCTTGCAATAGGCCGGTTAGTGGGAATAACCATTACGTCTAATGCATATATCTCATTGAATTCTCCCTCCTCGGTTTCCGCTGTACCGGTCATCCCGGAAAGTTTGTGATACATTCGGAAGTAATTTTGCAAGGTGACAGTCGCATACGTTTGTGTAGACGCCTCCACCTTTACTTGCTCTTTGGCTTCGATGGCCTGATGCAATCCATCTGAATATCGGCGACCTGACAATACCCGACCGGTATGCTCATCTACAATTTGTACTTTTCCATCCTGTACAATGTATTCCTCCTCACGTTCAAAATTGGTATAAGCTTTTAACAACTGATTTACCGTGTGAATTCGGTCTCCCCGCTCAGCAAACAGCCGGTGAAGTTCTGAGAATTTCTGCTCACGCTCTTGGAGTAGTTCTGATTTCATTTCTGCTAGCTTCTTACTCTTATACTCTTCGCTAAATTCATCATTCGCTTCTATTTGATGAATTCGGTCAGATTCAATGACTGAAAATTCTGCTTCAATCTTAGATGTTTCTTCTCCCAAATCGGGTATAACAAAAAATTCGGTATCCTCTCCCTTCTTCGTAATGAACTCACGACCTTTATCGGTCATTTCAATTGAATTCATTTTCTGGTCAACCGCATAAAACAAATATTCATCTACTATAGGCATATTTTTCGCATTGTCTTGTAGATATAATGCTTCCGTGCGTTGAATAAGTTTTTGAATGCTTGGCTCCTGTAGTATTTTCTTGAAGCGGGTGTTCTTTGGGAATCCTCTCTGCACTCTAAATAAAGCAAGGCCTGCGTCATCTTCGTTGCCTTCATCCAGATGTTTTTGAGCTTCCTGGACTAGGTTGGCTACCAATTTCTTCTGAGCCAACACCAGTGACTCTACTCGAGGCTTCATCTCTATATATTTATCGGACTTGTTGTCATTTAGAACCGGTCCAGAAATAATAAGTGGGGTTCTGGCTTCATCGATGAGAATAGAATCCACCTCATCAATGATGGTGTAATGATGATCTTTTTGAACTAGTTGATCTGGGTTAATGACCATGTTGTCCCTGAGATAATCAAAGCCAAATTCATTGTTGGTGCCGTAGGTTATATCTGCCCGATAAGCCTGTCTACGTTGCTCAGTGTTGGGTTCATATCGATCGATACAATCAACCTTGAGCCCATGAAAATTAAAAATAGGCTCATTCCACTCAGCATCCCGCTTTGCTAGGTAATTGTTTACGGTGATAACATGCACACCCTTGCCTGCTAGGGCATTTAGATAAGCGGGAAAAATAGACACCAAGGTTTTTCCTTCACCTGTTTTCATCTCTGCTACTTTTCCTTGATGAAGTGCAATTGCACCAACTAGTTGCACATCGTACGGTATCATATTCCATTCAATAGCGTCGCCTGCAACTTTCCACGATTTACCTACAAATCGACGGCAAGTATCTTTTAATACCGCATAGGCTTCGGTCATAATACGGTCAAGAGTTTGCTCAATTAGTACTAACTCTCTGTTTTCTAAATCTTCGAGTTCATCTGTTAGTTGTCGATGATCCGCATCTTGAAGCTCTTCAATATGATCTAATTTACCCTTGAGCTCTCCAATTTCATTTCTTACTTCGTTGGTCGCTTCTGCAATGAGTTGCTTAAAATGCTCTGTTTTAGCTTTTAACTCATCATCACTCAGCGCTTCCAAATTCGAACTATACGATTTAATCTCTTCAATTATTGGTTGAATGGATTTAATATCTTTTTCGCTTTTTGAGCCAAAAATCTTGGTAATAAGCTTGCCTACCTTATCAATCATGGGTATGAAATAGTCTGTTAAAACGTCTTAGAATGACACGTAATTCAGTTTTCGTTAGTTAGTATAACTAAATTATTGTTATATCAAATGTAACCTTTCAAACGAGGCCGTTCAACACATGTTGCAGATAAGTTTAATTTCCTTGGATAGTTGTTCGATTTATAGAAATTAATGCCTATATTTGAGGCTATTTTGGGTATTGAAAAACTTTAAGAAACCTGATCCATGAAACGTACATACCAACCTAGTAATCGAAAGCGCAAAAATAAGCACGGTTTCCGTGACCGCATGTCTACCCATAGTGGAAGAAAAGTTATTGCTGGTCGACGAGCAAAAGGCCGTCATAAGCTAACGGTTAGTGATGAGCGAAAAGGAGCCAAATAATTTATTAGCTCCTCTCTCAACTGGTGTAAAAACACATCAGCTACCCAAACTATCAATATTGAGAGGGAAATCTGCTTTTGAAAAACTTTTCAAAGCTCCTACCACCTTTCGTTTAGGCAGTATTTTATTTCGATTCTGTCCTTTTCATTTCGCTAATTCTAATCCTACACCTGAAAACAGGCTCCAAACAGCGTTCCTTGCCCCAAAACATATAGGTAATGCGGTTACTAGAAATAAAACAAAAAGGTTACTCAGGGAATGTTTTCGTACTTCGAATAGGGAATTGCATCATTTTTTGAGGAAAAACTCAATTAATTTGCATTTGGCACTCATTGCCCGTTATCCTAATCCTGATTTTAAGCTTGTAAAATATCAGATGCATAAAGGGCTCAACAATCTCATTGAGATTTTAGCCCATGATATTGATACATTTAAACATTCAGAGGAGTTAAAATATGTGCAGCATTCTCCAAAGAGTCGGATTTGACATATATCCCCGAATACTAACCCAATAATAATTAGCTGTTTTGGACAAGAATACTGTAGTTGGATTTACCCTAATATTTGTACTGATGCTAGGCTGGTTTTATTTCACCTTACCTAGCGAAGAACAATTAGCCGAGCAACAACGTCAAAGAGCTATTAGAGACAGTTTAGCTCAAATTGAATTAAACCAAAACCTAAATCCTAACTTAGATTCAGATATTGGAGTACCTAGTAGATTACAAAACCAGGGTATAGGGGCTAGCGCGCTTAGTAACATGAAATCGAGTCAAATTATTGATGGTGACGAACCCAAAGTAGAGAATGTTGGAATGTTTGGGGCCATCCAAGATTCGGTGCAACGGTTTACTACCATAGATACTCCACTATATAAAACTATCTTCACCAATAAAGGGGCAGGGCCAACTCAATTCACCTTAAAAGAGCATGTCAATTGGGCGGGAACACCTGTACAAATGATTGGAGATACTACTTTTTCTGCCTACAATTTGGGGTTTTTAAGTACGGAAAACTACAATGTTGAAACCCAACAAGTTCTTTTCGAAGCAGAAAATCTAGCTTCTAATATCCTTGTTTTATCAGGAGAAAGTAGAAGTTTGAGCTACCGATTAAATGTTCCCAATGGGGGTGCACTTCGTTACACCTACACATTTTACTCTGATAGCTATGAGATAGATCTAAGAATAGAATACATTGGAATTCAGGAATATATCTTAGGTCGATCCGTAGATTTTGGTTTTATCAGCCCACTAAATTTTACCGAACGTGATCGAGTTCAAGAAGCTCTCGCAACTTCTGCCTACTTATATGCAGGGGGAGAACTCGAACGACTTAAAGTCGATAACCCAGACGAAAACAATGGATACAATGAATTAAATATAAATGGCGTGGTTGAATGGGTTGCTACAAAAACCAAATTTTTTGCCCAACTTATACAACCAGTTCATGGCACTGAAGGAGCTATACTAATAGGTCAAATAAATGGTAAAGTAGATCAACCAACTACCAATCATGCATATCAGGCAATGCTTAACTCTGATATACCGAGCAATGGAAAGCAAGAATATCGACTCTATATAGGACCAACTAAATATGCCGATATGAAAAGTTACAATGAACATGCGTTTGATATGGTAGAGGTGGGTTATGGGTGGCTACGATGGTTTTCTGATCCATTTGTACGTTTTATTGTTATTCCATTCTTTAATGTAATGGGTGGGTTTATATCCAACTATGGGGTATTGGTCATTATATTTGCGGTCACCGTTAAACTTGTTCTATCTCCACTCACGTTTAAAAGTTACAAAAGCATGGCGGCCATGAAAGAACTGCAGCCGCAAATGAAAGAATTACAAGAAAAATATAAGAGTGATCCCCAGAAGCAGCAGAAAGCTACTATGGATTTGTATCGCAAAAATAAAGTGAATCCATTGGGGGGTTGTTTACCCATGTTACTTCAGTTTCCTATCCTAATTACTCTATGGCTATTTTTTCAAAACTCTATTTTACTAAGGCAAGAATCTTTCCTTTGGGCTAATGACTTATCCGCGCCAGATTTTATTATCAATTTACCTTTTGGCATCCCGTTTTTAGGGGATCAAATAGGTGGATTTGTAATATTAATGTCTATTTCGATGGGGCTACAAAGTCGACTCACAGGGGGTGCTAGCGGCGGCGGTGCAGCAAGCGGTGCGATGGCTCAAAACATGAAAATAATGCAGTATATGCTTCCTATCATGATGCTATTCATATTTAACCGTTTTGCCTCTGGATTAAGTCTTTACTATCTCATTTTTAATGTTTTGTCGATTGTTCAACAATACTATATCAATCGAAGTACACATAAAGCGGCTCTAGCAAAGTCTTAATTACTTTTCTTTGGCATCACTCAGTTTAGGTTATGGCAAAGCTAAAACCTAAACAATACTCAATGTTGCACTGCATTAATCAAGGAATATATATTTGTTAAGCACTGCCTTATACCACTATCCAATCATTCGTTACTTAGTCAACGAGGTGGAGTTATGGAACCCCATTCATAAGCAATGGTTTAAAAATAGACCGGAAGAGCGTGTTCGGCTTCGAATAATTGAATACTTCTTACAAGAGTGTCAAATTTCGCCTAACAGAATTGGTCCAGAGTTTCAGGTTGACTTAGCTAATCAAACGAAAGGTCGCATCGATCTAGTCTGTTTTGATGCTAATTATCAAGCTCATTGCCTTGTAGAATGTAAGCAGGTATATGTTCCTTTAAATGAACAGGTCGCGCAGCAAATTGCAAAATACCATCTGAGCCTTCCCAGTCCCTATTTACTTATCACCAATGGTAGAGTAGATGCCTGGTTTCAACGTACATCAAGGGGTATTGAATATCTTGAATCCCTGCCGGATGAGTACAAATCAACCCGAGAGGCTGATCGTGACCTACCATATTGGGTAGATCGTGGATTTGTTTATCCGTACATCCCAGACTCGCTGCATGAATTAGTGTGTAATATATGCTCACGCTTATATGTAGATTTGCAGTCTCCACCTACTTATTTGGATTTTGAGGATATTCCCACGGAATTTATGCTAGAAAACTATTACCTCATTACTAGTTTTGGGGAAAATGAAACTCATACCCAGATTGCATTTGCAATGAATGGCAAAAGAAATACACAAAGCTTAGATGTGATTTTAAGCGAAAATGGAGTTAGTACAAAATTATTAAAGATTGATATGCTGGCTTTATCTAATCATGAAAGCGCACATGCCGCCTTATATACGGAAATGGGACAAAAACAGGTGGATGTGTCATCTATGTCGCCACTAAATAATGAAGAATGGATGGGTAAACTAAGCGCGTTCTTAGCAAAGGCCTAAATCATTATCATACTTGAGATTCACGGAAAGACGACTGACTAATTTGATCCCCAATTGAAAGAGTTTTATTCCATTGTCGCCAACCCATTACAGCTAACACTGTGAAAATAAAAAACTGCCCACTGGTCAATAACAACCCTTTATAATAATACAATGGGATAGAAACTAGGTCGGTTGCAATCCAAAACAACCAGTGTTCGACTTTTTTTTCAGCCATAAGCCACATTCCCACAATGGCCAGCGATGTAGTTAAGGAATCCCAAAGCGGAATTTCACTATCAGTGAATCTTTGAAGAATAACAAAAAGTGCGAGCCAGGAAAGTAGAAACAAAACGATGGATAAGATCCATTCATTTCTACTACTACGAGTAATTTCTTTAACTGCGCTACTCCCTGAGGGCTGCAGCCACCTATACCAACCATAAATACTCATAATCACATAGTATATATTGATGCCCATATCAGCATAAATCCCAAATACGTAGGATAGGTACACATAGATACCAACACTAACCAATCCAATAGGATATACCCATATGCGCTCTTTGACCGAAAACCAGACACTGGCTAAGCCAGTGCCCACAGCTAAGCCCTCAAGGCTGAATAAATAATCTATCATACTTTTGTTTTTAATACGCCCGTTAAGTTCAGTGTATGTATGGGTATTAAATAGTTGATAAGAATTTCATCCTTATGTATGCCTAATAGCCCGGTGCCCCGAAAATCAACTACACATACGTTTTCTTCTCTTTGAACAATTTCACCAATACCGTAAAACTCCGGACTCGGGCCATAGTAAACTAAATCACCCGGCATAAGTTCGTTTTTTGCGCGCTTATGGAAGGGCATAATCACCGGTAATAAATCTAATCGGTATGAAAGTCTTTTTTTACTATCCAGGGACATAGGTCTGTTTTTTTCGCACATGAATTGCTCGACTCTCCGGTCCATTATTCGAGCGTTCAATGTCCACCACCCACCAATCGTCTGAGACGAATGATAGGGCTAGTTCAGGCCACTCTATAATGCAAATACCTTCCTTATAAAGATATTCTTCAAATCCAATTTCTTGAAGCTCGCTTGGCGATTTCAAACGATATAAGTCAAAATGATAAAGGGTTATTTGCCCCACATATTCATGCACCACCGCATAGGTTGGCGACTGTACTTGCTCTTGTTTGATCTTGAAATAAGCTGCCAATCCTTTGGTAAAATGAGTTTTACCTACTCCTAATCCTCCCTGAATGATTACCACATCATTTGGCTGTAGGCTCTGGGCAAACTCTTTGGCTATGTCAATGGTTTGTTCTACCGATGAAGAAAAAAAGTTATGACCTAGGCTGCTATCCATCTTTTCATTTAGGTTCTAATAATGCCACAGGTAATATCATTTCTTCCATAGAAGCACCCCCATGTTGAAAGGTGTCCTTGTAGCGGTTTTGATATTTATGGTAGTTAGTAGGATAGACAAAATAATAATTTTCTTTTGCTATCAGATAGTCTTTAACGTTAGCATATTCAGGTAAGCCAAATGCTTGAGCTTCTTTGAACACAATGACTGAATCTTTTTGTTCAGCATTTAAATTTCGCCCATACTTATATCTCAAACCCGTTGCAGTTTCCTTGTCACCGAACACTTTGGTGTCCCGCAGGGCTCGTACTGAACCATGATCGGTTGTAATTATAAGATGGACCCCCTCGTCCGACAATTCTTTGAACATCTGAAACAGGGACGAATGCTGAAACCATGCTTCTGTGATAGCTCTAAATCCTGCTTCATCGGGTGCTAACTCTTTAATAACATCGGAATCTGAACGAGAGTGGACTAAGGTATCTACAAAATTAAATACAAAAGCGGAGAGTGGACTTTGGGCATAACTTTTTATTTTTTGGGCTACTTGACGCCCTTCTTGTGCATTAAGTATTTTCTCATATTTCGTTTTAATCCCAAGCCCTCTTCTTGAAACAAAAGAATTGAGTAGCTCATATTCGTGTCTATTCCAAGATTTTTCATCTTGACCCTGCTCCCATAATGCTGGATATTGTTTTGAAATTTGTAAAGGGGTCAAGCCGGAAAATATAGCATTTCGAGAATAGGGGGTTGCGGTAGGTAATAGCGAGAGATAAAATTCGGTTTGAATATCATAATATTGGTTCAAATATCGCTCAAAAACTAACCATTGATCATATCGCATACAGTCTATAACAAAGAACATGACATGCTTTCCTTGCTTAATCAAGGGTTCTACGTAGGTAGATAGTATCCCTGGCGACAATAGAGGGGATTCAGTTTCTTCTTGATTCCGGTCAAAGGCGTCTACTAGTTCGTACTTTTTTATCCATTGCTCGTAGTTTTGCTCCACCATTTTACCAAACTCCCGATTGGCCGATTGAAATTGATCGTCCAACACCTGTTTTAAGGCTTCATCTCTTTGGCCTAAATCCATTTGCCACTGGGTTAGCTTTTTATATACCTCAATCCAGCTTTGCCAGGTAGTACGATGATGGAGTAAGGCATCCATTTCGGGGAAGGAACGCAAGTAACTTTGGGCCGATTTTTCGTTTTCTAAACGACCTCTGTCCAATAATTTTTTAACGGTTAGAAGTATCTGTGATGGATTTACCGGTTTGATAAGATAATCAGATATCTTAGCTCCTATGGCCTCTTCCATAATTGATTCCTCTTCACTTTTCGTGATCATGACTACAGGAACCAATGGGAATTTGGATTTAATTTGTTCCAAAGCTTGCAATCCCCCCATCCCTGGCATTTGTTCGTCTAAAAAAACCACATCAAACAGCTGCTCATCCATTATTGCTACAGCGTCTCTCCCGTTGGTCACCGCTATGACTTCAAAGCCTTTTCTTTGTAGGAAAAGTATGTTGGATTGCAGTTGATCTATCTCATCATCTGCCCATAATATACTTGGCATAATACAGCGGATTCATGAATGATTATTGTGCTCATAGAATATACTAAAACCCTAGAAGGCTATGCAGTCTAATAATTTAAATTCAATAGCATGTCTAATCATTCCATAGCAGATTCAATGTATAGGTGTATTTTTAATTTTTCCCATCGTTTTTGACTATTGCCTTTCACTTCCATTAATTCCTCTAAACGGGTAAAATCTTCATATATACCTCTATATTTGAGTATTCTTTGGACATAAACCTCACCAATTCCGGGGAGTTGGACCCATTCTTTAAGCATGGCTGTATTCATATTTAATGTAAGGGTATCTCCTGAATCTGATCGTAGTGTATTAGACCTTGATAACAGTGAATCAGACATGGACCCTACTACTTTTTCATATGACTGCTCAAAAGCCTAAGATCTTTCTACAAATTCGTAGTACTATTGATCATACGAAGGGGTAGTTGTTGATGTAGCTCGCAGGCTCACAATCTGAAAAAAACCAACTACACTTACTGTTGCTAATAGGCTGCTGATGAGTGTGATTTCTTTTGGATCGGCTCCCAAATACTTACTCCAATAAAACAAAATCCGGTTGATGTGCATACGAATCCTTTCTTATCTAATGGTGGAATAACTCAAAACTTCTGTATAGTAAGAGCTCCCTTGTTTTGTATACTTACAAAATATTTTGGGTAGCCTTTGTTTTTTTGGGGCTTAATTTTTTATCCAACTAGCACTATATTTAATCATGTCAATATCCACTACTAGGGATAACCCTACCATAGAAGCCCATCGCTTTGATTATAATGGAACCATCTTGGCTTGGGAACGTATAAGCATGGATGATTCCACTGGTTCAAATAGTGATCGATCGCATAATTCAACTGCTGATTTATCTAACGGCTCATCGCGTCCGCTCATCATTCTACATGGATGGGGTGCAAGTAAAAAAATAATGCAACCTCTTGGTCGGATGTTAGCTTTTCATCATGATTGTTATGTGATAGATTTGGCTGGATTTGGGGAATCGTCTGAGCCCCCTTTGGCTTGGAAAATTGATGATTATACCGATAGTATTCAAGCCTGGGTGAAACATATAGGGCTTCTAAAATTCGATATTTTAGCCCATTCTTTTGGTGGGCGTATTACATTGAAATTACTCACTCGGCCGTGGTCCAAGGAGCATGTTCAAAACGTATTAATTACAGGTGGTGCCGGGATGAAGCCTCGACGCAGTGCGAGTTTTTATGCTAAAAAATATGTAGCTAAAATTCTTAAAGCGCCCTTTAATCTACTCCCAGAGCCCTTCAAATCTCGAGGTCTAGATTGGCTTCGGGCAACATCAACCTGGAAATCCCTAGGTTCTAGTGAGTATGCTGTCTTATCCGGTATTATGCGTGAAACCTTTGTTCATTCGGTGACAGAATATTTAGAACTTACTCTTCCAAAAATTTCCCATTCCGTACTATTATTGTGGGGCGAAAAGGATGATGCTACGCCTCTATATCAAGCGCAAAGAATGAAAAAGGGACTAAGTGAGGCTGCTTTAGTTGTAATGGACGGATGTGGGCATTATGCTTTTTTGGATAAACCTAAACAATTCGTTGCTATTGCCGAAGCGTATCTAAAACCAACTGATCAGGAAGACTAAAACTAAGTCCAAGAGTTGGAAATTCTAGGCTCTTACTTACAAGAGCTATGCCTTGATTTTGCAAGCGAACATCTGAGTTATCTCCGTTTGGGCCGTAAATGGGATCATTATAAATTGGATGCCCCCAATAGGATAGATGCAGGAGGATTTGATGGATTCTTCCAGTAATTGGACGGCATTGAATCAAAGATTCTGGTCCATCTAAACCATCCCCACATTCATATACAAATCCTTTCTTCGGATAGGAGCGTTGATAAGGTATTCTCCTTTTTCATTAGGACTTCCTTGAACCCGCACCCAATAGGTTTTTTTACCCTGGACTTTTCAAAAGCTTTGGTACGTTCACGTGCCATTTCTTTATTTTTTGCGATAACAACAAGACCCGAGGTTACCGCATCGAGCATGTGTACAATTCGCAATCCCTCATAGCCTTTTTCTTGTAAAATATAATGCAGGCTATTTTTATAGTATCGATCTCCTGCATGCATGGGCATAGTTGCGGACTTAAATACCGCCACTATATCAGGTAATTCCTCCAATATCATGACCTCATCAGAAACGTTAGGCTCTATCATTTTAGGTACATGATGAACAATAGTATCACCAGCCAATAAGCCTGCTTCATTCAATTTGAGGGCCACTATGGGTTTTCCATCCCTCAAAACATGAATTAGGCCCTCATATTCTCTATATAGCGATACTTTTTCTCCTACATGGGGAAAGCGCTCAACTAAATAGTGGTGGAGTTCTTTACCATGCCCATCGCTTCGAACCACTGTTTGATGAGTATAGGGGTAGGATGAAATCAATCGTATCTTACGCGACAAGGTCATGTCTTATGCGAACCTGGGCTTATTCATACTCGCTTAGACTATCTTAGTAGGAGTTTAGATTAATCAAGACAGGCAGCCGTTAGGTTCTTCGGCTTCCGCTTTTTTGGCCCAGACTTTATTCCGTTCTTTAAAATCTTCGTCGAAGTAATTATACCACTTTTTAAAGGGTTGGAAAGCTTGACCTAGATCAAACGGCCTTCGATATTCACTTTTTTTACATTCCTCACTACAGCAACCCTCCATCAATTGTGCTCCCTCTTCCGTACAAATAAACAACTTATTGCACTCCATATTAGCACAATTAACATAACTATCGGCTGGTTTCCCCGTAATTTCACAATGGGCAATCGGCGCTAAATCATTAGGATTGACCGGCACTACAAGTCGATCATCAAAGACAAAACACTTCCCTTTGAAATGTTCTCCTCCTTCTTTGTACGCATAGTTTAAAATTCCACCATGCAACTGGTTCACATCCTCCCAGCCTTCTTTTTTCATAAGTACCGAAAACTTCTCACAGCGAATACCCCCCGTACAATACATAAGTACTTTTTTATCCTTTGGTATGTCCGCTGTTTTTAACCAATCTGGAAATTCATAAAAGTTTTTGACATCGGGTTTTATTGCCCCTTTAAAATGACCTACTTTAGATTCGTAGTTGTTCCGCACATCTATGATTACATGCTCTTCATCGGATTCTATAACTGCTCGCCATTCATGTGGTTTTAGATGCCACCCTCCCTCTTTAAGGTCCACCCCATCGACATGTAAGGAGACGATTTCCTTTCTCACTTTACAAATCAACTTTGCAAATGGTACCTCGTCATAGGACTCCTGCTTAAATTCCGTTTGATCAAAACCAGGTAGAGCCCATACATACTGTTTATATGCTTCTATTTGTTCGGAGCTCCCGGAGGCGGTACCATTAAGGCCTTCTTCTGAAATATAAATACGACCTTTAAGGCCTAATTTTTTACATTTAGCTTTGTGTGCATTGCAAAACTCTTCGGGCGACACAATTTCATGAAAATGGTAATAAAGTATAACTTCATACATAGTTTGTAACTTAGATAATTCCTTTATAGATATAAAGATAACCATAATTTAGAAGTAAGTACCACCTTGGGATACAGAAAGACCCACACTTTTTTTATTTGTCCGCTTTCCCTTGTTTATCTTATAGGATTCATTTGTCTAGGATTTGTTGGGCTTAGTGTACCCATCGCTGCCCAGACTATGACAGAATCTGTCTCATCCATCGAATCCTCTAACGTCACCTTAT
Organism: Balneolaceae bacterium UBA1514; assembly: GCA_002323515.1. Classification (GTDB taxonomy): domain Bacteria; phylum Bacteroidota; class Rhodothermia; order Balneolales; family Balneolaceae; genus UBA1275. The sequence goes on along the minus strand of DCQQ01000005.1, from coordinate 12,947 downwards.
CATCTACAGTAGGTCCAACGGAGGCGTTCACCAAATGTCTGACCCCTTTTCTTAAAGACGATTTATTAGCCATGGAACACTTTGGCCATCTATTTGATCAAGGACCAACCCTAATGACTACCTCAAAACTCCTAAATGAGCGTCAACAATACCTCTCTGAATCTGGGAAATTTACCATTCATTATGTTACTAATGGAATAGATGCCGTGCCCAATGTAGATGCCAATGAAGACGAAATTCCTGACTTTGTAGAGTGGGCGGCTGAAGCTGCAGACTCCTCCTATAAACTCCAAATCAATGAACTGGGATATCCCGATCCAATCCCTGCTGGAACTAGCTACGATATCTACCTAAAAGATTTATCCTCCTATGGGGCTTATGGACTTACAAACACATCGAAAAGCGGTATTTTTGCCTGCGGAGCTAATTCGACCAGTACTTGTATTTACAGCGAGAATGACTTTGCTGGATTTCCACCAAACGATCATCCAGAAGATCAGGCGAAAGGAGCCCTTCAGGTCACTATTGCCCATGAATTCAAGCATGCTATTCAATACATACAAAATAATTGGCAGGGTGAAACAGACCAATGGGCCGAAATGGACGCAACGCTCATGGAGGAAGTGGTTTATGATAATGTCAATGATTATTACAACTACATCGATGATTTTTCAACTGATCTTTTTACACAGGCGCATAGTAGCCTGATTCCAGGTTCCTATGAAGACGTTACTTTTGCTCTTTATTTCCATGAAACAATTGGTGCTGATTTCTGGCCTTTTTCTTGGGAATTAATTGCTGAGGACCCACAGATTACTTTCCTACAGGCCGCGCAACAAGTCCTAGAAACAAAAAATAGATCATGGAAACCCACCTTATTGCAGGCTTATGCATTCCACTATGCCTCAGGACATAACTCCATATATCCCTCATTTGGTTTCGAAGAAAGTGCCTTTTATCCTGATCCTTTTATTACCAAAACCTTAACCGAGTTTGCAATTGATTTGGGCTCATCAGTACCTGATCCCGTATTAGATTCTCAAGTAGAAGGGAAAATTACCGGTGATTTAAGCCGAATGTCTAGCCGATATTACGAAGTCATTGTTTATGATGTTCCAGGGAGTTTTGTTCGCATTCATTCCATGGTTGATGATGCGGCTATAACCGTCGGTGTACTTACCTATCTAAATAATGGAACTTCCTTATATCAATCAATTAATAGCCAATCGACCGTTGGTTCATGGACTGAATACCAACTCACAAGTAACTGGGAAGATGTACAAAAACTTGGGATCATCGTAACCAATACCAACGATCAGGTAAATGGATATTTTGAACTTGTGCTTAGTGACTATACACTGGGAGAGGATATTATAGTTCAGCAAAACTATCCCAATCCCGCCTCTTATCGAACTACAATCGAACTCCTGGTTCCGAGCAGATCCGACCTGAGCATCGATGTATTTGATCTATTAGGTCGCCATATCTTGACTGTTTTTAGGGGTCGCGCTAATGCGGGATTGCAACAATTCTCCGTTAACCTTCGCAGTCTATCAGCAGGTACTTATGTATATAGGGTACGCACAGCTAATCAAGTTTCTTCTAAATTGATGACCGTGATTCGATGAATTTAGGTGATATCATGGCCTTTTTTATGGGCTTTGTTTTATTTTTAAATTAAATAAGGTATACTTCTAGTATTGTCATCTACTTGTATAACAGTCGTATCATCGTAAATATCATTAAACGATGAATAGAGAATAAACTTACACTACTATGAACAAGGCACGCCTAGTCAGTGAACTAAGTACGCAACTATCACTCACAAAAAATAACACTGAAGAAAGATTAGCTCATCTTATCGATCTAATGTGTGAGGAATTAGACCAGCAAAATACCATTCATGTTCCTGGCTTAGGGCAATTTGAAACTCGTGAACGAGCATCCTATGTAGCCTATAATCCGCATTACAAGAAAAAAATGCATATACCACCAAAAGTGGTCATACAATTTACTCCCACCAAAGCTGTTAAGGATGAGTTAAAGGGGGCAGGATTATGAGTATAAAAAGAAATGGAAGTGAATTCATCGAGTTATTCGCTCTAAAAGCCGGGATTGGTAATACCGAGGCTAAATTATTTATTCATGCCTTGTCCGAAACAGTTACTGAAGTGGCGATTAGTGAGGGTAAATCATCCATTTCTGGCTTTGGTCGATTTACTATTAAAGAGGTAGCTGACCGAGAAGGAACTCAACCAGGTACAGGCGAAAGGATTATTATTCCAGCTCACAAGCGAATATACTTTACTCCATATAAAAGGCTAGCCGATTTGGTTAATAACAAAAGTATTACCAAAAAAAATGAAGAATTAAATAGCAAACTAAAAAATAATATAGATACTACCACGCTTTTAAGTACAAGTGACAATTTGCAAATATCAGATGAGCTTAATAAAATTCCAATTTCAACCGAATCAAACACAGTCACAAATAAAGAGATGGAAAAAAATAATGACTCTTTTTCTGAGGATCTAGACGGAATAAAATCTCAGGAAAAAGCTAAAACAGTTGAATTTAAAATACCTAAGCTTTCCATGACACCAGCAAATGACCCTGAAACAAATGATGTGCAATTAGAGAACTCAGAAAAAACCGCTTTATTGGATGAATTAGAATTATTAATTCTGCAAAAGAAGAAACATATGATGAGTGGTTCCTTAGATATTCGTGTTGATGATGATGACTTTATCGAACAAAATGCACCAAATCAGGAAGAAGAAAAAGAGAATATATTCCCAAATAATATCACCTCGGTAGACCGTGCTTCTGCTATTGATCCTAAACCTCTACAAATTACAAAAGAAAGTACCCTTCCCAATATTGAAAGCTCAATTAATCCGAAAAAATATATACCAGTCGAAGAGGATTTACTTAGAGATTTTATAGGGTCAATGGATGAACTCAAAAGAGCCATAAAAAACATTAGTGCAAAATCAGACCGAATAAAACCTACATCGAATGATACAATTAGCATTGATAAAAAAATATTAATCTCAAGTAGTTTAATAGGTGTCCTTTTGATCTTTGTAAGTGGATTTTTGATTGGGTCTACAGTGGACCAACTCTTTGGACGAGGATCCACAGATAGTATGAGTACTTCAAGTCAACAATCAATTCAAACTAAGTTAACTGGTAATACGCAAGAGCAACCCATCCAAACCAATACTACTGATCGTACAGAATCTACTCCTGATGCCACAAAAAGTACCAATAGGTCAAACACCAACACATCGAAAAACTTGAGAGCGTCTAGTTCCACATCATCAGGACTCTCTACAACAAGAAGTGTACGTTTCAGGAGTGAAATCGGACTCTATAATATGGCTAAAGAAATATATGGCAACCCACGACTCTGGGTGCTACTATTTGAGGAAAATTTTAGCACCAATCAAAACCCTGATGATATTGCAGAGGGAACTCCATTAACCATCCCTGATGTGGCTGCACCAGGTTCATTCAGCGAACTTGAAAGAGAACGACTGCGTATTGCCTTACTACATGTAGCCCAAGCCTATGATAAAGCTGGGAAAAGAGACTTAGCACAAAGCTACCGTAGTGCTTCAGTGTATTATCCAAACACCATGTAATAACTGAATCGAGTACAATTAGCTTAGCAAATCCAAGGCTATATAATCGGCTATTCGTACGCCTTCTCGAGTAAGGCTAAAGCTCTCACCGCTTTGCCTTATCTTTCCGTCTTTAACCAAGCTCTCTAATCGTTTTTGTTGTTTCGCATCACACTTATAGTTATACCGTTCGGCTAATACATTACGATCAAATCCGCGACTGGTTCGCAGTCCAAGCCATATATATTCTTCCGCCAAACTAAGTTCGCTAATTGATTCAACAAGAGTATATATGCTCTTTTGATATTCATTTTTCTTATGAATATATCCCGTAAAGTCTTTAGGGTTGGACCATCGCAACGCTGTTGGTTGTTCAGATGATAAACCCCTAAAAAACCCCATATCATAGCCCATTAATCTCTCTTTCTCAACGGGTGTTTTTGGCCACCAAAAGGAATGAGCTCCTGGTCCAAGGCCTAAATAATTACCATGAGTCCAATATATTTGGTTATGCCTGGCTTGAAATCTCTCTTTTGCGAAACTATTCACTTCATATCGATTAAAACCATAATTCCCAAGAATTTTAGCCAACAGATCCATTTGATCAGCCACATCATCATCATCAGCTGGCTTTACCCTTCCTAGCTCCACTTGCTTCGCTAAACGAGTATTATGCTCGATGGTAAGGGCATATGCCGAAATATGGGGAGGATTAAAAACCATGAGTTGGTCAATATCCTCTTGTAACTCGGCACTCGTTTGATCGGGTTGGCCATAAATTAGATCAACGGTATAGTTTTTAAACGATGATGTCACAATATCTTCTAATGCCTGCAAGGCTTGAGTTCGATCGTGCGCTCGATTCATAAAATTTAAACTTTTCTCTGAAAAGCTCTGAACACCCATACTTATGCGATCAAACCCACAAGCCTTTAACGACTTTAAATAATAAGGAGTCACATTATCAGGATTCATTTCAATGGTTAGTTCATCCAATTCCAACCTAAATACCCGTTCCAATTCGAATATAATACGCCCCAATTGATCTGCACTTAACAATGAAGGCGTACCTCCACCAAAATATATGCTTGTAGCCACTTCCTCTGTAAACAGCTGTCCTTCAAGAGCAGCAATTTCTGCTATTAAGGCCTGAATGAAGTTTTCCTTCTGATCCGATTTAGTGACAAAATAGAAATCACAATAGGAACAGGCCTGCTTGCAGAATGGGATATGAACATAAATCCCGCTCAAGGATCACGACGATAAAATGGATTTTCCGTATATGAATGCTCTCCTTTGTACACGCGGCTGTATCGGACATAATTACGGGCATAATCACCAATGGATGCCCGCTCTTGGTCACTCAATTTACGTACCTTTTTTACAGGTGAGCCCATATACAAATAACCCGCTTCCAAAACCTTACCGGGAGGAACCAAGGTTCCTGCAGCGACTATAACATCCGATTCCACCACACATCCATCGAGCAAGGTGGCATTCATTCCCACTAGTACCCGGCTTTGAATCGTACACCCATGAACCACTGCACCGTGACCAATCGTCACCTCATCGACAATTTGCGTTGGACCAGTTTGGTTCATTACATGAATGCACACATTATCCTGAACATTCGAATGATTCCCAATCCGAATCTTATTTACATCACCACGAATGGTAACGTTAAACCATACGCTCGACATTTCGCCTATATGAACATCACCGATAATGTCAGCACTATCGGCAATAAAGGCGGTAGGATTAATTGTTGGCTCAACACCTAAAAATGGTTGTATCATCAAGTTTTATCGGGTTAATGTGACCAGTAGTGAATAAATAGCCCTAACCCTCAATCCAATTCCCGATCAATTAAAACTTTAAATCCCATGTAGGTCTGGGGATTGTTTTCTACTTTTATCCCATTGATATAGAATGTAGGTGTTGAATTAACGCCCATTCGAACTCCTTTTTTACGCTGCTCCATGACAACTTGATTCATTTCGGCAGAATTCATATCGGCGGTAAATACTTCGGTATCCAAACCAATTTCCTCAGCATAGCCGATAAATAAGCGTTCGGCATTGCCTTTAGACCAGACTTCTTGCCCATCAAATATTTTATCATGCATTTCCTTGTATTTACCTTGTTTTCTAGCTGCTTCTGCAGAACGAGAAGCCACATGGGCGTATGGATGCATTGACAATGGAAAATGTTTGGTTATAATACTCACTTGATCGCCATAGTCCTCTTTAATTTTCTGTTCGATTGGAACAAAAAATTTACAGGCAGGACACTGATAGTCACTAAATTTTACGATCTGAACAGGGGCATCTGGATTAGGATTAATTTCAGGGGTATAACCAGAAGCAGTGGTAATTTGATCGCTACTTTGTTGCGCTTCGGACGGTCCACAAGCCATTACCAATAGTACTAAAAAACTTAGAAGGGAAAGTCGATTAAAAAACATGATGGAATTACGTTTAAATGAACATTAAAAAGTCGATATATGAGAATAATGTCGATTTATAATGGTACGAATTTTCTCAATAATATGAGGTATTTCCTCAATATAATGGCCCTTGCCAAAAGAAAAACGAACAAATTCTCTAGCTTCTTGCTCACTTTTACCTAGAGCCTTCATGCTAACATTAGGTTCATCAGATCCAGATTGACAGGCACTTCCGGTCGAGATAGCCAAACCCGCCTGATCACACTCGAGCATTAAAAATTGCCCTTCCATACCAGGAAAACGAAGCCCTAAGATGAACGGGCTTTGATGATCCACTGCCAGCGCCCCCTCGATGATCGGTAGTTTTGGCATATCCTCTAGCGCCTTTATCCAAGCTTCCCGGAGATGTTGCACCCGCACAAATTCGGCCTCCATTTCTTCTATCATTTCTTTAGCAGCAGCGGCAAAAGCGGCGATCGATGGTACGGCCAATGTACCTGGCCTAAATTTCTTAGAGGTAGAGCTTGGAAAAAATCCGATCCATTCCATTTTTGGGTCTAACCACACGGCCCCAATACCCTGTGGTCCATAAATTTTATGCGCCGAAATACTTAGCGAGTGTATTCCCAATACCTGTACATCTATAGGTATTTTTCCAAATGCCTGAACAGCATCACAATGCACTTTTATATCCATTTTCCGTGCGATTTCAGCAATTTCTCCCACGGGTTGATGCGTTCCCAACTCGGAATTAACGAGCTGCAATGCGATTAAGGCCGTTGACTCGGTACAACATTCTTTGAATTGATCAACGCATACTCTTCCATTGTCTAAAAGTGGCATATACTCTACCTCCCATCCCTCAGCTACCAGCCTATTCATTACCCGAAGAACCGAATCATGTTCAATTGGAGAACACAAAATATGATTCTTGCTGGGATCTTGCTGCTTTATCGATTCTAATAATGCATAAATAGCCAAAAAATTTCCTTCCGTTGCCCCACTTACAAAGTGTAGATGCCGTCCAGAAGCTCCTAAAGCTTGAGCAATTACTTGCTTAGATGCTGTAACAATCTGTTGAGCTCGAGTGCCTTCTTCATGCAGACTACTAGCATTCCCATAATATTCCCTGGCTACCTTAGTATATGTATTTAAGGCCTGTTCGCTCATGGGTGTGGTTGCTGCGTAATCCAAATAGTTCATTAGCGCTTGTTTTACTTTAAAGAGACTAAGAAAAGTGTTTTAGTGATGGTATCTGCGTACCTTATACCTGTTTTATAGCGGTTAAAACGACTATCAGTAAATTATTAAAAAAGTACCACTCAAACCCACTTAGTTCTTATGAACCCAATAAGCTTAGATCATCTTATTAAACAAGCCCTGGAAGAAGACCTTGGAATGGGTGACTGGTCTAGCCAATGGCTTTTTGATGCATTAAACCGAAAAAATGGTCGCTTCGTGGCAAGGCAGTCAGGAATTTTTGCGGGTATGCAGGTAGTAGAGCGGGTATATTACGCATTGGGTGGAGGCGTTGAGCTTTCTTGGTTGGTTGAAGATGGTCAGGGCTTTGAAGAAGGGTCGATTCTTGCCCATGTGAACGGACCGGTGGGCACCTTGCTGAGCGGTGAACGAGTCATTTTAAATCTATTGCAACACCTCTCAGGAATTGCCAGTTCAACTCAGGATCTAATTCGGCGCTTAGATGATCCTAGCATCAAAGTCGCCGATACGCGTAAAACTTTGCCAAGTTTACGAATGGTGCAAAAATACGCCGTACGTTGTGGTGGAGGTTTTAATCACCGATTTCGGCTAGATGATGGGGTTATGATTAAGGATAATCACATTACGGCAGCGGGAAGTATAGAAAAAGCAGTGGAGCTGGTTCGAAAACAGCAAGGGCACATGATAAAAATTGAAGTAGAGGTTGAGACTCTAGATCAAGTGCAACAAGCAGTGAAAGCCGAAGTGGATGTTATTATGTTGGACAACCAGGCTCCTGGTCAAGTAAAAGAGCTACGCCAACACATTCCGAAATCGATCATAGTTGAACTATCGGGCGGAATAAACCCTGATAACATAGCAGCCTATAAAGGCTGTGGGGCAGATGTAATTTCTGTAGGGTGGATTACCCATTCCGTAAAGGCATGCGATATTAGCTTTTACATTGATTAAAAGTGCCTGAATTGGAACCCTGAAATGAATAACCATGGTTGTGGTGGTACAAAGTATTTCTGATAAAAATGCTATCTTACGCGTGTTCATGTATAATCATAGAGTTCACACACAATCAAAACCGTAAATGCCGATTTGATCATAGGTAGCTTGAACTTAGGTTAAACCGATTATTTTTTGTTCTATGGAGCTAAACGACTTATTAGGTGTAGAAACCGATCTGAGAATTCCCAATCACTATTATGAATTAAGTAGTGATGAAATGGCAAGTCGTGTATCAGAAATTAAAAGCCGTTTGGGTGCTCGTCTGTTTATTCCGGGCCATCATTATCAAAAAGACGAAGTTATTGATTTTGCCGACGCTCGAGGCGATTCATTAAAATTAGCTCAGATTTGTGCCGAGATGCCAGAGGCGGAATACATTGTTTTTTGTGGGGTTCATTTTATGGCGGAGACAGCCGACATGCTGACCAAAGAGGATGTGCAGGTAATTTTACCCGACATGAGAGCGGGATGTTCCATGGCAGATATGGCCGATATTGAGCAGACCGAGCGGGGTTGGGAGCGTATGCAAAAAATTTGGGATGATACCATACTTCCTCTCACCTACGTAAATTCAACTGCAGCAATTAAAGGATTTGTGGGGAAATATGGAGGAGCATGTGTAACCTCAGGCAATGTTCATACTATGTTAACATGGGCATTTGAGAAAAAAGAGCGAATACTCTTTTTACCTGACCAGCATTTAGGACGAAACACGGCCTTCGAACTTGGCATTGCTCTCGAGCATATGTGTGTGTATGACCCTATAGCGAATGAATTTGAATTTGATGGCGCATGGGAAGATGTTCGAGTCATTCTTTGGAAGGGGCATTGCTCTGTACATGAAAAATTCACCGTTCAACATATTGAACACGCAAAAATGCGAGATCCTAAAATACAGGTTATTGTGCATCCTGAATGTACATTTGATGTCGTTCAACATTCTGACTATGCCGGTTCCACTAATTATATTATCAATACCATCGAAGCTGCTCCATCAGGGTCTATGTGGGCCATTGGAACCGAAATGAATTTAGTCAATCGCATCATCGCCGAACATCCTGACAAACAAATTGAATCCCTTAATCCATTTATGTGCCCCTGTTTAACAATGAATCGAATTGACCTACCTCATCTAGTGTGGTCATTAGAAGAAATTGAAGCGGGTAGAGTGGTGAACCGTATTAAAGTGGATCCAGAGGTTGCAAAATATGCCGTTCTATCCTTGGAACGCATGTTAGAACTTAGTTAAGGTATTGCCCATTACCTTGTGTGTCAGCAATCGCTTGTAGATTTGAGCTTTTTTGCTGAAATTATTGAAGATGAGCGACGGTTAGATTTTTCTACAAACTATCCTTCTCAGCTTCATTAGATTTATTTACAACCTTTGAAACTCCAAGCAAAAACCATGAAAATCGTGCCATTTTATAGAATAATAGTTCTTCTTCTGTTTTCCTCTTGTATGACTGTACTTATGATGGGAAGCAGCCCTACCTATGTACAAGCTCAAGATCTAAAAACACTCATCGATAGTCGTTCAGCTGATTTAGAGGATCGCGTAATAGAGTGGCGGCGTCATATACACCAAAACCCCGAGTTATCTAATCGTGAGTACAAAACGGCTGAATATATCACCGAACACCTTACAGAGTTGGGTCTAGACGTTCAGACTGGAGTGGCTCATACGGGGGTAGTTGCTATTTTGCAAGGTGCAGCCCTAGGGCCTGTGGTGGCACTTAGGGCTGACATGGATGCTTTGCCGGTGACTGAACGTACACCTGTCCCGTTTAAATCAACCGCCATAGGAGAGTATCAAGGAAACCAAGTTGGTGTCATGCATGCATGTGGCCATGATACCCACGTAGCTATTTTAATGGGCGTGGCTCAAATACTTACTGAATTTAAAAGTGAACTCAAAGGAACGGTTAAATTTATATTTCAACCAGCTGAAGAGGGAGCGCCTAAAGGCGAAGAAGGTGGAGCAGAACTTATGGTTAAAGAGGGTGTTTTAAAAAACCCAGATGTAGATGCCATTTTTGGTTTACATATATCTGACGCGACTCCTGTGGGTATGATTACCTACAAAGAAGGTGGCATCATGGCTAGCTCTAATACTTTTCAAATAACTGTTAAAGGTAAACAAGCTCATGGTTCAGCCCCATGGAGTGGAGTTGACCCAATTGTAACATCAGCACAAATTATTAACAACCTGCAAACCATTATTAGCAGAAACATGGAACTAATCAATGAGGCGGCTGTAGTCACAATTGGGCAAATACATGGCGGAGTAAGAAGTAATATTATACCAGAAGAGGTATTCATGGAGGGAACTATTCGTGCGCTTAACAATGATATGCGTGACGCAATTTTTGAGCGAATCACAACAATTGCAACAAAAACAGCCGAAGCAAATAACGCTGCCGCTGAAGTAGTTATTTCAAATGGATACCCTGTCACCTTCAACGATCCTGAACTAACCCAGGCGATGGTTCCAACGTTAAAAGGAACAGCCGGTGAAAATATGGTGGTTACCATGCCAGCCATCACCGGTGCCGAAGACTTTTCATTTTTTCAACAGCAAATACCTGGACTTTATTTTTTCTTAGGCGGACTACCCGCTGGCGGCACCCCTGCTGGACACCATACTCCTGACTTTTACATCGATGAAAGTGGTCTTGAATTAGGTGTTAGAAGCTTAAGTCACTTAGTCGTCGATTATTTCGAAAGCGTAGGAAATTAATAGTTTCAGCCTATACAAAAATTATACTAACCAATTATTCATCATGACGCGTTATCTATACCTCGTTGTATTCAGTATATGTTCAAGTTTAGGTCTCACCTTTAGTGTAAATGCCCAAATCGAAAAAATAGATCCTCCTTTTTGGTGGATTGATATGCCTGTTGAGCAGGTGCAGATTCAGTTATATGGCTCTAATCTAGGACTTCATCGAGCGGTAATTGACTATCCTGGTGTTGAGCTAGTAAAACAAATAGCAGTGGACTCGCCGAATTATCTGTTTGTTTACCTAAATATTAGTTCTGCAGCCCCAGCTGGAACTATTCCGATTCGTTTGAGTCATGAATCCACCACCCTAACGCTTGACTTTGAGCTCAAACCACGCGAAGATCGAACCAACAAAAACCAAGGATTTGATGCATCTGATGTTATTTATCTAATGATGCCCGATCGCTTTGCCAACGGTAATCTAGATAATGACACCATTGAAGGGATGCTTGAATCTGCCGATCGAACAAATCCAGAACGCCGTCAAGGCGGCGATTTAGCAGGTGTTGCCAAACATCTAGATTATCTGGATGATCTAGGTATGACTGCTATTTGGTTTACTCCAATCATTGAAAATGATATGAAACCTGAGTATGGAGCCTATCATGGATATGCTGCAACAGACTTGTACAAAGTTGACCGACGATACGGTTCTAACGCCGAGTACAAGGCCCTCATAGATGCTGCTCATGAGCGTGATATGAGAGTAATTATGGATATGATTCACAACCATATAGGTGACCAACATTGGTGGATGCGAGACCTACCCACTCAAGGCTGGGTGCACAATATCGATGAATACATGCAAACCAATTATCAGGGATCCATCGTTGCAGACCCATATTCTTCTGATTACGACATGCAAAAACTGGTTGATGGCTGGTTTGTTCCAGAAATGCCCGATTTAAATCAGGATGAACCTTTACTCACTGACTATCTCATTATAAACACACTTTGGTGGATCGAATATTCTGGGGTGGATGGAATTCGTATGGATACCTATTTATATCCAGATAAAGAATATATGGCGGAATGGGTAGAGGCCGTTTTAACCGCATACCCAGACTTTAACATTGTTGGTGAGGCATGGGCGGTAAATCCTCCAGCCGCTGCATATTGGCAGTATGACCTACCTGGTCAAGGAGACGGATATGATTCCAAACTACCTAGTATTACCGATTTTCCCTGGTCATTTGCAGTAAGAGATGGAATGGCTGAAGAATTTGGCTGGGAGAATGGTCTTATGAAAGTTTACTATATGCTAGGACAAGATCATTTATATACGGATGCCATGAAAAATGTCATTTTCCTCGATAATCACGATATGTCTCGCGTCTATGAGCATGTAAATAAGGATGAGGCCACCTTTAAAATGGCTATTACCCTACTACTCACTCAGAGAGGTATCCCACAAGTCTATTACGGTACTGAATTTATGTTTGGCCATGAGTATAGAGGAGGCGATGACGAAGCTTGGAGACAAACCTTACCAGGTGGATGGCCCGATGATTCTCGAAATATATTTAGCGAGGAAGGCAGAACAAAGAGTGAAAACGATGCTTTTGACTACATTCGAACACTCTCAAAGTGGAGGAAGACGGCTATAGCAATACATGAGGGAAGTATGAAGCATTTTATTCCCGAGAATGACACATATGTGTATTTTCGACTTCATGAGCAGCAAACGGTCATGGTATTAGTTAATACATCTGATGAAGAAAAAACCTTAGATGCTGCTCGTTTTCAGGAGGTCTTAGGTAATTTTACTACCGCTGAAAATGTGGTTACCAATGCCGGTAAAGAACTAGGCTCAACCCTAGTTCTACTCCCTAAAGAAGCTAGTGTGTGGGAGCTAAAAGCCGAGCTCTAGAAGCTA
>DCQQ01000034.1 GCA_002323515.1 Balneolaceae bacterium UBA1514 | reverse complement strand
AAAGTCATTTCAATACAATCTTTAGAGGGAGAAATTGAATTAGATGGTAGGTTAGACGAGCCAATATGGAATCAAATTACTCCATTTCCAATGACGCAATTAGAGCCAATCTACCAATCAGAAAAATCCGAAGAAACTAGGATTTATATGACCTACGATAATAAATATGTTTATATAGCAGCTGAAAATCTGACAAAAGACGCTTCTACAATTATTTCCAATACCCTTCTAAGAGATGACTACAGGGCGAATGATGATATTATAGGTGTGGTATTTGATTCATTTAATGATAATGAAAATGGTCTCACTTTCTTTACAAACCCAGAGGGCGTCCGAGTAGACTTTGCTATCAGCAATGATGGTAATTTTGGTGCCGGAGTAGATGCATTTAATGGCAGTTGGAACACCTATTGGGATGTAGAAACCACAAGAGATGCTAATGGGTGGTATGCTGAAATACGGATTCCTTTTTCATCATTAGGGTATCAGGTTACTAGTAATGTTACCAGAATGGGTATTATTTTGTATCGTTGGATTGCCTCGCGTAACGAACGGCACGTGTACCCAGATATACCTCCCAATTGGAGTATGTCCCATTTAAAACCTTCCCAAACCCAAGAAATTGAATTTATTCAGTTAGAGGAATCAAAGCCATTGTATATTACGCCATACTCTCTTAGCGGTTATCAAGACATTTACCAATTAAGTGATTTAGAAGACCAATACATTGGGGATGCAACTTATAAACAAGATTTTGGTTTTGATATCAAGTACAATGTTACATCCGATCTAACCTTGGATCTTACTGCGAATACAGATTTTGCACAAGTAGAAGCAGATGAGCAACAATTAAACTTAACTCGCTTTTCTATTGATTTTCCTGAAAAAAGACAATTCTTTCAACAACGCTCAGGTTTATTTGACTTTTCTTTTGGTAGAACTAAACTTTTTTACAGTAGAAGAATTGGCTTAGCAAACGGTAGTCCAATCCCTATTATTGGAGGTGCTCGACTTACAGGTAGGATCGGGAACTTAGATGTAGGGATCTTAAATATACAAACCCAGTCCTTTGAAGCTTTTGAAGCGGAGAATTTTGGAGTTATTCGGCTCAAAAAGCAAATCATAAACCCAAAGAGTTACATTGGGAGTATATATACTCACCGGCTTGCGCTTGATGGGGCGCATAATCTAGTGTTTGGTATTGACTTAGACTATAACGTCAAAAATGAGAGTTTTGTACAATTTAAAATTGCCCAGACTCTTGATAATGAAGCTGGATTTAATCAAAATGTAATGGGCACTTCAGGGATCACTAGTAGATTTAGCGTGGACAAAAGATCCAACATTGGTTGGTATTACAGATTTATGATTAATTACACAGGAGAAGATTTTAACCCTGGAATCGGTTTTGTTAGAACAACCAATACGGCCGATTATTATGCTAGTCTTGGTTATGGGTGGATTGCACCAGAAAACAGTGAGATAAAACAACAACGGATTCAGTTACGAAATTACTCAATACAAAGTTATGATGGTTTTAATCTACGATCTAGGTATGTCAATTTAGAATGGAATATGCAGTTTAAGACTGCAGGTGATATAAGCTCTGAATTCGTATATCGTCAGGAACATTTACTTGGTGATGAAGACTTTAATTTACTATCTCGTATTTATGTTCCGGTCAACGATTACGGATTCATTGAATGGGGGCTAAATTATGGTAGTCCTGAGCAGTATAAGCTTAGAGGTAGAGTTTCATCAACAGTTGCACAAATTTATGACGGAAAAATCAAAGAAATATCTATAAGGCCACAATACAGGGTTAATGTGCACCTAGATTTTTCACTGGATTATCGCATAAGTGAACTGGATTTTCCAGTTATTGAAGGGCGTGAGGTCACTTCCTTTACGGTTCATCAGAGTTCTTTTAAAGCATCATATGCCCTTAATCGAAAATTTTCGGCCAATGCTTTTATTCAAACTAGTAATGTGTCTGAAAAAATAGGTGCGAATATTCGGTTGCGCTATAATTTTAGAGAAGGTCAAGATTTTTGGTTCGTTGTAAACCAAAACGGAACTCAACCTTGGGCTAATAGATATGAAAATGGTTTAAGTTTGCCTTATTACGATCAGCGCTCTATTTTAATCAAATATACACATACCTTTTTGTTTGATTAACTCGTATCTGAGTCAACTATCAAAAAACTATGTTTTTGACCATACTTTATTAGTAATCCTATCTAATTAATAATCTAACTATATGTTTATGAAATACGGGAATTCATTTCAGCAAAGGGTAATGCAGTATGCAGGTATCCTTACACTTTTTGTATTTAGTTTTTCAGCCAACCTTTTGGCTCAACATTTAAAGGTTTCAGACCCTGATGTTTTTAACCGTTTCACCTTTGACGATGAACTCAACTATGCTAAGGATTTAATGTCTCCAGCTGAGTTTCTAGGGTATGAATTAGGTCAGGAATATACCCATCATTATCAGGTTGTGGATTACTTCGAGTATTTGTCAGCTAACTCAGATCGAATTCAAGTTCAAGAATATGGCTCCACGTATGAAGGAAGGAGTTTGATTTACGCTACTATAAGTTCTGCTACTAATATGAGTAATTTGGCGCAAATTAAGGAGATGAATAAGCAGTTAGCGAGTCATGAAATTGAATTAGACCCAGAAATGCCAGTGGTCGTCTGGATGAGTTATAATGTGCATGGGAATGAGCCGTCCAGTAGTGAGTCTGCTATGCAAGCAGCCTATAGATTGGTGGCTGCGGAAGATAATCAAACTGCTACATGGCGAGAGGAATCAGTAGTTATTATTGATCCGATGTTAAATCCAGATGGTCGAGACCGATATATTACCTGGTATAAATCATCACAAACACATGTTTTAAATTCCGATGTGAATGATTTAGAGCATGACGAAATTTGGCCTGGTGGTAGAACCAATCATTACTGGTTTGATTTGAATAGAGACTGGGTTTGGTTAATTCATCCAGAGTCACAAGGACGTATAAAGGGTTACCAAGAATGGATGCCACAAGTGCATATGGATTTTCATGAACAAGGAGCTGATAATAACTATTTTTTAATGCCAGGAACCACTCCTAGAAACTATGAACTACCTCGTAGCTATGAGGATTATGCCGATGCATTTGGTAGAGGTGCAGTAAAGCGCTTTGATGAGGCTCAAGTAAATTATTTTACTCGTGAAGCCTTTGATTTCTTTTATCCTGGCTACGGATCATCCTATCCCAGTGTGATGGGGGGTATTGGTATGTTAGCTGAACAAGGAGGGCATAGCAGAGGTGGTCGTGCTGTTGATACTGATGATGGATATGTTTTAACCCTAAGGCAACGTGTTTTTGACCATTATATTAATTCATTAGCTGTAGTTGAAACGGCCGTTGAGAATAGAATGGGATTACTTGAGTACTTTAAAGAAGCTCGAAATCCAGAAAACCAAAAAGGAGATACCAAAGCTTACATACTCTCTAGAGATGAACAATCTTACAGTTTTGATGTTGTAAACTTACTGTTAGATCATGGGGTTAAGGTCTACGAAACCACTCAAGATCAACGATTATCTAATACCTTTGATTATTGGGATGCTAATGAGGCTACAAGGACCATAGAAGAAGGGAGTTTTGTAATTCCGACAGAGCAACCAGCACACGTTTTCATTCATACACTTTTTCGCCGCCAATTAGAAATTAGAGACTCGGTTATGTACGACATGTCTACATGGACGGTACCAATGGCGTTCAATTTAGATGCCTACTGGAGTGAAAATCTACCTTCTAGCCTGAAACTCATCAACCAGAAAATCTCTTTGGAAGGAGAACTAACACATAAAGCATCCTATGCTTATGTGATGGACTGGGCACAACGCTATGCTCCTAACGCCCTGGGTGATATGTTAGAGGCTGGGTTTAGGGTTCGGACCGCATCTGAGTCGTTTGGGTATGAAGGAAATACGTATTCTCGCGGGAGTGTAATTGTATTGGTAGGCAGGAATTTAGGTCATGGCGATGATATGCATAGAATAATGGAAGAAATTGCGATTGAAAATAAGGTTAGCATAATGCCATTCAATACTGGGCGCATGGATATGGGGATTGATTTAGCCTCATCCGATGCTAACCCACTTCATGCTCCACGTGTTGCTTTGATTGTTGATCAGCCATTTAATTCATATACCGCAGGTCAGCTTTGGTATTTACTGGATTATTGGACGGAATACGGTATTAGCCGGGTTCGATCCGATCGATTGACTGGGATGGATTTAGATGCCTATGATGTGATGATATTCCCTGGGGCATGGGGAGGAATAGACCAGGTGCTCACTGAATCTGTGCAAGATAAAATGAAAGACTGGGTACGTTCTGGAGGGGTACTGGTAGGTACTGAGGGTATGGCATCTTGGTTGAGTAATACTCGAAGCGGATTCACCAATATTGCGTTGTATGATCCCGAAAACAACGATGAAGAACAAACCGATGAAGGATATACCGCCTATGCTGATCGGGCTAAAAAATCGGGTCTTCAAAGAATTCCTGGTGCAGCATTTAAATCGCACATCGATAACACTCATCCATTAGGATTTGGCATGAAAAAGCAGTTATTCACTCTCAAGTTTTCTACCGATGTGTTTGAGCTCAATCCGAATCTTTTGGCGGTTGGCAGATATGCCTCAAACCCCGATGACCTATTGGCCTCAGGTTATGCATCCCCAGAGAATAAGGTGAAGGCAGCCTCAAATTCTTTTGCTGCGGTGCAAAATATGGGACAGGGTAAAGTGGTACTGCTTTTAGAAAATACCCAATACCGTATGTTTTGGATAGGACCATCAAGAATGATACAGAATGCGGTTTTCCAGCTACCCGCTCACTAAACAAACTACTCAGCTTTTATGAGATCTTTTGGCTAAGATGGGAATAAAAAATAAGTACATTCCACTAAGCCAAAGGATTAAGACAATGATTCCTACAGGAAAGAATAACCATAATTTAGCAGCATTATGAAACCAAGAACCATCATGAAGCTGTTCAATAATGTCCGATCTTCTATAGGCTGTTTTTAATACTGTGCCTCTTTCTAAGTCAATTTGGATTTCCCATTGATTTGTTGATCGGACTTTAACCACTCCGTTAACTGGGCGTACATCTAGACGGTTTATGTGGGACCAATCAGTTATTTCAGCCTCTTCTACACCCTTACTAATTTGTAATATTTCATTAAAGCTAAGTGAAAGACTATCAATAGTCACCTCTTCAGTGCTTGGCTGTATCCATTCAACTTCTTTTTTTACTTGCAGTAATAAGCCTGTTACAATAACAATCAAAAATGGTAAGGATACCAAAAAAGCTCCCCAACGGTGAATTTTTCTAGTATCCCTTCTAGAATGCCATTTACGCATATCTTTGCTTAGTTTTAAATTTCTTGAGTAGTATAGTATTGTTTATCTGAAATTAACTAATAATCGCGTGAAATGGCTTAAAATAGTTAGGTTAGTAACGAATTTTCATGCATTAATAACCACTTTTTTCGTTCTATACCACCTGCATATCCTTTCAAATCTCCATCATGCCCAATGACCCGGTGGCATGGTACGATAACGGCTATAGGATTTCTTGCGTTAGCGCTACCAACTGCCTGCATTGCTTTCGGATGGTCAATCTGCTGTGCAATTAACTTATAGGAGGTAGTTGTGCTATAAGGAATTTCTTGTAACGCACTCCATACATTAGATTCAAATTCAGAACCATCTAGCAGTAATGGAATATTGAACGAAGTCCTAGTACCATGATAATATTCTTTTAATTGTGTTTTGGTCCATTCCGTGATCTGATCAGGATCCTCTGGCCCATCTGTCTCTTGGAAACTTAAATTATATAATTGTTGTCCGTTTGACAGTAACCTCATAAAACCAATTGGAGTTTCTAGGTATGATTGGTAAATCACTAATAATATATTTTGTAAGAAATCATAAATCTTCTACCCATTTCAGGCATAAGATCTTTAATTCTGGATAGATGATTATAGTACTTGGTGTCGAAAATATTCTGAACGCTTAATGAAAGTGTACTGAAGGATGAAGCTTTTAATAAATTATTTTTATTCATGATGTTGTATTGTAAATAAAAATCAAGTTTGTTGTAACTTTCGGTAGTTGTTTCAAATTCCCCAACTCTATCTTGCTTGTCACTAAATGTGTAGATGACCCCAGTATTACCATTTGTGAAGTTGAAAATATATTCGGTGGATATTTTAAGGGGCGGCGTAAATGGAATTGGCTTAAAACTGGAATTCTCATCTTCTCTAAAGTCAGATTTAATAAAGCTAAATGAGGACTTAATAGATTGTTTATTTGTTATGCTAAAATATAATTCACCTTCAAATCCCATCATCTCAGCTTCCACACCCTTAACTTGGTAATAATACAAATCAGGGTAACGATTTGAGGTTTGATTTGTATTCATAAAAAAGTTGTAGCTGTCAAAATAATTTCTAAATAGCGAAGCAAAAACCATAATTCTAGAACTCATGAATTCGTAATTGATTTCTGAAGTCCATGCTCTTTCTGCCTTTAAGCTTGTATTTCCAATATCAAAAGAGTAAGAAGCGAGATGAGGGCCTTCAGAAAAAAGTTCATCCAAACTAGGTGGTCTAAATGTTCTGGCAGACGAAAAACTGACAGATTGTTGTTTTGATAACATTATGGTGCTACTAATTGAGCCACTTAAAGCGTAATAATTTTTTGATTCCAGTTTACCAATTAAGTCACTTATTTTACGAACTTTTGGATTCCTATTTGCGTAATCGAATCTCGATCCTATCTTTAAATTAAATTTATTAAAATCAATCTCTTGTACCAAAAAGGCCCCTATATCATATGACTCCGAGTGTGGTGTACCTGCACCATTAACCAAGTAATCAGTATAGGTATAGTCTAATCCAAAAATTCCTTCGTCAAAAAAACCTAAAGCATTATTACTACCTGTAAAATTAAAAGAATGATTTGTTTGTCCAAATTCCATCCCAATTATTCTTGGAACTTGACTTTCTAATTCTAAATGAAAGTAGTTAGCATAATTATAGTCGATTTTGAATCTCGAAATTTTATCAACTTTTGGATAAATCTCTGATCTAACGTTGAAACTATATTTTTCCAATTCAATATCAACACCATCTAGATGCCCTTTGTCATTTGGTGCGACACCATAATTAGAAAGATAAGAGTTAAAAGAGCCACCTATATATCCCCATTTAGTGAATTTAGTTAGCCCAATAGTGTTGTCAGTATTTTGATTATACGTATTTTTTATAGTTCCAATAGGGGTAATTTGATCCAAATGATATCTTCCGTTTAAATCTAAACCAACAGACAATGACTGAGATTCAATGGGGATATTAGTTTGAATGCCTAAACCCCCACCTGGAGCTGCTAAATCACCCGACATTGAGATTACTCCATTTAATTTGTTGGGCATTGAGTTGGGTATTATATTTTTGATCACATTAACTATACCGCCCACCATATTACTGCCATATTGTAAAGCTTCTGGTCCTTTAACGATATCAATTTCAATGGCATTATCTGAATTCATTGTTACAGCATGATCAGAGTAAGTTGCAGAAACATCTTGCATAATATTTCCATCTAACCGTAATTGAACCCTGTAGCCGTCGAGGCCTCTAATTACTGGTCTTGTTGTGGAGACTCCATTTGAACGCATTTCAACACCTGGAATTCTTGAAATGGTTTCGCTGAGAGTGATTCCAAAATTCCTTCTAATTTCATCACCGTATAACTTATAACTTTTACCTGTTAAATGAGTTGTAGAATTATAATTATCAGCTGAAACGACTAAAGAGTCTGTTGAAAAGATAATTAAGGATAATTTTATTGTTAGAATCAGATTAGGTTTTTCTTTCAGAACTATATTAATACTTCTCTCTTTATATCCCAATCTACTGATATCAATTTCATACTCACCTTTTGGTAGATTATTAAATATAAATTCACCATTAGCATCGGTTATTGTATAACGATTAATTTTGTCAATATGTAAAGCTACAAAGGGGATGGGTTTTAACGTTTCACTATCTATTATTTTACCTCTAACTTTGTATATGTTACTTATTTCTTTTAAAGGGGAATCTGTTACGTATGAAAATGAATATTGTGGATTTAGAAATGAAGAAAATATAAACATCAAAATACACTTTAGACTAACACACTTTTCTTTTGTCCCGCATTTATCACATTTTATTGTGTTAGATTTTATGCGTCTCTTAGTAATTGACACATGTTTATTTATTGAGGCCATCATTATATATTGTGATTATAGGTCTAAGGTGTATTGATGTTTATTTAAACTTAATTTACTGTGATCGTAATGTTTTGAGATGTGAAATCTGAATGACCACCATGCATTAACTTAAGTGTCATAGTAGTTGTACCTACCGCTTTTGGGTGCAAATGAAATCCCCAATCACCCTCAGATTCAAACTCCATCATATCTGAATTGGCAAATTCAGCTGCTAGAGAATAACCTTCATCTGTATGAGGTTGGAATTCATCACCATCTTCAGCTATGTAATAGATATTTACATGATCTGATTCATTACCATTTGTTAGGGTAAATGAACCTGTAACAGCACCATTTTCTTGTTTTACATGGTCTGTACCATTCATTTTTAAAACAAATCCGATTGGCTCAAGGTGTTCATCATGATCATGATCGGAATCCGCTGGATTTGAACATGCAAGTAATGCAATTGTTAAGATTAAAGTTGAAAACTTTAAATAAGTATAGTTATTGTTTTTCATAATATGTTATGAGTGTTTTTGGTTTAGTTAGGAACTATTTCTACTAATACCATTAATAAATCAAAATGGATTAATAGAAAGTATAATCTTCGTTATTCACATAGATTCTGTGAATAAATAATCAGCTTAAGATTTTAAACTATAGAGAAGGAGGCGCTCTATCGCATATTTGACAGTTTATATTACTGTCTAAGTATAGCTTTTCAATAAAAATAGACAAGAAAGCTAGAGGTTGGGTTAAGTAGTCCTCAGAGAAGTGATTTAGAGTAATGCTCTCCTGATTATGAGCAAGAGGACAACAGAACTCAGTTTCTGTTACCTGATTGATAGAGAGTGACTCAGAAGTTACAGAAGAGTGATGATAATGCAGAGTCGTTCCAATTACTGAAGAAACAGTTATGGCTAAAACAACATATGTGAAGAAATCTTTTTTCATTACTTTAATATCTAAATATAAGATAAAAAGAATTTATAAAGAGGCCTATAGAAAATGTAGTACCTCTTTATAATAATTAATTTAATTAATGATTTTTTCTTCTTCGACTACCATATGATGTTCACCATGATAGCCAATATCCATACCTTCTAATTCAAGTTCTTCTCGAATTCTTCCTCCTCGAGTGATTAATTCTGAGATTTTCCAAACAATAGCAGTAGCTATACCAGAAAACAATATTGTTACAATAACTGCTTTAGCTTGGACCAAAATTTGATTTGGATTACCATAAAGTAGACCAGCGCCGCCATTAACTTCAGGATTAGCGAAAATACCAGTCAATAAAGCTCCTGCTATACCAACCAAACCATGAATCCCAAATGCGTCTAATGTGTCATCATGGTTCATCATTGATTTGAGGTGTACTACACCCCAATAACCTACTAAACCTGATATAATTCCAATAGCAAGTGCCCCTGAAGCATCAACAAAACCCGAGGCGGGAGTTATACCTACCAATCCGGAAATAGCGCCTGAAGCCATCCCAATTAAAGTAGGTTTTTTTACAATAAACCATTCAATAGTCAACCAAATTAATGCCCCAGCTGTTGCGGCAATATTGGTGACCAATAAAGCATTGGCAGCAATTCCGTCTGCTGCTAACTGACTTCCACCGTTAAATCCAAACCAACCAAACCAGAGTAGTGCAGAACCAAGAACCATGAACTTAATAGATGATGGTTTACGCACCTCCTCTAAACTGTGGGCTTTACGCTTACCTACTAGATATGAGAGTACTAAGCCTGCTATACCTGCATTAATGTGAATCACAGTTCCCCCTGCAAAATCCATTTCCCCTGAATTACTGAGAAAACCTCCTCCCCAAACCCAATGTGCAATTGGTGCATACACAGCTAAGACCCAAAGAATTGTGAATATACCCCAGGTAGAAAAACGAACTCGTTCAATGACAGAGCCGCTAACAATAGCAACGGCAATGGCGGCAAAGGTGCCTTGGAATACTACAAAAAGTAAGGTTGGTATACTTCCACTCACATCATTCACGCCTATGTTAGCTAGTAGGAAATGGCTGAAATCTCCAATCCACTCATTACCAGCTCCAAAGGCAAGTGAGTATCCTGCAATTACCCATACAATAGTACCGGTGCAAAAAGCCATATAAGACATTCCAATTGTATTGAGTACGTGTTTATTTTGTGTTAATCCCCCATAAAAAAGAGCTAAACCAGCGGGGGTCATAAGCATGACTAATGCGGTAGCAATAAGCATCCAGGCAGTGTCACCTGTGTCTATTGATGCGACTTCTTGAGCAAAGACGGATGTTGTACATAGGAACAAGCCTACAAATGTACTCAGTAGGTATTTCATAAATATATCGATTGAGTTAGTGTTTAAAGCGTAGGATTAAAAAAAAGATAACCCTAAGTTAACCTGTTTTATTTATGAATGATAAGGAATGAATCCTAAAAATACACGACGTAAGGCTCTGGAAAATTAAAAATATAAGGAATAACTAATGGAAGGGCTTTTTTAGTTCTTGAGGGGTGTTTATTTCTTAATAAACCGAGGTATTTAAAATTTATTACAAAAAAATAAGGTTACATATTTGTTCTTTTTTTCTCATTTATTGATGTTTTGAATTTCGCGTAATTTTTTGAGTGCTCTCGACTTTAAATTTTCGAATTCATTTATTTTAATGTGTGAGCGAGTATACTCTAAATGTAACCATATTATATAGGTTGCCATCACATCTTCGTAACAATAATTCTCTATGTCTTTAAATTCACCCCTTAAGTATTGTTCATAGACTACATTACCTTCTGAAACTAGCTTAAAAGGTATGTCAATTAGCATTCCTAGATATTTCAATTTCGGCCAAGCACTAGCCCCGTAATTACTAAATTCATCTACTAAATCTACATTATTTGCACTAAATCGGTACTTAATTTCTCGGTGACTGAGTCTTGACGGCATCTGCAGACTGAATTTTAATGCTCGGTACTCTATAACAGGCAGATCAAAGCCTTTACCATTATGGTGGATTAGATTGAAATCTTTATAGGTTAACAATTCTTTAAATAATGTAATTAACCCTGCTTTCTCATTCTCTCCAGACCATGCTTCTTTTTGCTTTGGCTGGCCTTTAGCATCTACCCAAAGTCCTACCCAAGAGACAATTTTATGAAACATGGGGGGTAAAAATCCCGAAACTCCTCGTCCCACTCTTTTCGCAGCTATGTCGATACAATCTTTGTCGGTTAGGTCCTCCTGGGTAGGTATAGTTGCTTCATCACTCCATTCATCAGCTGTCAAAGGTTCTTGATCCAGTATTGATCTAATTAACGCTACATCTGGCACTGTTTCTAAATCAAATATAAAATACATAAACACTCTAGGGTTGATTGGATGGTTAGCTTCGTTCTCCACGAAGATTTTCTTGGAATCTATGTACTATCTCAAGGTTCGATTCATCGTTATCTTGATGAGCCGAAATCAGCCACATCATTTTGGTAATACTTGCCTCTAAGGTCATATCACCCGATGATAGTACCCCGAAATCTAGCGCGGTCCTTCCCGCAAGATAATTCTTTAGATTTACCGCATCATGATTTGCCTGTGATGTAATGACGGTAATTAGATCCATATTCTTACAACGATGTAGAAAAGGAATCCATGAATATTCCCCCTTTACCGGGAAATTACCGCTTCCATAGGCTCTTATTATGAGAGCATGAATATTTTCTAATGCAATTGATTCGAGTTGATTGGTTTGGAAGCCTGGATGAATCGTCAAGACTAGTATATTTCCGCTGAAACCTAAACGAAACCTAGGTCCTTTATTTGAAAATTCAGGGGTCGTGACCAGCCAGTTTTTTTTATGAAAATCGATATCTAAACCAATATCTGCTAAACTTGGGTAATTTGGAGTAGCGAAAGCATCAAAATCACCAATACTCATTTTGGTAGCACGATTGCCTCGATAAACATGGTCATTGAAGCAAATGGCTACTTCTGGCAAATCTGAAGTGGCAATTTCCACTGAATTAATCAAATTACGTTGCGCATCGCTTCTAATTCTGCTTAGTGGAACCTGACTACCTGTCAAAATAACAGGTTTGTCTAAGCCGTCTATTCCAAAACTAAGAGCTGAGGCCGTATACGCCATCGTATCGGTCCCGTGTAAGATGACAAATCCATCGTACTGATAATATCTCTCCTCAATAATTTTAAGTAAAGAATCCCAATGATGTGGATGTAAATCAGAACTATCTTCAAATATAAGTGGCTCGACATCAATATCTGCAATTTCACTTAAGGAAGGTATTTGCTTGTACAATTGGTCTGACCAACGATCAGGATCTAGGATAACACCATCCAGTTGGGCTTGCATTGCAATAGTACCTCCAGTTTGAATAAGCAGTACTCTTTTCATTATCTGATGAACTTCGCCTTCATATTATCGTTTCTGCTTGTGTTGAAGGAAGGAATCAAAGTTCTTAATTCCAGCGGGTAAATTATGATAGGCAAAAGGTTCGCCATAGGTGCACCCACCTAAGTGACCAAAATATCGTGCTCTTGCCTCAAGTTGTTGAAAAAAGGATGGGTCTGAGATATACGTTTTTGGCTGATCATCATCAGATGGTGCATTAAATTGAGTGGTGAATGCAGTCATGGCCTTAACTTTGATGTCCCAAACATCGGTAATGTCTAATATGATTTGATAATCTATAGGTCGATCCTGCATATAGTGAAAAATGTGATGAGGTCGCCATACCTCTTGTATTTCTTGACTTACTGGATCGTTGGTCTCAATTTTAATGAGACCAGAATAAAATAGGGCATCTGCGCATAGTTTTGTTGCCTTACCATGGTCTGGGTGACGATCTGATGAAGCTCCTATAAAGCAAATTGTGGGTCTTATACTTCGAATTTCCTGGATGATTTTTTTTTGATTTGTACGATTATTTTCGATCACAGAATCAGCAATTTGCAAATTATTTCGATAGTGTAATCCCAAAATTTCACTAGCCATTTTAGCCTCTTCATATCTAGATTGAATGGTTCCTCTTGAACCCATTTCACCTTCGGTTAGATCAACTATACCAACCTTGTAGCCTTGTTTAATCATGCTAGCAATCATGCCACCACAACCTAGCTCAGCATCATCTGGATGGGCAGCAAAAACGAGAATATCTAAGTTTATCATAGTTAAGTTTAAGTGTATTTTATATTAGAACTATTTTAAATGATAATCGTATACTATTATTTATGGGAGTTTGATTAAATATATCATTAATAACAGAATATAATGAAGTTCATTACCAGCATACAGGAAGGGCTCAAAATTGCTATTCATGCGCTCAAAACAAATAAATTGAGGGCATTTTTAACCACATTATGTATCATTATTGGGATTACTATGGTGACAGTGGTAGATACAGTCACAACAGGAATGGATAAAACTTTTGATGATAGTATGGCTATGTTAGGGCAAAATGTGGTATACATTGAAAAATGGCCTTGGGATAGGGATGGAATTAAATGGTGGGAAATCATGAATAGGAAAGAAATGGAGCTAGAGTATGCTGAATTTATCGAGAGTCGAAGTCGTTACGCCTCAACTGTTGCTATTTCTGCAAATCGCGGTACGACTATTCGTTATCAGGAAAACTCAGCCGAAGGTGTTGGTTTACAAGGAAGTACCCATAATTTTCTTGATATACAAGGTCTTGATATTGATTCTGGAAGAATGTTTACGGAGTCTGAAGAGCGTTCCCGGTCTAATGTGGTAATACTTGGGCATTCTTTGGTTTCTGCGTTGTTTAAGCAAGTAAATCCTGAAGGAAAAACAGTGCGAATAGGTGGGCATAAGTTCACTGTTATTGGGGTGTTGACCAAGCAAGGTAGTTTTTTGGGATTAGAAAATGCAGACAATCGTGTCATGATTCCAATTACGTCCTATGAAAAGATTTATGGACTTAAATCTGGCATACAACTAAGTGTCAAGTTTCCGAATCAGACATCTTTAGAAGAAGGAAAATACGAGGTAGAAGGGTTAATGCGACAAGTGCGTCAATTAGAGGCAACAGAGGAGAATGACTTTGCGTTGAATGAGCCTGACACATTCAAAGAACAATTGGCTGGCATAAAAAATGGGATATACATGGGAGGATTTTTATTGGTCGGACTATCATTGTTAATCGGAGGTATAGGTATTATGAATATAATGTTTGTATCGGTTAAAGAGCGAACCAAAGAAATCGGGATTCGAAAAGCAGTTGGGGCTAAATCCTGGGAAATTTTGGCTCAATTTCTGATTGAAGCTATAGTTTTATCTCTTTTGGGTGGGATAATTGGCGTGTTGATAGCGGCAGGATTTACCTTTATGATTGATCAGGTTTTTACGGCGCAAATGAACGTTCAAGTTGTGCTCTTGGCAGTAGGATTATGTACGCTAGTTGGAGTGACTTTTGGATTCATTCCAGCCTATAAAGCATCAAAATCAGATCCCATAGAATCATTACGATTCGAATAAATAAAAGGAACTAAACATTATGTTCAATCTGGAAATATTAGCTCAAGCTGTAAAAGCGCTGTTTACAAATAAATTACGGTCCTCATTAACTCTACTAGCTTTAGTCATTGGTGTTTTTTCTGTGTTAGTATCCACGACGGCAGTAGCTGTACTTGATAATTATTTCAAGGAGACCTTAAGTATGATGGGTAGTGATGTTGTAGTCGTAACTAGATATCCTGCTATTCAGATAGGTGGAGATACTTCGAAAAGAAATAGAAAAAGGTTAACATTTGAAACATTTGATCAGGCAGAAAAATCTGAGCAATTACTGGGATATGCTGAAAACATGAATCCTAATGAAGACTTTACTTATACTAAAATTCAATTTGGGGATTTAGAAACTGAACCAACTGTTGGAATATTTGGTAGTAATCACAATTTTATAAGCAATAATTCATATGAAATTTATTCTGGACGTAATATCACACAAGAAGACGTTCAATACTCTAGATCCGTTGCCATTTTAGGCCATGACGTATTGGATGAATTATTTCGAAGTGTAGATCCTATTGGCAAGGAAATTAGAATAGATGGAAATACCTTTTTAATTATAGGAGTAGCTGAAAAAAAAGGCTCTATTCTAGGGCAATCATTTGACAACTTTGTTCTAATACCATTTACAACTGGAAAATTACTGTATGGTGGAAAAAGAAACATCGAAATTCAATTACGTGCGCCAGATATAGCCGGTATCCCGAAACTTATTGATGAAGTTACTGGAGTTTTAAGAATTATTAGGGAAGTATCACCAGGTGAGGAGAATGATTTTGAGATATCTACCAATGAATCTCTTTCTGGGTCTTTTGATGTATTTACTTCTGCTCTTTATGTAGGCGGTGCCTTTATCGGACTTATCACCTTGCTTGGAGCGGGTATAGGCGTTATGAATATCATGTTAGTATCAGTCACTGAAAGAACCAAAGAGATTGGAATAAGAAAGGCCGTTGGTGCTACTAAAAAAGCAATTATAAATCAATTTTTAGCCGAAGCTATTTTTGTCTGCCAAATAGGTGGGGTGATAGGTATGATTTTAGGTATTGGTGCGGGAAACTTCTTAGCCTATGTGATTGATGCTAGCGTTGTTATTCCATTATGGTCTGTCATCGGTAGCTTTATGGGTATGTTATTTATAGGTATAGTTTTTGGCGTGTATCCTGCTTTCAAAGCAGCTCAGTTAGACCCCATTGAGAGCTTGCGCTATGAATAGTATTATGGCAGTTAGAGGCAAATTTTGATATATTTATAAGAGTAAACAAAGGAGAGTAGTATGGACGAACAAATATTAGATAATTTAAATAAGCGACTCGAAAAAACGATTACAGACACAGAGACGGTTCTTGAAGAACCGATGAAATTAGACGTAGAAGAATTGAAGGAGCAGGTGGAGTCAATCGTGCGTGAGCATCCTATAAAGAGTGTATTAGTTTCGTTTGGGGTAGGTTATTTGCTTTCCCGAATATTTAAATAGATAGTTTAGTATCTAAGCCACTAGAACTATTACCCCGACCTAATGAACGAATCTATTAAAGAGTTAGCACGTGACTTAAAGGATTACATTGAACTTCGATTCGACTGGATTGCAATTAATGCTAGTGAGGTATTATCACATTTGGTATCATTGGTTCTTCAAAAAGTGTTTGCCATACTTTTGTTGGGTATTGCTCTATTCTTCTTGATGTTTGCTTTAGCCCAATATTTAGGCGATTTAATGGGCAATCCAGTATTTGGTTATCTTAGTATAGGCCTCCCACTGCTGCTTTTAGGGATTCTTTTTCTTTCCAATACTCCTAGATTTATTTTTGGTCGAATGAAAGAATCACTTTCCGATGATTTATTTAACAAATTATTAGTAAAGAAAAAAGATTATGACAAGTAGTCTAGAAAAAAAGAGGGATATCGAAAAAAAAATTAAGGCTATTGAGAAACGTTTCGATCAAAAACTTCAAGCAACAAAAGAAACGATTGAAATAGGTAAATCACCTCAAAAATTGGTTTCGAAACGTCCATTTTCTTCTTTGTTCATAACCTTTGGGTTGGGTCTATTAGCAGGGAAAGTTGCTGGGACCGCATCGACCCAAAAAAAAATCACCGCTGATATGCACCAGGGTAGTCTACAGAATCATTCAAATTACTCTAGTCATTTGGTAGAAGAGAAAGGATGGGTCGGCAGTGACTTAAAGCAACGGGTAAAAAGAAGAATTACACAAAAAATAATTGATGGCATACTTAATTTTGCTGAAGACTCATTGAATGATTACTTGAGAACAAGTAATTCGGTAAAAGGGACTGAATCAAAAAAGTAAAAATTGAATTTAGATTCGCAAATAAACTATTTCCTACAATCAAATCTTATACCTAGCTGTTCAGGTAAGCATGTTATAATATTCAGGTAAAAGAATATTAATGGAAACTAATTAAACGAATTTTGTAACTATCTTTACAGCAAATCGTTAACTCTCTAGTAATTAAAAATATATACTGAAATGCTTAAGCAAAAAACACTCTTATTATTATTATTATTTGGTCTAATTTCAACCTCTTTATTTGCTCAAAGTACTGATGTTAGAGTCATTACAATCGATCAAGCTATTTCCATTGCACTGGAAAATAATTATTCGTTAAAACAAGCAAAAAATGAACTAGATTTGGCAGAGGATCTAATTTTTAGTGAAAAAGCTGATTTTCTACCAACTTTATCAGCAAGTATGAATGGTAGTAGGACTACTGGTCAACAGTTTATTTTTGATCGATTCAGTGAAGGATTAGACCCATTTGTTGATGTTAGTTCTCAATCTATAAGTGGTGGTGTTAGCGCAAATATTAGTTTATTCAATGGATTCAATAATATATTAACATTAAAGAGTGGCCAGTCTAACAAAGAATCAACAGAGCAGCAGTACGAAAGAGCTAAAGAATCAGTAATATTTAATACAGCATCCAGGTATTTACAGGTTTTATTGGATAAAGAGTTGTTAGCTATAGCTAAAAAAAATCTTGAGACTTCAACAGCCCAACTTGTACAGGTACAAGCACAGGTTGAGCTGGGTGCTAGGCCAATTGTAGATTTATTTAATCAGGAGGCTCAGGTAGCAAATGATGAATTGGTTGTGACGCAAAGAGAGAATACACTATCGTTGAATAGTCTGCTCTTAATTAGACAGTTGGAAATGGATCCTCTTGGTGCCTATGATTTTTTAGTTCCTGATTTAACCTTAAATGACCTTCCTTTGATGGATGTTAATTTGAGGTCTTTGGTTAATGAAGCTTTGTCTAAAAGAAGTGATATTTTAAGCGCTGAGGCATCCATTTCATCATTACAATACCAAATGAAAATTACGAAAAACAGTCTACTGCCTACCTTAAGAGCATCTGCAGGGGTTTCTTCTCGGTATTCCGATCAGTACTCTATTGGTGGTGCTGAAGTCAGTTTTTCTGATCAGTTTTTTGATCAACAGGTAAACCGTTCACTAGGTTTATCATTTAGTTTACCATTATTCAATAATTGGAACAGAATGTATTCTATCCAGTCGTCAGAGGTTCAGTTAAAAAATGCTGAATTAAATTTAGACAATTCTAAAATGCAGGTGATTCAGGAGGTTTCCCAGGCATACAATGATTACAGTTCATACGTGAAGCAATTAGAAGCCTCAGAAAAATCTTTAGTAGCTTCTGAGCGAGCCTTTCAAACACAACAAGAGCGTTATAATTTGGGTGCCAGTACACTTATTGAGCTTACTCAAGCTCAGTCTTCATTTGTAAGTGCTCAGTCTAACTACACTCAGGCAATGTACAATCTTATTTTTCAAGAGAAGCTTTTGGATTTCTTTCTTGGAAAATTAGAGGGTAACAATATTTTTTAATGTTCATTGAATAAAATAATCTAATCAAATCTATGTCAACCAAATCGAACAAATCCTCCAACAAATCGCTCATCTATACTTCTGTTGTATTAATTAGTATAATGGTTCTACTTTTTGCCTTAAAACAATTTGGGGTCATTGGAGAGTCTAACTCCGAAATTGAGGTGAAAACCACATATACAAAGTATGCAACCATTACTCAGAAGGTCTCGGCTTCTGGGAATATTCAGCCAGAAGTAGAGGTAATTATAAGACCCGATGTATCTGGTGAAATAATAGAATTAGCTGTACAAGAAGGTGATTTTGTTCGTGAGGGTGATTTGTTAGTGCGAATAAAACCGGACATTTATCAAGCCAGAATTGACAATTTAAATGCTGCCTTATTGACACAAAAAGCACGAATGGAGCAAACCCGAGCAGCACTTATTCAAGCGGAAGCCACGTATATCAGAGACAAAGAATTATTTGATAAAGAGTTAATCTCGGAACTACAATTTATCCAATCTACTTCAAATTGGGAATCTCAGAAAGCCAATTTAAAAGCTTCAGAATATCAAATAGAAAGTGCTCAAGCACAATTAAGACAAGCCCAAGAAGAATTGGAGCAAACCGTTATTAGAGCTCCACAGAATGGCACGGTGACAGGACTTACAGTCGAAGCAGGTGAGCGCGTTTTAGGAAATGCTCAAATGGCGGGCACCGAGATGATGAGAGTTTCATTATTGGATCGAATGGAAGTAGAAGTCGATGTAAATGAGAATGATATTGTCAATGTCAGTATTAGCGATACGGCACGTATTGAGGTAGATGCATATCCTAATCGACTTTTTAATGGAGTAGTAACTGAGATAGCTAATTCTGCAAGGGTTTCGGGTGCGGGAACTAATGAACAGATAACTAATTATAAAGTTAAAGTTAGAATTGTAACTCCTCACAACCTTGGACAGGGTGGTGGTCAGCTTGAAGCTGTGATTGCTGAAGAAGTCACTGAATTACTTCCAGCTCCAAATTTTAAACCTGGAATGTCAGCGAGTGTCGATATTGAAACAGATACAGCCATAGATGTAGTATCAGTACCTATTCAGGCGGTAACCGTGCGAGACTTTTCTCTGGATAAGGCCACGGAATCAAATACAATTGAATCTAATGAAGGAGAATTGAATGAATCAGATCCATCTCCAGTATCACTAAAAATACAAGAACAAGATATCAGGAAAGTAGTTTTTGTAATAGAAAATGGTATGGCGGTACGAAAAGAGGTTGAAACTGGTATTAGTGATAATGCTAACATCCAAATATCACAAGGCTTGGATGTAGGTCAAGAAATTGTTGTGGGTAGTTACAGAATTCTCTCAAGAACCTTGAAAAATAATGATAAAATTATGATTGCTAAAGAGGGTGACAGCGATGAGTGATTCTCAGAGAGGTGCGGTAATACAGATTGAAAATCTAACACGCGTTTATCAGATGGGTGAAACCGAGGTGCGTGCTCTTGCTGGAGTAAGTCTGCAGATGCAGCATAACGAATATATAGCTATTATGGGTCCCTCAGGATCGGGGAAGTCTACTTTAATGAATATGATTGGCTGTCTAGACACCCCTAGTTCAGGTGAGTATATTTTGAATGGAAATCGGGTTAGCCAAATGGACGATTCTGATTTAGCTGAGGTCAGGAACCGTGAAATTGGCTTTGTATTTCAGACCTTCAATTTACTTCCTAGAACTAGTTGCTTGGCAAATGTAGAACTCCCTTTAATTTATGCAGGTGTAAAAGCTTCCGATCGTAAA
Organism: Balneolaceae bacterium UBA1514; assembly: GCA_002323515.1. Classification (GTDB taxonomy): domain Bacteria; phylum Bacteroidota; class Rhodothermia; order Balneolales; family Balneolaceae; genus UBA1275. The sequence goes on along the minus strand of DCQQ01000034.1, from coordinate 2,510 downwards.
GAAAGAGCTCTTGAGGTGTTAAATAAAGTTGGATTAGGTGACAGAGTTGATCATAAACCAAATGAGCTCTCTGGGGGTCAGCGTCAACGGGTAGCTATAGCACGAGCACTAGTAAATGCACCATCTATTCTACTAGCAGATGAACCAACAGGGAATCTAGACTCTAAGACAGGATTTGAAATCATGTTACTCTTCGAAGAGTTATATAAGGCTGGTAATACAATTATCCTGGTAACTCATGAAATTGAAATCGCCGAGTATGCTCGACGAATAGTTCGTCTACGTGATGGATTAGTTGAGAAGGATGAAGCTGTACCCAATCCTGTTTTAGAAAAGGAAACAGTGGCTTAGTCTAGTTTCTTAGTCCTATACCAATACCCCCGTTGTAAGTAGTATATTCAGCGGTGGTAACCTCTGCGAAAATTCTGAATATAGCAAGTTTGATTTGGGCGCCCGCCATCAAATGGATTCCTCCATTGTAACTCTGTGAGTAGGATACTGGATTTGTTAATGTGCTTTGTGTTACACCTGAACCAATCTCATAATCACCTAGCATGTTCAAATCAAAAGTACCCGACTGGTAGCCAACTCCAGCATAGGCTGATATAAATGGTAACGTTTTGCCTACTAATAAATTAGTTACAATTGCTTCGGTTGAGCTTTCGACCCGTTGACCCTGAGCACCTTTATTAAATTCAAGATCAACGGCCATATTAAATTGAGTATAAGCAGCCATAATCGTCAAATCTATTGGGAGTAACTTACCACCGGGAATCCATTGATTTATATCGTGTTTTACACCCACACCAAATAAGTCAATCGACCCAAAATGTTGCACATCAACTTCTGGCACGTAACGAACGGTAACGTCTGTGCCTAAAAATAAACCAAGATTAGCTTGAACCATTGGGGTAGGTACGTAGGGAAAATTTATGCCAGAAGGTAAGGTTAAAGTTGAGTTATCTGGCAGTGTGAGTATTTGTCCGGTTGAGTTATCACCGGAAATAGTATTCGATGTACCCGGGCTTACACTAATACCTTCAAGACCAATGGTACTAGCATCAAATGTCTGTTCCAGAGTTGGTACGGTTGCAACAGAAGCCCTTAATTGGAGGCTAAAACCCAGTGATTTTGTGGCTTTTGCTTTAGTAGTCCAACCAGAATTCAATCCGGAAATGATTCCGTTGGGAAGAGGGCTTAAATACGCTTTAGTGAGCGCATCAACATTATCACCGCCAGCATCAAGGAATTGCTCAATTTCTTTTAACTGTCCATGGGAGTCTTCAATAGGAGCTAAAAAGGATGTAACTAGAAGTATGCTAAAGAGGAGTTTTTTCATGGTAAATATTCTTGTTTTTAAGGTAGTTGAAATCAATCGCTTTTGGCATGAGCTGCATAGCCTGAAAATCCATAGTTAATTGGTTTAGATTTCCATCTTAATATGTATTCGGCAAATATTCTATAACCAAGTATTATAACTGAAATTAATATAGTGAAAGAATAAACTGAATAGAAATTTTGTCTCGTCTATACCTTCTAAATGCAAGAGGATTCAATCATATTCATATAAGATAAATAGCGCGATGGTGCAATTTGGCCCCGTTCAACTGCTTCTAGCACTCCGCAGGAGGGCTCATGTATGTGAGTACAGGTATTAAATTTACATGATTCCCTGGGCAATAACATTTCAGGAAAATATAACGATATCTCCCAATCTTCTATATTATACAGTCCAAACTCTCTAATACCAGGTGTGTCCGCTAAAAATCCACCAAAGGGTAAAGGTACTAATTTGGCAAAAGTGGTGGTATGTTTACCTTTGTTTGAGTAGCTAGAAATTTTGGCAGTTCTTTCGTCTAATCGAACATCTATTGCATTCAATAAACTCGTTTTACCGACTCCCGATGGACCTATAAAGACACTTGTTCTATCCTTTATAAACGTTTTTAGCTCATCAATACTTTTAGGTGAAAGAATACTTCCATGCAAAACATGATAGCCTAAGTCCTCATACAAAGTCGAAGTATGGGCTAGTTCATTCAAATCGGCATCATCAGCCAGATCCATTTTGTTAAAATACAATATTGGGGTTACCTGATAAGCTTCACAACTGACCAAAAAACGATCAATAAAACCAGTTTTATAACTGGGCTGTTTTATTGAACTAACCAAAATAGCATAGTCAATGTTAGACACTAATATTTGTTGACCACGCCTGCCATGAGTTGCCTTTCGGGTTACATAGTTAGTACGCTCTAGTATATCCGTTATTTGAGCCGATTTATCCTCATTGATGGTATACTGAACATAATCACCTACAGCAATGGGATTCGTTTGGCCTGAATGAGTTTGCCGAAACTTTCCTGGTAGCCTTGCCGCGAGAATGCTACCATCATCCCCTTGAATGTCATACCAACTCCCAGTCGACTGCATCACTCGAGCGGTACGAATCCCATGATGTTTAGCGGGAGGGATTAATGACATGCAATATTTATTTGAGTGTGATTAAG
>DCQQ01000041.1 GCA_002323515.1 Balneolaceae bacterium UBA1514 | reverse complement strand
GGTAATTTTTTGCTCTAAAAACTGCCTAGCCATCATCCCGGAAGTTATAATTTCATGTAATTCAATGTCATATAATCCAAGGCGCTGCAGGTTTTCCAATTGTTGTTCTTGACTGCGGGAAGCATCGTTGGTTAGAAGTCGAAAAGTCTTCCCTTTTTGTTTTAATGTTCGTATGCTTTCTTGGACTCCATCGATTAGGCCTTTATGATTTTTTACAACGCCATAGGAATCGAGCATAACAACTTTGTAATCTTCGATGACACGTGAAAAACTAGAATAATTCATAGAAAGTGAGTGTTTGTTTCGAGTGTGTTAGAAAATAAGCTAGCTTAGGATATCCAATAAGCTAGATGGATCGAAGCGATCATCTAAGCTAGGTAAGTGAGTTTCAAAGGTTTCTTTTTGTAGGGTGTTTGCAAATAACTCGTGGAAAAAAAATCGTCCATACTTAACCACATATGTTAATAAAAAAAAGCGATAGGCTTCTTTTAAGAATAAAATTTCCCGCTCATTTAGTGGATTCACACGATGGTAGGAGCGTAAAAACAATTTGAATCGCTCGTGCATTAAAATGTCTACGTTATAGGTAAACATGGTTCGGTCACCAATATCGGAAACTACACGCGCAAAAAAGTAAAAATCCAACACACGGCTACTTACGCGGAACCAGTCATAATCCCACCTTGAGTACAATCTCAAACCCTTAGTAACCGAGAAGTTTCCGATATTCCAGTCCACAAATACAGGAATGCGAACCAAACTACCTGCATTCAGATTATGGAAATTATGTTTGAATATTTCTGCATGCTCATGAATTAGATCCCAATACATAAAATGTTCAAAATGGGCTTCATCAGTATCTAGGTGAACAAGTAAGTCATCAATATCTACCATTAACGTCTTTGCAGATGAGGGGAGAGTGTGGCGCACTTTTTCGCAGGCAGCATGGAATTGGCCCATTTGATTACCAAATTTGACAATTTGTTCCTCGTCCAAACGCTTGGGGAGTTTATGTCTAGTTTTGATAGGTCGGTAAAACACCACCCAAACATCTGCCGATTCTTGCTTGTGTCGATACACAAATAACCCATTACCCTTCATTAAGGACCTGGATAGCACATCTTCAAAAGGATTGGGTAGGTTATTAGATAAACTATTGATAATACTATGATCTTCAACAAAATGTTCATAGCGGCCAAAATAGGATAGCTTAGCGACTATGCTCGTTTTGTCTGATAGAATCATTCGATAGACGTGATTGGTTGAAACCTTGGCTGAAATATCTTCAATATGAAGAAGTTCACGACTGGAATCGTAGTCATGCCAAGCACTCCGAACAATGGCATTAAAATCGATGAAACTCATCTATATGATCTCAAAATAACGTTGTAATTCCCAATCCCAATCCTTTCCCAGTGACTGTTCTAATTCCCATTCTCTGCTCAGGATAAAATGATCGACGAATGACTGCCCAAAAAGTTCACTTGCCAATTCAGAATGCTTCATTTGATGCACCGCTTCGGTAAGTGATCCAGGAAGTTTGTTTAGATTTTCTTGCTCGTAGGCATTTCCATGGCATGGTTCTACAGTCAAGGGAAGCTTGTTTTTGATGCCGTATAGCCCACTAGCTAAACAGGCGCTGATAGCCAAATAGGGATTCATGTCAGCGCCACTTACACGGTGCTCTAGATGCCTAGCCCCAGATATTTCAGGAACAACTCGAATAGCGGTTGTTCGGTTATCCACTCCCCAGCTGAGGGTTGTGGGAGCCCATGAATTGGCCACATAACGTCTATAAGAATTCACGGTAGGAGCAAACATTGGCAGGATAAATGGCAGACAGTATAGTTGCCCAGCGAGGTATTCTTGAGCAACAGTACTAAGTCCAAATTCATTATCTGAGCTGTAAAACATATTCTGCCCCTTTTCGTCCCATAAACTTTGGTGCAAATGACCACTGCAACCAGGATAAAGAGGTGACCATTTGGCCATAAAGCTAGCCATTAAATCAAATTCCATAGCTATTTGTTTGATACCTAATTTAAACAGGGAGGATTGGTCTGCCATTTCGAGAGCATCACAATAGCTAATGGCTGCTTCGTATACTCCAGGCCCTGTTTCTGTGTGGAGGCCTTCTAATGGTAGTTTTGCAGCCATTAAATCGGATAGAATACGATGAGTTAATTCTTGAAATTGAGAGGTTCTGAGCATCGAATAACCAAACATTCCAGAACTTAGTGGGGTCATGTTTTGATAATTGTTAGCAGAGGTATCTTCGGAATTTTTGTGGAACACAAACCACTCAAATTCAGCCCCAAATTTTGCTTGATAACCTGCCTCTCCAGCCTGCGTTTGTATCCTTTTGAGAAGAGAACGAGAACATACGGCGCTCAAGAGCGGATCCTCCGAAAAATCACCCAGGTACAATTCGATCCCTTTTTCCCATGATAGCTTCCTTAGGGTGCTGGAATCTAGTTTTAATACTCCATCGGGAAAGCCAGTTCCCCATCCGCTCACACTATCTTTTGTGTAACTCTCATCATGCATATCCCAACCAAATACAACATTACAAAACCCTATTCCTATTTCAATGGATTGCTCAATTTTTGAATAGGGGATGTATTTACCCCGAACTATACCGTCTAGGTCAGTAAATCCAACTTTTAAAAAGGGAATAGGAGTAGGTTCAGGCATAGTTTAAATTAGTTTTTGGGGTTTTAGTATTCGTATTCTAAATCCATCATCATTATTGCGTCATTGAATGAGTTTCAGTTGAATCGCTGACCACCGTCCATCCTATTTCAACCGCTATGGGTAGTTGTTTTTGGGCTATGAGCGCATAGTATTCAAGGCCAACTGGGCAAAAGCAAGCT
>DCQQ01000042.1:71136-99315 GCA_002323515.1 Balneolaceae bacterium UBA1514 | reverse complement strand
CTTTGATGCGCTTAACGCCCTTCACTATCACTATTTGGACACAATCTTCTGCGTCTTCTTTACTAGCTCCAAAGCGTACTTGCAAGTAACGCGTTAATATCTTGACCAACTTAGCTATTAAATCATTTAGTGCTTCTGAATCATTTTTCATGACCGCCCCCATAAAATTGTTATAATTTGTTTTACTCATAAGTTAAGTTTTGTCAATGTTATGACAACAAGTTCAGTATAAAATGGAGGTTTTTTTTAAGGCTTTTCACTAAATAACCTATTAGCTTTAGTGGATGTATCGCGTACAACTACAGAACTTTGAAGGACCCTTAGACTTACTTCTTTTTTTTATTAAAAGAGACGAGTTAGATATTTACGATATCCCTATTTCTTACATAACTAATCAGTTTTTGGAATATCTAAATATACTTGAAGAATTAGACTTAGATGTAGCAAGTGAGTTTGTTTGGATGGCGAGCAATCTAATGTCTATTAAGGCTAAAATGATGCTGCCACGAGAGGACTCTGATGAAGATGATTTACTAGACGAGCAGGATCCTCGGTATGAACTAGTGCAGCAGTTATTGGAGTACAAACGCTATAAAGAGATATCGCTTAAGTTGTCGGATATAGACGAAGAAACGCGGAAGAAATATGGTCGTGGGTATCCACTGGCGGACGAGGTTGAGCAGCAAGCGTCTGGAGAGGCGTTGCAAGATGTAACACTGTTCGATTTAATCGCCGCGTTCAAAAAAGTATTAACAGATATCGAGCGAAAAAATATCGTTCACCGAGTGGAAAAAGTTGAGGCGACAATAGAACAGCAATCTGAATATATTTTAAACACACTGCAACAAAAAGGGAAGCAAAGCTTTATAAGCTTGTGTGCGGACATCAAACAACGAGTAATTGTTGCCATCACCTTTTTAGCTGTTTTAGAGATGATTAAAGAAAAGCAGATTCGCCTTTATTTGGCCGATAGCCTTACGGAATTTTATATAGACTTAATGCCGGTAAGTGAGATTCTTGGGCAGGATTAACGTCTTTGTGATAACTTTTACTCTTCAAAAAGAGCATACACAAAAGTTTTTTTATCAAATACTTGCAAATCTTCCATGCTCTCCCCCAGGCCAATATATTTGACCGGAACGGATAACTCATGAGAAATGCCTAAGATAATCCCTCCTCTAGCCGTCCCATCAAGCTTAGTTAAGACCAAGCCAGTAATATCCACGGCTTCTGTAAAGGCGCGCGCTTGTTGAAGGGCGTTTTGACCGGTTGATGCGTCCAGCACCAACAAAACCTCATGTGGGGCGCCAGGAACAACTTTAGAGAGCACTCTCTTTATTTTAGAGAGTTCATCCATTAACGCTTTTTTATTGTGCAACCTGCCAGCAGTATCGATGATACTTAGGTCGACACCCCTCGCTTTAGCGGCGGCAACGGTGTCAAAAGCAACGGCAGCAGGATCAGCATTCTGCCCTTGCTCAATAATAGGTACATCAGCCCTCTCACTCCAGATTTGAAGCTGATCTACTGCAGCAGCTCGAAACGTGTCAGCCGCGCCCAGTAGGACTGATTTACCGGCCGATTTATACCGGTGCGCTAACTTTCCAATGGTGGTGGTTTTACCTACTCCATTCACCCCAACCACTAAAATTATATGTGGTGTTTCCGGGAATTGTACATCAAATTCAGCAGAACGTTCGACGGGGCTTTCCATCAAAAGACCAATAATCTCGTCACGAAGTAACGTATTCAACTCTTCTTTGGTAACATATTTATCCCTAGAAACCCGTTCTTCAATGCGTCGGATAATATCGAGAGTGGTTTTTACCCCGACGTCTGAGGTTATTAAAATTTCTTCGAGTTCATCGAGAATGGCTTCGTCAATTTGATCTTTCCCTGCGACCGCCCTTCCCAGTTTATTCAGTAACCCATTACGACTTTCTTCAACCCCTTTCTCTAAGCTGGTATTTTTTTTAAAGCCTAATTTTTCTAAAAATCCCATATATACACCATTAATTAAAACGCGCGCCCTTCATTATGTTTCTATAGCGTAAAAGATACATAATAAATGAGAACAACATGATGGTGACCGATGCCCAAAGCAGTACGGTATGAACCTGGGTGGCCGACCTAAAAAAGAAGACAGAAATCCAATAAAGAGAGATAACATTCACTGAAATTTTCCCCGAAATGGTACTCATAGCCACTTTCCCATAACGCAGTTTGATGAATGATGAGCCAAGTAATATAAGCACATCGCGTGCAATGAAAAGGCATAAGAACCACAAAGGCACCCAGCCAATAACAGTGCTATAAATGAATAATAGCCCTGCGGCTATCTTATCAGAAACGGGGTCAATCATCTTCCCTACCTCTGAAACAGTGTTGGTTTTACGGGCAACATATCCATCTAAATAATCCGAAAAAACCCCATATCCTATTATAAGCCATGTAATTACATCAACCGAATATCCATTGATGTAGTGCCGATAGACCACCGGTAGCACAATAAATATCCGAGAAAATGATATAAAATTAGAAATGGTAAAAACCTTACCACTAACCTCTAATTTTTTACCATCTATGTTATTTTGAACCGACAAGACCCAGGTTTTATTACGATATTTACTGCGTCTAAAGTTAAAACCAATCCCTCGATAAAGCCACATGAAAAAATCCTATTCAAATTTGCGGCTAGATGGACGCCTTGCAGAGCAAAAAAAGCACAGTGAAAAGGTGTTTTCAGGAGACTTGTTGCACGTATTCAAAGATGAGGCCGTCCTCCCAGATGCTAGCACTGGCCGAAGAGAATGGATACAGCATCCTGGCGCTTGCGCAATAGTGTCTTTGTTTGAAAATGGGGATTGCGTTCTTATTCAGCAGTTTCGGTATCCAGCTCAGCAATTATTTTGGGAAGTCCCTGCTGGAAAAATAGACCGCGGAGAAGACCCTTTTACTACGGCCAACAGAGAACTGGAGGAAGAAACAGGTTTTCGTGCTAAAGAATGGACCTATGTCGGGCATTTTTATCCAGCCATAGGATATGCCGATGAAGTTATTCATGTATATTTAGCCGTAGGGCTTGTTCCTGGACGACAAAATACGGATCAGGACGAATTTTTGCGCGTTTACAGGGTGCCTTTTAACGAAGTAGTTGAGATGATACATAGCGGCGAAATAAATGACGCCAAAACCATTAGCAGCATCATCCGTGTTCAGGGTTTTTTAGCGCGCGACAAATTGAAGTAGTGAGCACGGTGCTTTTCTAAATTATCCATATTGGATAAAAAGTGGTTATGACTGACTTAGGCCAAAAAACTAGCGACGCTCAAATATCAAGTCCCTTAGCTTTTTTTTGAGCCCCATGTTGCTCAATAAAATCCCGAGCCTTCAGAATCTGAACCACTTTTTTGCTATTGCGCTCTATAATTTTTACCTGAAACAAACTCAAAATAGCTTGCTGTTGAAGTAATTCAATTACATCGGAGGTAGTTTCGCATTCTTCGGTTTCACTAACCAAGTCATTTATACCCTGAATAATGTATCGGTAATTATGGGCGTTCAATTTATTGGGTTTTTCTGCCTCGCTTGAGCGTTGTTTCGGCACATTGAAGTATTCCTGTAATGATTCTTCAGTAACATACCAGCTCACTCCTAATTTACGTCCTCTAATACGACCAGAACGAAGGTATGATCGCAAAGTAAGCTTAGAAACGCCAAGCTGTTCGTGTAAATCGTCAATAGAATAAAGGATTAAACTGCCAATTTGCTTAGGCATGGTCGGATTCTGATTCGGAATGAGGGTCATTTGCCTGATTAAACGCTTCAGTAATACGCTGATTCATGAGTCGTTTATAGTGCTTAAACTCGTACTCACTAACGGTAAATTCCGATGCAAATTCACCATTGGAACAATGTACAGTATATTTGTTGGGTCGCTCTGAGGCGCTTACCTTTACCTGTACGGCTCCAAGTTTGTATTGCTCTATTACAGAATTTGTCATGTATCAAATGCCCATATTTTGTACTATTAGTTGTGCTAAAGATACTATTAAAATTAGATAAAATTGAGGTTAAGCAAAGATTGTAATGTCTAAAAAATCCATTATCGCCATTGTTTTAGGGGCATTTTTAGGTGTATTTGTATACAATGCTATACAGAAAACTACCCCAGTAGAAATTCAAAACGCACCTGACTGGCGTAGCTTGGACGTAGGATTGCAAGAAGCTAGAGATTCTGATAAGCTAGTCCTGGTTGATGTATATGAAGATGGGTGTAAATACTGTCGAGCCATGGAGCGGGAAGTATACCCAGATACCACGGTACGGGCGGTCTTGGACGCGGGATACATCCCTGTAAAAGTGAATGGAAATGCCGATCAACCAGTACGTTTCCGGGGGCAGGAACTTAGCTCTAGAACGTGGACTCAACAGCAGGGAATTTATGTCTTTCCAGGCACCTTAATATTAGATCCAAATGGCAATCAATTAAAGCGGCGTACTGGGTTTATGAATACCGATGAACTTCGGCAGTTCCTTTATCGTTAAGTACAGCCATGACGCGGGAATATGTGCATAAACCCGATAGAAATGTTCAATAATTAAGTCAATTCTATCGTAGATTATCCATCAAACCATTCTTAACCATCACCGTTATGTTTAAACAATCTACTTTTTACCCTCTGGGTTTTGCTCTTTTATTTTGGTTGTCATGTGCGGCTACTTCCACCCCCCAAGCACAAAATGATTATACCTTCACCAGTTATGTAAGCGGCATAGAAGTGCCATGGGGAATGGATTGGTTATCTAGCGGTGAGCTATTAGTTACTGATCGATCAGGAATTTTATACGTGCTGCGGGAAGGCGAAATAGTCGCGGAATATACCGAGGTACTTGGGGACCTCTATCCTGAGCGTCAAGGAGGATTTTTAGATGTTCAGACACATCCTAATCATGCAGAAAACGGATGGATATATTTTAGCTATTCATCCACCGCGGGAGATGGTGAGGGCGCGAACACCAAAATTATCCGCGCAAAATTAAGGGAAAATGGCTTAGAGCAGATAGAAACACTCTATAAAGCCACACCAAATAGCAAAAGAGGCGTACATTATGGCAGTCGACTCGAGTTTGGAACCAACGGAACGCTCTATTTTACCATTGGAGATCGTGGGAATAGAGATATAAATCCTCAAAGCCTTTCTATAGACGGTGGAAAAGTCTATCGAATAAATGACGATGGAAGTATACCCCAAGACAACCCCTTTGTAGGACAGGCTAACGCCATTCAGGCGGTTTATTCATATGGCCATCGAAACCAGCAAGGAATGGAGCGGCACCCGGTGACGGGTCAAATGTGGGCGCATGAACACGGACCGCGTGGAGGCGATGAGCTGAATATCATACACCCAGGTAAGAATTATGGTTGGCCCGTAATAAGCTATGGAATAAATTACAATGGAACTCCTTTTGCTGAGGATTCCGTTCGAGAGGGTATGCAACAGCCCATTCAATATTGGGTTCCATCCATTGCCCCCTCAGGGATGACCTTTGTAACCAGCGATCGATACCCCGATTGGAAAGGGCACTTATTGGTTGGTTCCCTAAAATTTGGATTGGTAGAATTACTGCAACTCAATGGCAACACCGTTATATCACGAACTGAAGTGCTTCAAGGAATAGGCCGTGTGCGTAGTATTAAACAAGGACCCGATGGGTATATCTACGTGGGTGTTACAGGCCAAGGAATTTTCCGGGTAGAGGGAGTCTAAAGCGCTCCTGAACCCCATCCTTCTCGATATTTTCTACGGACAAAGGCATTAGCTGGTTCGAAGTTGGTTACCTTCATGGTCGGACCGTCCCATAAAAGTTGAATGCCCCGACCCGGGTAGCGAGTGCGTATCCTCTCCATCTCTACCCCATCTTCGGTGTATGTTTCCTTGTATTCTTCTTTATAATCGTAACTTCGTATAGCCAAATTTCCCATCAGTACGCTTTCGGTTAGTGGTCCTGCGATGTCAAAAGAGGAACTCAACTCATGCTCGCCATATCCCGCTAAACAAGCATTTACCCATTGATGATGATGTCCTTCAGGAACACGGGGTAGCGTTTGGGGCACTTGCACGTGGTCATTTAACCTAGTAGGGAGAAGACGAGCGTTTTGACCATAGGTGTCGCACATCATTTTACCGCGCTCCCCGATAATAATTATCCCGTTACCCCCATCACCCATGAGTTCATCAGGTTCCAATTCTTCAGGTCTAGCAGGCTGAATACCCCCGTCCATCCAATGCATTTTTATAAAATCACCATTTTGATAAGGGAAGCGTAAGACCACATGAGAAGAAGGTGGAAATCCATCAGGAAATTCACCGCGCCGGAATTCGTCAACATACACCGCTCCAACACTACATTCAACTCGGTCTGGGTAGCCAAGATTAAGAATATTAAACGGAGTTTCCATTAAATGGCACCCCATGTCTCCGAGCGCGCCGGTTCCATAATCCGACCACCCCCTCCAATTAAAGGGAGCGAGCCCTTCCATATATTCTTTGTATGGTGCCGTACCCAACCATAAGTCCCAGTCCAATCCCTGGGGTACTGGCGCAGGACTTGTCGGCCAACTAATTCCCTGGGGCCAAACAGGGCGATTAGTCCAAACATAGACGGTATGCGCTTGCCCAATAATACCTGCTTGTAACCATTCTTTCATTTGCCGAACCCCGTCACCTGAAGACCCGTAATTACCCATTTGTGTGACAACTTTATGTTTTTTTGCAGCCTCCGTCAGCATCCTGGCCTCATAGATATCATGTGTTAAGGGTTTTTCAACATATACATGCATGCCTCGCTGGATGGCCGCCATCGTTTGTACCGCATGGTTATGGTCTGGAGTAGACACGACCATGGCATCTATTTCGGATTCATGCGAATCCAGCATTTTTCGGTAATCCTTATAAAAAGGCGCATTTGGATAGGCCTCCTTTGCGCGGCTTACCATACGTTGGTCCACGTCGCACAGATGAGATACTTTTACATTTGGATGTAGAGCTAGTTGACGGAGGTTGTCATTTCCCCTTCCACCTGCCCCGATAGCCCCAATATATAAGGTATCGCTAGGCGCAGTGAAACCCTTGCCACCCAATACATGACGAGGAACAATACTAAATCCAGCGCCTGCTAAACCAACCCTCGTTAAAAAATCTTTTCTCTTCATAGCCGTAACGTTTATTAAAGTTAGATGCATGGAATTACGCAAAAATTAGCATCAATCACCACGACCAAATCAGTAATACTATCCAGGCGAACAAAATTTAACGTAAGGCCAATCTACGGCTAAGGTCTACTAGTTAATGCAAACAAAGCTCAAAAAACGACTATAAAGCTGCGTCAACAAAGCAAAATCAGCAAATCTCAACAGATTGAGTGATACCAAACTCATTTTGTTACCGAAGTATAGAAAGAAATGAATACCCAACCAGCGCTTAGGATTCTACTGTTATATATGCTTGGTGTAGCCCTGCATAAATGGGCCCTCCATTCTTTAGTGATGGATAAAAAAGCGATGCATGCAGGCATGGGAGCAGTGCTGATTGTATTGGCCGCTCAAATACTCATCACCTCATACCTATTAAAGGACCAAATCGAAGCGGAAGTATATGCCTTAGGCCAACAGCAGTTACGAGAAGGAACGTGAAGCGTGGTAGAAGGTGAAATAATGGAGGTGGTCCCAACCAAAAATAAGCAAGCATATCGATACACCATACGTACAAATAAGATGCGAGCCCTTGAGTCAGAGCTAGCGTTTAGTAAGCGCCTTGCACGGCCGATACAGATTTGGGCTTATACCACACAAGCAGCGCCCGAGATAGACCATTCAGACTCTGTTGAGATAAAGGGGGCGCCAAGCTTAGTTCAGGAAGATTGGTTAGAGCAAATTATGTGGTCAGATCAGCAGGCTTGAACAATCGTTACTCACATCCCATACCTTTGGTATTTGAGCGGTTAAGAAATAACCACATACCCTTGCGGGATTTGCGTGAAAGCTAGGCCTTATTTTTAGAGTCGGATGGAGAATAGTGGGTTCATTTTGACTGGAAATACAGAAAAAAGCAAAATAAAATACCGATAAACAGCTTAGATAAGGGCAATGAAAATGCTATCTTTCAGGATTGACTAATTAGCATATTATCAGGAGTGAACGAGAGCGAGTGTCTAAACAAGCCACGGAACATACAATCCAAAAGAAAGATAAGCGACAGAAGTTCCGCCCTATCGTAGTTCAAGGTGCGCGAACTCATAATCTGAAGAATATCGAGGTTCAAATCCCTCGGAATAGTCTAACGGTTATAACCGGAGTTTCCGGCTCTGGAAAGTCTAGTTTAGCTTTTGATACTATTTACGCCGAAGGCCAAAGACGGTATGTTGAAAGCCTATCTAGTTATGCTCGGCAATTCCTCGAAAGGATGGATAAGCCGGAAGTAGATCATATTCATGGTATCTCTCCAGCCATGGCCATTCAACAAAAAACCACCTCATCCAATCCTCGCTCAACGGTTGGAACGACCACTGAAATTTATGATTATCTGCGCTTATTATTTGCGCGCATCGGAAAGACCTATAGTCCGAAATCGGGTGAATTAGTCACAAAAGATACACCAGGAGATGTAGTTAATTATATTGAGGTACATCTTGAGGAAGGCGCTCGATTCTATGTACTTTATCCCATTCCTGAGCACGGCAGTCATTCTATTAGCGATGAGTTAAAAATACTGAAGGAAAAAGGTTTTACTCGTCTATTGCACATAGCCACAGAAGAAGTATTGGATTTAACCACCTTAATTCTACCATCCCAAATAGAGGGTGAGGGGGAGGAAACAGGAAAAAAGATAGAGATAAAATCAGCTAAAGCAACGAAAAAAGCTACTTCACAAAAGAAAAATGATCATCTAGTTTTACCCAATAATCACCGCCCTAGTGATTATAGAGTATTGGTCGATCGACTGGTCAATAAATCTGATGATACCACTAGATCTCGCATGGCAGATTCCCTTGAAACCGCATTTAGGCAAGGCCTGGGTAAAGGCTCTATCAAGGTTCGGGGGGAACAGGAACAGCCCTTTAGTGAACGTTTTGAGCGGGATGGTATGGAGTTTGTTGAGCCAACGCCACAAATGTTCTCATTCAACAATCCATTTGGTGCTTGTTCTAAATGCGAAGGCTTTGGCCGGGTGGCTGGGATAGATGAAAATCTTGTCATACCTGATCACGAGAAAAGCATTAGAAACAATACCATCGCGCCTTTTGACTCTCCTAAATTTTCTCAGCATTTACGTGACTTAATCCGTGTGGCTGCGCGTGAACGGTGGTCTATTGATCTCCCTTACCGGGAGCTACCAAAAGAGGTTAAGCGAGCACTATGGAAAGGAAAGGATGAGTACATTGGTATTCACGCCTTCTTTGATCAGGTACGATCACAAAACTATAAAGTACATATGCGCGTGCTGTATGCTCGTTATAGAGGATATAGTCGTTGCTCAGAATGTGAAGGGTATCGTATTCGAAAAGATGCACAGTATGTACGAGTGGGTGAGATGCATCTTGGTGAGGTCTCTGAATTAACCATTGGTCATGCCAAGAAGTATTTTGATGAACTTAAGCTAAGTGAATTCGAACTAGGTGTTGCTGGACAATTGGTATACGAGATAAAAAAACGACTTAAATATTTGGTTGAGGTTGGCCTAGATTATCTTACTCTTGACCGGCTAGCCAATACCTTAAGCGGTGGAGAGTCGCAACGAATAAGCTTAGCAAACGCTTTGGGAAGTTCTTTAATAGGTAGTTTATATGTGCTCGATGAGCCAACCATAGGCTTGCATCCCAGGGATAATGACCGACTCATTAAGATTCTAGAATCTCTTCGAGACATTGGAAACACGGTACTTGTAGTTGAGCATGACTGTGAAATGATGCGAGCGGCAGATCATATTATTGATATTGGACCATTTGCTGGGGTTCATGGGGGTGAAGTGGTTTTTGAAGGGGCATACCCTCAATTACTAGAGGCGCCAACCTTAACGGGCCGTTATTTGAGTGGTCAAGCGCTCATCCCCATACCCGCTCAACGACGCTCAGGCTCAGGTCATTTCTTAGAATTGAAGGGAGCAAGCGAGCATAATCTGAAAAATGTGGATGTGAACATACCACTTGGGTTATTGCTGGTAGTAACCGGGGTTTCAGGTTCAGGAAAATCAACCCTTGTGCACGATACAGTGTATAAAGGGATAAAAAAGCATTTTGGCAATTATAACGAATCAGTGGGGCGCCACCGATCTTTAACAGGCATGGGAAGGGTTCATCATGTTGAAATGGTCGATCAATCCCCAATTGGGCGATCTTCTCGATCAAACCCGGCTACCTATACGAAGGCTTTCGACGGTATACGAGATGTTTTTGCAAGCACTAGACAAGCTAAAATAATGGGCTATACTCCTGGTCATTTTAGCTTTAACGTGCCAGGTGGTCGGTGCGAAAGTTGCCAGGGTGAAGGCGTTCAAAAGATTGAAATGCAATTCATGGCAGACATAGAACTCATTTGTGAGGAGTGCAATGGTACTCGATTCAGGAAGGATATTTTACAGGTACTCTACCGAGGTAAAAGCGTCGAGCAGGTTTTAAACATGCCTATATCAGAAGCTATTGAGTTTTTTGTGGACGAGTCAAATATTGTAAAAAAACTAGAACCTCTAGAAAAAGTGGGGTTAGGATACCTTACTTTAGGCCAAAGTGCAACCACTCTTTCCGGCGGAGAAGCTCAGCGGGTCAAATTGGCTCGGTTTTTAACCAAAACAAGTCACGAACATACCGTTTATTTCTTTGACGAACCAACCACTGGCCTTCATTTTGATGATGTTGCAAAGTTACTCAAAGCCTTCAACGAATTAGTTGAGGCCGGGCACTCGGTAATTATTATCGAGCATAATCTCGACGTCATTAAGAGCGCGGACTGGCTCATAGATGTAGGCCCAGATGGTGGATTTAGAGGTGGACAAGTGGTAGCGCAGGGAACACCTGAAGAAATAATGGCTACGAGTGATAGTCATACAGGCCGCTTCTTAAAAGACCATTTGAAAGCACTAGGGCAGCTATTATAGAATAATTGGTGTATTTAGGTGGATTCATTAGAACGCGAATCCTTTTAAATTGATAATACCATCATAAATGAGCTTTCAGTATTATTAAGGAAGTACAAAAAAAGCAGTCATAAACGTAGCGCCATAACTAACCTTTGATTATCATGTTTCCCATCCATTTAGATATAGGCTTCAATCAAATCTATTTTTATGAAGGTCTTTATTTTTTAATCTCGATAGGTCTTGGGGTATATGTTTGTTATAGGTGGGTAAAAGCCAATGGAGGCAAAACAGAGTTATTTGAAGGCTTGGTGACTTGGTCTATTTTGGCAGCTTTGCTAGGTGCGCGGCTCTCTCATTTTCTGTTTTGGAATCTAGATCTATTCTTGAGTAATCCAGCCATCCTGTTTAGCCTAAGCGGCGCGGGCAACAGTATAACAGGAGGACTTTTGGGGGGTATGCTGGGGGGGTATTTTTTTACAAAAAGAAAGAAATTAAACTATTTCGAATACTTCTCCCTGTTGTCACCCGGTATTTTAATAGGTCAAGCAATTGGGCGTATCGGTTGTTTTTTTAATGGTGATGCGTACGGAACAGCCACTAACAGCATATTTGGGGTTCAATTTCCACGATATGGTACATGGGTACCATCGTTTGAAACAGAATTAGCCTATTCATCCTCCGCTTGGCAATGGTCATTTGAACGAGGCCTTGTGGAAGCGGGCTCTACGATGAGTGCCCCTCTACATCCGACGCAGCTGTACGAAATGCTGGGAGATTTTGCTATTCTGGCCGTGGTTGTTTATTTATTTAACAAGTATTGGAAGAGTAACAAAAATTCGCCCATTATATTTTATGTACATACTGGTGGTTATGCGTTACTTCGTTTTACCTTTGAGTTTATAAGAGGAGACAGAGAGTTGGTAGCTTTTGCAAATATGACTAATCTGCAGCTTAGTTTGCTCGCCTATGTGATTATTGCTGGTATCTTGTTGATGAAGTATCTTAAAAAAGCGCAGCTTAAGACCAGTTAACTCATGACCAGCTAAAGTGGGTATTAAAAATGGATAGAAAAAAAGCGATTAAAGGAATTTTTGTCTCCGCACTAGGTATAAAAGCGGGTAAAGATACGATTTCTAGCCTTTCAGATCCCCCTCGGGCTTTTACGCGGAATGCGCAAACATCATCTAGTGATACAAGCGGTTCAAGGGTTTCTGAGCAGGGATATAAACACTCGGTTTGTAGGTGGACCTATTCTTCGGTGCCACTTGAAGAGTTGTGTGAAGCTGCCATTGAGCTCAAAATTGATTCCATTGAGCTGCTGGACCCCCCTGATATTAAAAAAGTACAGCAGAGGGGGCTACATTGCGCCGTTGCTAATAGCGTCCCCTTAAGTTTAACGAATGGGTTTAATGATCCTGCTTATCATGCTGCATTACAAAAAGAATATAGTGAGCTCATTCCTGTTTTGGCCGATCTAGGCATTCAGAATCTTATTTGTTTCTCTGGAAATAGGCGAGGCGCAGGAGATGAGCAGGGAATGGAACAATGTGCTATTGGCTTAGATCCCATTGTCGCTCTAGCTCAAAAATATGGGATTACACTGGTTATGGAGTTGTTGAACTCAAAGGTGGACCACAAAGATTATCAGTGTGATCATACGGTTTGGGGTGTAAGCTTGTGCGAAAAAATAGGCTCAGACCATTTTAAATTATTATACGATATTTACCACATGCAGGTCATGGAAGGCGATATCATCGCAACTATTCAGAAATATCACCCGTATATTGCCCACTACCATACGGCAGGGGTACCCGGAAGAAATGAAATAGACCAAAGCCAAGAATTAAATTACCCTGCTATTATGCAAGCGATACAAGACACCGGATTTACAGGCCATGTGGCACAGGAATTTATACCCACTGCAGAAAACAAGTTTGACTCACTGGCAAAAGCCATTGAGCTGTGCACTCTTAAATAGCGATGATGATTAATATGGAAGTAACTGGGATCAGTGGTGTTCAGTGGACAAAAATAACACAGACCAATAGGAAGACGGTTATCCTCACGGCGCTTGCCGCGTTTATTAGCGTTTCCATGTTGAGTTCCTGCGGAAGTACGCATAAAATGTCCAAGGTACAGCACGTAGTGTTACCAACGACCGTATTAAGCAGCCCACGAGCCTTTCCTCAAGAAATTGCCGATTCACTGGGGTGGGGAGCGATGTATGAGGGCACCCTAGGAGCAGAAGAGGAAGAGTTTAGAGTGGTTTTTAGCTCGCCTATATCCCCCTATCATGCCTTGAGGATACAAAAAACTGATGATATTGAGGGGACTTATGTTCTGTTTTGGGAGAAAAATGCCGCCATAGATGTCGAATCACCTCAACGTAATATTCGCTGGTTTATTCAAACAGAATGCAAAGATTTAAAGGAGACGTCTCAATTCGAATATTGTATACCAGAATGGTTTGAAGAACCTGATTGGCAACGAGTATATCAGAAGTTTGATCAATCCGATATCTGGACTTTAGAGCCAGCAGATTCGTTGGTAAGGGATAGCTTATCCGTGGAAGATCAATGGGTGATGCATGTAGAGGCCCGTGTGGAGAATTATTTTAGGCGATATCAGTACTTAAGCCCAGACACCTACGAAATGAGTAGTACAAGCAGTGATGTGTTAACGATGGTCTCGCAGATGAAAGCTTTACGTGACGCAACGATTCAGCGTGATAATTTTAATGTGTATAGAGGGTATATGAAGGGGCCGTCAGGACCAGAGTTTGTTTTGTGCGATGAAAGTGAAACGTGGTACTTCGATGGTCATTTAGAAGACCTTGTCGTAACAAGTGCCTATCCGGTGCTCATTGATGAGGCTTCTGAGCAGCATTTTTATGTGGAGCTCCGAGGTCAGGTTCGCGATCAGTGGTATACCGAATGGTTTGATCAATCCTATACTCGAGTGATTATTCCTAATGAAATTAACGAAATTCAGTTAATTAGCGGGCCTAGATGCCCTTTTTAAAGACTTAGTAGCAAAAATGGTCCAGGAACATTAAGGTTCTGGAAGCCGAGAGGAAACGTTAAAAAAGAGGCGATAATTTATTGCAAATTGCTTCTAGTAGCTCGGTTTGCTCTTTGGTGATTGAATTCTTTGTGTTTGAATCAACGTCTATTTGAGCGACAAACACCCCATTTTTTAGGATGGGCACTACTATCTCCGACTGCACCTCGGTACTGCAGGCAATATAGTTATCCTCTGCACTCACATCTTGTGAAACAAATGTTTGTAGTGAGACCGCAACTTGACCACAAATACCCTTTCCATATGGTATAGAAACATGATCGGTGGCTGGTCCCACATAGGGCCCTAGTTTTAAAAAGCCTTTTTTGTTTTGATCATCGAGGTAGAAACCCACCCAATCAAAATGCTCAAATTCGGCGTTTAGTACTTTCGCAACCTCTATTAAGGTTTGGTTTAGATCAAGATGATTCCCAATAATGGAATTTATGCGTTGTAACATATTTATGTTGGTTTGTGCGAGCCGTACTTGTTTAGTAAAGCTGTTGACAATTCGACTATCATATAAAAATACGAAGCTTAAAAATCGCGTGCATTATTTTAGGAAAATTAACTCTGTATGGATGAAATTCGATGTAGAGTCAGTATCTTTATGTTCTTCAGCACGTGTGTATATTAACAATCATAAAAGCTACCCTCAGTGTACCCTAGAAGAGCGGCAAACCGTAAATTTCCTACCGATTATGGGTATTAGAGCCCTTTTATTTGCTAGTTTTACCTCGTTGTTTTCGGTGGTTAATCCCATTACCGCAATGCTGGTTTTTATGGCTTTAACCAAGGAAGACAACGAAGAACGCAAATTGACTGCCCGAAAAGCTACCGTTTATATATTTTTTGTGCTAATTACCATCTTGTTTGCCGGTACGTATATACTGCAATTTTTTGGAATTAGTATGTCGGGAATTCGAATAGCTGGAGGCCTGGTAATTATGAAAGCCGGTTTTTCCATGATGAACCCTGAAACAGGATGAAGAAAGCTATCAAAAGGGGATCAAGTTGCAGCTATGGAAAAAGAAGATGTTTCTTTTAGTCCGTTAGCAATGCCGTTGCTCTCAGGCCTAGGTAGCATTGCCGTGGTTATTGGATTTGGATGTCAAGCAGCTAGTTTGACAGATCACATGGTGAATGGAGTTGCGGGTTTCTTGACAGCCTTATCAGCTTATGTCATACTTAGGGTGGCGTCCTGGTTGAACAAGTTTATTGGGAACTCCGGCATGACAGTGATTACTCGGATGATGGGTTTTATTGCCCTATCCATAGTGGTACAGTTTGTTATAAATGGCCTAGGGCACTTTTTTGATTGGGTTTAATTTTTAACCGTTTCAAGATTCTCTAATTAATCGTCATTTTTATTTGTGATTTCCCTCTTTTAGAACGAGTTTAAGACCTTTATTACTAACTAAATTAACGCTGTTCTGGATACAATCGATCGTATTTTAGCCGGGTTTTCGTCATTCATGTGGGGGAGTCCATTAGTCGTACTATTAGTAGGTGGTGGTTTGTACTTTTTAATTTACTCTCGATTTATCCCTTACCGATATTTTTGGCATGCTATCGAAATATTACGTGGAAAATACGATGACCCAGACGACCCTGGAGATATTAGTCACTTTGAAGCCTTGGCAAGTGCACTAGCGGCAACGGTAGGAATGGGGAACATAAGTGGGGTGGCGGTAGCGATTGCCGTCGGGGGCCCTGGCGCTGTTTTTTGGATGTGGATTAGTGCCATAGTGGGTATGGCGACTAAGTTTTTTACCTGTACGCTTTCTGTTATGTATCGAGGATATGATTCTGAGGGATATTTGCAAGGGGGTACTATGTATATTATTACCGAGGGATTGGGTAAAAAATGGAAACCATTGGCGGGGCTTTTTGCCGTGGCCGGGCTGTTTGGCCCGTTACCCATCTTTCAAGCCAATCAAGTGACCCAAATTGTGCGTGATTTTTTACTTATTCCGAATGGAATTTCCGACCCCAATAACCATTTTAATACCGATTTAATAAGTGGTTTAGTCATTTTAGCGGCTGTATCGTTGGTCATTTTTGGGGGTATAAAGCGAATCGGAAAGGTTGCATCAAAAATGGTGCCGGCGATGGTGGTGCTTTACGTAGGAAGTGTTGCCTACATTTTACTAGTACATGTGGATGTGCTTGGAGAGTATCTCCTCTTAATTGTTACGGACGCTTTTACCGCAAATTCCGTAATGGGTGGAGCCGTTGGGGCCTTGATTATAACAGGGGTTCGAAGAGCTGCATTTTCAAACGAAGCAGGAATAGGAACTGCGACCTTGGCTCATGGTGCAGCCAAAACTAAAGAGCCAGTGCGTGAGGGTTTGGTAGCTATGATGGGCCCGTTTATTGATACATTAGTGGTCTGTACCATGACTGCTTTGGCTATTTTAGTGACGGGAGTTTGGACCTCTGGTGATGTTAATGGGATTAGCTTGACGGCCTCGGCATTTCAGGAGGCTATGGGCCCTATAGGGGTGTATGTGCTTATGGTTTGTGTACTTATATTTGCCTTTAGTTCTTTGTTCACTTATTCGTATTACAGCACAAAATGTTTAGGCTTTTTGGCTGGGGCGGAGCGGCAGAAGTACTTCAACTATTTTTATGCGGCGGCTATTATTTTTGGTTCCGTGGCCACCATTGAAGCCGTTTTAAACTTTACGGATGGAATGTTTGCATTAATGGCCATTCCTACGATGACAGCAGCTATTCTGTTATCTCCAAAAGTCATGAGCGCTGCTCACGATTATTTTGATAGGATGAAAAATGAATCTCTTCAAGATTAACTTGACCCTAATTTAAATCGTATTATTATGTGGAATAATCATTCAAGAACCGTTGAGTCTGCGGCGGTACCATCAACCCAAAAAAGTAAATTATTCTATCGTGTGGCCGGGTACAAGTTCCTGTTTCTTTTCTTGATTCAGGTCCTTTTTGCTGGAACTAGTAACGCTCAAAATATTTTGGAGAAAGTAGGTGATTTAGAGGCTTCAGAGGGGTTTTTCACCTATTATTATGATGATGGCGAGGATAGGCTTTGGTTACGAGTAACGGAGCTAAATAAAGAATTTCTTTATGCCAATTACTTAGCTGCTGGGGTTGGATCCAATGATATTGGTTTGGATAGAAGTCAGCAGGGCGGTGAGCGAGTGGTGTATTTCGAAAAGAGAGGGCCGAAGTTATTTTTTATACAGCCCAATCTACGGTATATAGCCCAGTCTGATCATGAGTTAGAAAAAAAGTCGGTTCGGGAGGCTTTTGCTTCGTCGGTATTGTACGGTTTTCCTATTGAAGCCGAAGAAAATGGAGCATATCTGATCGACTTAACCCCCTTTTTGATGCGAGATGCTCATGGGGTTACCGATCGGTTACGGCGGATGGGGGAAGGCTCTTATAGCTTGGATAAGAGCCGTTCAGCTCTGCACCCAGAAGGAACTTTCAACTTCCCAAAGAATACTGAATTCGAAACCATGCTTACTTTTACAGGGAGTAATCCTGGCCGCGAAGTACGATCAGTGGTACCCGACCCGTCGGCCATAACGGTCCGTCAACATCATTCATTTGTTGAGCTTCCGGATAATAAGTACATCCCAAGAGTCTATGATCCTAGAGCGGGCTATTACCCAACGACCTTTATGGATTATGCTGCGCCCATTGAGCAGGACATGGCCGTTCGATTTATTAATCGTCATAGGCTAGAGAAAAAAGATCCTATAGCGGAAGTTAGTGAAGCCACTGAACCGATCATATATTATTTAGATAATGGGACTCCCGAGCCCGTTCGATCAGCCTTATTGGATGGAGCTCAATGGTGGAATCAAGCGTTTGAGGCCATTGGATATAAAGATGCTTTTCAGGTAAGAGTGCTACCCGACGATGCTCATCCCCTAGATATTCGATACAATGTGATTAACTGGGTGCATCGCTCGACTCGAGGATGGTCCTATGGAGGATCTGTGGTTGATCCGAGAACCGGAGAAATTATCAAGGGGAATGTCCTTTTGGGCTCATTACGAGTGCGACAAGATTACATGATTGCCACTGGGTTGTTGGCTCCATTTAGCGAAGAATCCGAAAGTGAGGGTGTGTTGGAAAACCTAGCTGATTCGCCCATGATGGAGATGGCCCTAGCGCGAATTCGACAACTCTCTGCGCACGAAGTTGGGCACACTCTAGGTATTTATCACAATTTTGCTTCAAGTGTAAATAATCGAGCGTCCGTTATGGATTACCCTCACCCTAAGGTGGATATTATTGATGGAAAATTGAACTTGGATGATGCTTACGATACAGCCATTGGCGATTGGGATAAAGTTACCATAGCCTATGGATACCAGGATTTCCCAGATAATGTGGATGAAACAAAGGCCTTAAATGAACTACTTGAGCAGGCCCATGCTAGGGGATTGGATTATATTTCTGACAATGATGCAAGACCAAAAGGTGGGTCGCATCCAACGGCGCATTTATGGGATTATGGACAAGACCCGACCGACCAATTGGCTCATATTTTAGAGGTGCGAGACATTGCTCTTACACAATTTGGAATGGCAAATATAACCAGTGGCCGTCCAACAACTTATTTGGAAGATGTTCTGGTACCCATTTATTTTTTCCACCGATACCAGGTTGAAGGTACAGTAAAGTTAATTGGGGGCATGGAATATACCTACAAAATTAAAGGAGATAATCAGCCTAGCCCTCGTATCGTCCGCGCGAGCGCTCAGCGAAATGCCCTACAAGCAGTATTATCTACATTAGAGCCGGAGGTCTTGGCTCTTCCCCCTTCACTGCTCGATATGATACCGCCACGGCCGGCGGGGCTCCCATCAACCAGAGAATTATTCAGCGGCAGAACTGGTCCTTCTCTTGATGCCTTAAGTATTGCTCAGTCTTCTGCAAATATGACTCTTGGGTTGTTGTTGCATACGGAGAGAGCAAATCGCCTGGTAGAGTACGGAGCCAGAGACAATAACCTAAGCTTGGAGGAAACCCTAGATGCGCTATTGACCGTAACTTGGGGGAAAGAGGAGTCACAGAGTTACCAGGGAGCCGTTCAGGAAGTGGTCAATTATGAGGTAGTTCGCCACATGATTGTATTACATGCGTCAAGCCAGTCTAGTCCACTTACCAAAGCGATTGTGCTCGATAAACTTGAATCGGTAGCATCTATGATGGAGGGGTTTATGCGGCCAATGGCCAGACAAGCGGCGCTTATGATAGATCAATACCTTGATGATCCTGTTATTTTCGAAGCTTCCCCCGCGTTGGGAGTGCCCCCTGGCTCTCCTATTGGTTCGGATTGGATGCGGTATTGTAGCATTGATTTTTAATAAAATAATAAGGTAAGAGCTCACTCTAGCGGTGCTCTTTTTTAAACAGAATATTAATGTTAAAACAGAGTAAACTATGAATGATGAACAGTCCCATTTCAGGGTGCAAGAATTAAGTACCCCAAGAGTAACCACGGGAAAAATTAAAACGGCATGGCGCCTCCTTATTAACGGACGCGGAATTATTGGCCATACTAATTAGATCGGGTTCCAAAAAGTATAAAGTGTTAGACACAGCGTGAATACTTTTAAAAGAGTCGGGAGGCCTGCATGGTATGTCCCGGAAAGAATGGAAAAGAGTTACGGGTAGTTCCTAGTATTGCCTAGGTTAAAGCACTTACCTTAGAGGCTTGTTTTGAACTATCACGGCGGGTGCAAAGCCCTTCGGATATCGTGCCCATTCAAATTACGGGCCCCAAGGCGGTAGCTGCGTTTTTTGGGCTTAAACTTCGCCATTTAACCAAAGAGGTGTTTATTGTATGCTTCTTGAATAATCAAAAACAAATGATCAATTTTAAGCAAATAAGCTCGGGCGATAGTAGTGCCACCGTAGTAGAACCGGCTGAAGTTATGAGACTATCTATTTTGCACCACGCCCAATCCATCATTATCTTACATAATCACCCTTCTGGGAACACGCGGGCATCTCATGCGGACATTCAGTTAAAAAAGCGTATTCAAGAAGCCGGTACCATGTTAGGAGTACCCCTTGATGATTATATCATTATTGCCGGCTATGACTATGTATCTATGCGAAGTGAGGGTCTGGTATAAGGGACGCCCTAGGGGCATTTTGTCCCCCTTTTGGGTTAACACCATTCAAGGGAAAACTGTATCTTTGAGGCATGAACAGTTATATCTATGATTTACTCCAAAAGGCCTTATCGGGACTTGATATCACCGAGCTGCCTGAGATTCAATTAGAATCTCCTAAATTCGCCGAACATGGTGACGTATCGACCAATATCGCCATGCTTTTAGCAAAACCACTGCGCCAAAACCCCCGTGCCATTGCTCAGCAACTGCTCGATGCTATGCCACTAGACCCACAGGTATTGGAGGCCATCGAAATTGCAGGGCCTGGCTTCATAAACTTTCGATTTGCGAAGGAATATGTATATCAACAATTAAGGGCGATTATAAAAGAAGGCTCAGATTTTGGTAAAACAGCGTCTAGAAAAGGGCAACGGGTCCAAATAGAATTTGTAAGTGCGAATCCTACCGGGCCTTTGACTGTGGGACATGGGCGAAATGCGGTACTAGGAGATACGATTGCTCGCTTATTGGAATGGACAGGAGCGTCTGTTGATCGGGAATACTATTTTAACGATGCAGGTCGTCAAATGAGGGTATTAGGTCAAAGTGTACAAGCCCGATACCAGCAGTTATTAGGTCAGTCGATTGAGCTACCAGAGGGAGGCTACGAGGGTGCTTATATCATTGATATTGCCCAAGGAATTATTGACCAATTCGGCAAAGAGTGGGAAGGAAAGGATTGGGAGGCATTCAAAAAAGCAGCCCAAGAAGCCATATTTACGGACATTAGCCAGACATTGGAACGAATGAATATTCATATGGACAGTTTCTATAATGAATTTGATCTATATGAGAATGGAGACATTGAGAAGGTGCTGGTAGCGCTAAAAGAAAAAGGCTTGGTCTACGAAGCTGATGGAGCAACGTGGTTTAAAACTACTGAGTTTGGAAAAGAAAAAGATACTGTTTTGGTAAAAAGTACGGGAGAGCCAACGTATCGTCTACCCGATATTGCCTATCATGCCAATAAATTAGACAGAGGTTACGATGAGTGTGTGGATGTATTTGGTGCCGATCATATTGCAACTTACCCAGATATATTATCCGCATTACAAGCACTGGGTTATGATGAGCAACGAATTCGCGTTATTGTCTATCAGTTTGTGACCTTAGTCAAAGACGGTCAACCTTTTAAAATGAGTACACGAAAAGCTAATTTTGTTACCTTAGACGAATTAATGGATGAGGTAGGTTCGGATGTTACCCGATTTTTCTTCTTGATGAGGTCTCCAAACACTCACTTGGAATTTGATATAGGACAAGCCAAAGAGGCTGGCGAAAAGAACCCAGTATTTTATCTTCAATATGCGCATGCACGTATTCACAGTATCCTACGTAAAGCGGAAGAAGAATATGGCGCCCCTCCAGAATACCCAACCCTTGAGCAGTTAAAACCATTGGTTCATCCTTCGGAATTAACCCTAATGAAAACACTCTTTAAATTATCTAAAGCGATTTTAGGAGCCGCTGACACAAATGAACCCCATCGTTTAATTAATTACTTGAATGATGTGGCGACCGACTTTACCTCTTTCTACCATGACTGCAGAATTATGGGTGTAGAACAAGAATGTGCACAAGCTCGAGTTCTTTTGGCGAGACAAACCGCTAGGGTTTTATCTAATGGATTAGGCATTTTGGGTATCCATGCGCCGGAACAAATGTAAGGCCACTATTCAGGAATAGTATACTTAGATTGTGCCGTTAACCCAGCAGTGCAAAGGCTACAATACCTTTCGTTTCCACTCGATCTATGGTGAAACCTGCCCCTTTAAATAGGTTTTTAGATTCTTCATAGGTCCAATAATGTAAGCCCCCCAATGAACTGGATTCTTGAGCTACTCTTCCTAACCAATGGGTACTTTTTAAAAGATACATAATAAAAAAGCGGCCATTCGGTCGTAATACTCTCCGGATTTCAGTAAGTACCTGAGCGGTATTGGATACTTCGTTTAAGGTCCCCCCCATTGCAACTAAATCGAAGGTATCACTAAAAAAAGGTAGTTGGCGGGCGTCGGCTTGCAATAAAAATAGGTCAACTTCTTCTTCCACCGCTTTTTCACGAGCTTTTTGGAGCATGGGAAGGGAAAGGTCGAGCGCGACTGTCTGTGCGCCAGGTTCATAATCTTGTAGGCTTCTTGCATAAAAGGCCGTGGAGCAGCCTAGATCTAATATCTTTTCCCCACCTTTTGGCTCGGTCCAATCCAGCAATAGTTTTTTTTCCTCTTCTAAACTAAAATCTTCCCCACTTAGTAAACCTATAGAACGTCTTCTCCATAGATCCTCGTACACTTGAGCAGTAACTGGTACATGGTTGTATAGTTGAGCGAGGGTATCAAACGTTCTTTTATTTTCAACGAGTTGCACAATATTACGATCAATAGAAAAGAGCTGCCCATCTTCCGCACAAAGAGAACCATTAAAAGGGGTACCTAGGTGTGCAGCCTCTACCGGTAGTTCTATAGAAAGGCGTTCATTGTGTGGGGCGCGAAGTTCTAATAACATAGCTTCTGACTGATAGTTGAAATTAGTTGATTTATTGCATCATGATTGCCGTCATTCACATAGGTATACGAGCTGTGGCACTAAACGTTACGAACACACATGCCTACAAAACGAAGCCCTGACGTACTGCGTTCACCTAACCAAATCTAACGACCTCAAGGTTACTTTTGGAGGACCAATGAAATTTGTGTGCCTTTATCTACACTTAACATTTCAGCGGCATTCCCTCGATTTATCCCTATTTCCATCATACCGGAGCTGCCAACAAAGGCGGCCGGTTCACCGGGGGCGACGTCTTCAAAGGTATTAACCAGGTGATCGATCATGGTATTGCCAACGTATATTCGAACTTTTCTGCGGCCAATGGTTTGTTCGATCAACTCTTCGGATATGTTGGTGATTAAGTTTCCAAAACGATCTATGTGAATTACCCATCCCTGTAAACCATCTTTATCCCCTATGGGGACAGCCCAGTGGTAACTCACTAAATTGCTAATGGGATCTCCCAGCTCTTCCAAGCTCACACCTTTGGCTAGATGAGCAGCAATGGGGGAGAATATATCGCGTCCGTGAAAGGTTCTCGATCGGACATCTCTCCAGTATTTTGGCTTGTTTAATTTGTACGCTTTGTAATTGAATTCCTCAAAAAAAAGCGAAAAAATCCCGTTGTCTGGGCCCACAAAAATCTGATCGTTTACTTCCAGAACAATGGGGTTTCTGTCGGTTCCAACCCCAGGGTCAACCACCACTAAATGAATACTTTTAGGGGGGAAGAGAAAGGCGGCATTCCGAATGACCCAGGCGCCGGCCATAATATCCTGGGGGGGTATTTCGTGGGAAATATCAATAAACCTTATATCAGAAGAAATTCCTAGCATAACGGCTTTCATTGCACTTAAATAGTGGTCTTGAAGCCCAAAATCTGTAGTAAGAGTAATTATTTTGCTCATAGATGTACTAAGAGCGACAAGGATTCATGGCAGCTCTAGCTATAGCTATTTAACATAACCGGCATTACCAACATTAACATTTCTTCGCTTTCGTCACTTTGTGTGGGTTTTACAATTCCTGCCTTATTTGGAGAGGAAAACTCAAAGCTTACTTCATCCCCATCGATATTTTGTAATACGTCGGATAAGTACTTGGCATTAAAACCGATTTCCATGGATTCATCACTGTAATCACAATCAATGGTTTCTTTGGCTTCGCTGCTCATATCCAAATCTTCGGCGCGAATGGTCAATTTATCGGCATCTAGTTGTAGACGAATTTGTCGGGTGGTGCTACTCGAAAAGATAGAGACTCGTTTGACGGTCGAAAGCATTTGGTCTTTACTAATAGACAAAAATTTATCATTGTCTCGAGGAATTACCGATTCATAGTTAGGATACTGTTCGTTTATTAAGCGGGTTATTAATTGGGTGGTACCACTTTTAAAACTTACATGATCTTGATTTACTTGTATGGTACTTAGTTCATCTGAGATACTCTTTTGAATTAATGACAAGGCTTTATCAGGAACAATAAAAGAATGTTCCTGTGCAGTGGTCATTTCAGTGGCACTATACCTAACGAGCCGGTGGCCATCGGTAGAAACAAATTGAGAGACATTGGGCCCGAGTTGAAAATAAACACCCATCATGGCTGGCCGTAAATCATCGTTAGATACAGCGAAAAGCGTTTTGTTAATGGCCTGTTGAACGACCTTGGTTTTAGTTTTAATGGTGGTTCCATCAATTAAGTCGGGTACTTCGGGGAAGTCATCGGCATTGTCACCCACTAGTTTGTAGGTACCTTTATCCGTTTTGAATAAAATATTGTTACGGTCGTCTACTTCAAAAAAGACCGTTATGTTAGGGAGCTGTCTAAGAGTTTCCAGAAGTCTTCTTGCCGGAATAGCAATAGAACCAGGCTCTTCAATATCTGCCTGAACATGTTGTATAATGGAAATTTCTAAATCGGTGGCACTTAATTTAATACTACTCTTCTCACTCTGACATAGAATTGTTTCTAAAATAGGCAAGGTTGCTTTATTAGGTACGGCGCCAATTATGTTGGAGAGCCCTTTGTTGAGTTCGCTACTGGATATAGAAAATTTCATAGGTGGTTGAATTATAGGGATTTATTCGACGGTTTAACGGTTGGATTGCCCTTTCCAACATATGTGCTTATACTAAGAAAATACGGTACTCTCTGCAACTAAGCACCGTTCATTTTTACGAATTCACTTCCGTGCATTTTATATCTTTAGAAATTGGGTATAAAAACAATAAACCGCATCATTTTGTATAGACCAACATCGCCCAGTGGCAAAGGGTTTTTTGTCGTTTTACTTCTGTTTTGTGCTCCAATGCACGTTATGTCTCAATCGCTTCATGCGAAATACGGCAGTGAATTTTTGCGAGTGGGTGCAGGGGCAAAAACGTTGAGTATGGGCGGAGCACAAGCGGCTATTAGTCGTGGTGTTAGTGCGGCCTACTGGAACCCGGCGGGTTTGCGAACGGTAGAAGACGTGCAAATTATGTACATGCATTCTGAGCGCTTTGGAGGTGTCGTGGGCTATGACTACGGATCTGTAGCACTGCCTTTGCCTCAGGACAGAGGGGTGTTGGCCCTTAGTTTTTTTAGACAAGGGGTCGACAACATCGCCAATACTTTAGATGCTTGGGACCCAAATAGAGGGGAGAACGGGGGGCCTAAAGCAAACGTTGAACAATACATTACTCGCTTCAGTGCTACTGATATGGCATGGTATATATCTTACGCTTCTGAGCAAGCACCGGGTGATTTACCCATTTATTATGGGGGCTCACTGAAATTTATTCGGCAAAAGTTAGGTCCTTTCGCGCATGCATGGGGCTACAGTTTAGACTTGGGAGCTCAAGGTAGCTGGAATGAATGGTTATGGGGCATTCAGTGGATAGATGCCACCACATTGCGAAAAGTTTGGACGATTAATCAAGATCAATTTGAAGGCTATGAAGAAGTTTTTGGCGATCAGACTCCTGAAGGTTCCGACGAATATGTCCGGCCATCTTTACGGATGGGCATAGCACGAAGTATTCAATATAAAGAATGGGCATTAAACACTGCTTTTGATGTACTTAGTATGTTTGAGGGTAGAGAAGTCTATTACCTAAACCTAGGATCATGGAGCTTAGAGCCACGTCTCGGAGTAGAAGGGGTGTTTAGAGACCGCCTATCCTTACGGGTGGGTTTGACTGATTTATATCAAGATCCATTTTCAGGGTGGACCATGCGACCTACCTTAGGTATGGGAGTGGAAGTCTATAAATTTGCGATTGATTATGGATTTATGGGCTTTGCAGGTAGTGGAGCTGAGCTGGGTAGCACGCACCGTGTTTCTGTACGCGTTGTATGGGATTAATAATGAATCCAAATCCTATACGTAAAATTGTACTTCTAGGACCGACAGCAGTTGGTAAAACCAATCTATCCATTGGCTTGGCAGAAAGACTTAAAACAAGCATAGTTTCGGTTGATGCCCGACAATCTTATCGGTATTTGGATATTGGAACCGCTAAGGTAAGTGTAGAGCAACGGAAGCAGATCCCCCATTTTAACGTGGATAACTTGGACCCAGTAGATTCGGATTCACCTTTTGCTTTTTTAGAACGTATTCAGCAATGGGATGCCGAACACCGTCAAGCTTATCCAAACACCCCGTTGGTTTATGTGGGCGGATCCACTCTATATCTAAGCAGTTTGATAAACGGTTTAGACCCTATGCCCAAAGCCAACCCCGCGCGTGTAACTCAATTAAAAGAGCAAGCCAGAACCGAGGGAATAGCGCTACTATATGAAAAACTCATCCGGGTTGATACAGACTATGCTCGAAAAATGGATGGGTTAAATCCTCAGCGCATTATTAGAGCCTTAGATGTGTACTACGAAACAGGTAAACCTTTTAGTTCCTTTCACTCAAACAAACCTGCCATATGCCCTAATCACACACTTGTTTTCGGCCTTAATAGACCCCGTTCGAGTTTACATGAACGCATTGAAAAACGGGTAGATCACATGATGGAGCAAGGATTGGTAGAGGAAGTGAGGGGTTTGTTACAAAAAGGGTATTCATTAGAAAATCAAGCACTACAAACCGTTGGCTATTCAGAAATAATTTCGCACTTTAATGGAGAATTAAGCCTTGAAGAGGCCGTTGAGAAAATCAAAACTCATACTAGGAGATATGCAAAAAGGCAGGAAACATGGTTCAGAAAATGGCCATTCATCCAGTGGTTTTATCCTGAAGAACAGACAGAGCTTGAAATACTGAATTTAATTTCAAAGGAAATTGAATCTAAGTCCAACTAAAAACCACAACGTCACTAAATTTTTTTAAAGGATACATTTAGCAGCTAAACCTTAGAAACCCTACCTTTAGGTATCATTTAAAATTATTCATTTATGTTCAAAGCAAAAGTAAACGTAACCTTACGCCCGTCTATTCTAGACCCAAAAGGAAAAGCGGCTCATCATGCCTTACAAAACTTAGGATTAACTAATATTGAAGGTGTTCGTATTGGTAAATTTATTGAGATAGATGTACAAGCCAGTAACGAAGAAGAGGCAAGAGGCATTGTAGAATCGGCCTGCAGTAAATTATTAGCAAATGAAGTAATGGAAGATTTTGAAATCCAGTTCGAATCTTAGACATAGAGCATTAAATGTATCCAAATGTAATTCATACTCTAAGCTTTGCTAAAGACGCTAGCAACAAGGGTGACTTAGAAACCCTCGCCCAAGAAGAGGTTGAGGAAGCGATTCAAACGCCTTGGAGACTTATACTATATAATGACGAGGTGCATACCTTTGAAGAAGTAATTCAACAATTGATCAAGGCATTGAAATGTGGGCGTGGTCGAGCGGAAGAATTAACCTTAAAAGTTCATAGTGAGGGTAAAGCCATTGTTTTTGAAGGAGAGTTTGAAGAGTGTTTAAAGCGAGATTATATTTTAAGAGAAATTGAATTGATAACAGAAATAAAAGGCTAATCCCAAAAGAGGCATAAAGTGGCAATAGTTGGTATAATTGTATTTCCAGGTTCAAATTGTGATCATGATGCATATCATGCTTTAAAACATGTGATGAATGCCGAGGTAAAATTTCTTTGGCATAAAGAAACAGATGTATCCGGATTGGATATGATTATAGTTCCTGGTGGGTTCTCATATGGAGACTATCTTCGTTCAGGCGCGATTGCACGCTTCTCGCCTATCATGCAAGAATTGATCGGGTATGCCCAAAAAGGAGGCCTGGTTATGGGAATTTGTAACGGCTTT